>CALDLG010000156.1 GCA_937910785.1 uncultured Lachnospiraceae bacterium | reverse complement strand
TTAACGGAAATGTATGCCTGATAGATCTTCATTCCACGAATGGGACATTTTTGATAGACGGGACCAGAATCAAACCGGATATGCCGCGTACAATGACGAGTGGGCAGGGATTTTATCTGGGAAGCAGAGAGAATGCGTTTGATATTATAATTGAAAACGTAGAATCTGCCGCGGAAGGAAATGGATCGAGAGCTTTGCGGCTGAAGCAGGACAGGAACGGCAGTGATAAAAACGGCGCGGGCGCAGAGGCCGGAAAAGCATATACGGCGTCACAGAAAGGGCGTGCGGGAGTCTGTCCTGTCTGTGGCTGCGATAACTGCCAGGTGATCAACGAAACAACGACTTCCGGTAAGGATTTTTCAGCGGGAAAGGCATGCTGCGGTGCGGTCCTGCTTGGTCCTTTCGGAATTCTGTGCGGCGCCTGCGGAAAGGGAAAACAGACCCAAAATGCGGCATACTGGATATGTCCACAATGCGGACATAGATTTAAAGTATGAAAGACGCGGATAGAAAATGGATGAAGCTGATGTACATAGGGGAACGTCTTGGCTGTCACCAGATGCCGGAGCGAAGTTTCTTTTATCATGGATATCAGTTTCCCGTCTGTGCGAGATGCACCGGTGTTTTATTTGCAACGATACTTGCGGTGCCTGTATTTATAAAAAGAAAGATTTCTCCCATGCTGTGCATATTGCTGTCAGCGGTTATGTTTATCGACTGGTTCCTGCAGTATCTGCATATTCGGGAATCAACGAATGTGAGAAGGCTTCTGACAGGAGCGGTCGGAGGATTCGGATACACTATGCTGCATCTGTATCTGTATCGTTTCGTCTGGAAAGGGATAAGGAACAGAATCAAATCAGAGAGGAGAGAATGTGTATGAGGAAAGTGTATTTACTTGGAAGATCAGGGATACACGCGAATGAGAAATTTTTACTGGAAGATGAGCTGATCATCGGAAGAGATGCACATATGTGTCAGCTGATTTATCCGGAAAGCGAGAAAAAAATCAGCGGAATTCATTGCAAATTGCAGGTGATCGAGGGAAAGGTATGCCTGATCGATTTAAATTCCACAAACGGAACATTTTATCAGGATGGCACCAGGCTGAGGCCGAATATGCCGCGTACGATGGGGGCCGGACAGGGTTTCTATCTGGGGAACAGGGAGAACGCGTTTGATTTGCTTGTGGAGGAAGAGATAACGGAAGAACAGAGAAGCATACCGAAGGCCGGAAACGGTTTGGATATGACGGCCATTCTTTTATGCGCGGCAGCGGTGCTTGTGTTTCTCGTTGGATATTTCGTATTTAATCGGAGCGTTTTTGGTATGTTTCTGCGTGTTACCGGTATCGTACTCGGTATGATGGGACTGCTCCGTTTCCGACAGCTGCGGATTGGAGAAAAAACGGAGATTACGAAAGACGGTATTTCTCTGGCGATTGTAATAGGAGGGGTGGCTTTTATAATTCTTACCATGCTGGGAGGCGTATTTGGGGCAGTTTATGGAGTCCTGAACTTTCTGGATGGGGTAGGCGGTTTTATGGATACGATTTTGGGTTTTTTTTAACAAAGCGAGGAGGATATAACAATGGAAATGAAACGATGTGAAAGAGGACATTATTATGACGCTTCCATCCACGGAAGCTGCCCATACTGCAGAGATACGGGCGATACGAACAAAACGGTGGCGATGGGAGCGGTAGATGTCATGGATGTGGCGCCGACGCCGGCAGTTTCAGAAGAGAGGCATAATGTGACCCGGCCGCTTTTCGCGGCTGTTCAGCAGCAGAATGCCGATGATGGAAGAACTGTGGCGCTGATTCAAAAGGACCTGGGCATTGATCCGGTGGTTGGCTGGCTCATCTGCATAGACGGTAAAGAAAAAGGCAGGGATTACCGGATTCATTCGGATAATAATTTTGTCGGCCGGAGTGAGAAGATGGATATCTGTATCCGGGGGGACGAGACGATTTCAAGAGAAAATCAGGCAGTCATTACATACGACGCGAATGATAAAAATTATTATCTGTCTCCGGGAGACGGGAGAAGTATCGTTCGGGTAAATAATAAGGCAATTTTTCAGACGGTTGAGCTAAAGGCGTATGATCGGATCGAGATCGGCAAAACAGGACTCTTATTTTTACCTTTGTGTGGAGAAAACTTTGAATGGGAAAAAGAATAAAAAGACGGCAGAAAATAGAAAAATCCACCATAACAGTTGATCTTGGACTGGAAAAATCTTATCAGATTGATGCACCAACAGGCTGTGGTCTGTTGATCGGAAAAGCGCATGGGATCGGCGCAAGAAGCAGGCAGCAGGATTCGTTTGGCGTTTCGGAGATGAATGTGGACAATATCGAAGAAAAAGGGATTCTGGCGGTACTGGCCGATGGAATGGGCGGCATGGCGGACGGAGAAAAGGCGAGCATGGCGGCCGTCATTTCCTGCCTGAACTATTTTGAAACACATGAAATCGGAGAAAACGCCAGGGAAGATCTCATAGCGATGGCGGAGAACGTAAATGTGGAAGTCAGGGAAGTGCTGGGAGAAAGCGGCGGTTTAAGCGGATCGACTCTGGTTGTGGTATTTGTCAGGGATAAGGAGCTGCACTGGGTATCAGTAGGCGATAGCCGTCTGTATTTATATCATGATGGGAAACTTGAGCAGTTAAGCAGAGATCATAACTATGCGGCGGTTCTGCAGGAAAAGGTGGAAGCGGGAGAACTGACGCAGGAAGAGGCATGGAACGATCCACAGAGAAATGCGCTTACCAGCTATATCGGAATCGGTCGGTTGGAAAAAATCGATTCCGGAGACACCGGAATGGCATTGTTCGAGGGAGACCGGATTCTTTTGATGTCGGATGGAATATACAATACGCTTACAGAGGAAGAAATTATCGAGTCCATGCAGTATGGAGTCGGAAAGTCGATGATGCATCTGGAAATGCAGGTGAAGGGCCGGAAGAAAAAGAATCAGGACAATTATACGGCAGTTTTACTGGAAATAGAATAGGTCGGGGAGCAAATCAGAGTGAAATGATTACGGGAAAAGGGTATACGAATCGGGGCGGCAGAGAATGCAATGAGGATGCAGGGCTGTTTGCCGTAAAAAAAGGAATCTGCTATGCGGTCATTGCAGATGGGCTGGGAGGACATGGAAACGGTGACATTGCGTCGGGAGCTGCGGTGGAAGAAATTAAAAAATGTCTTGAAGAACGGTCGGAGGATAAACAGATTACGCAGGCGGATATGGAAGAGTGGTTCGACAGGGCGAACCGCGTCGTTCTTGCAATGCAGACGAATCAGGCGAAAATGAAAACGACACTGGCTCTTTTATGTATTGACGAACGTTTGAAAATAGCATATCTTGCGCATTTGGGAGACAGCCGCATCTATCATTTTGAAAACGGAAAATGTGTTTTCTGCACCTTTGATCACAGTGTTTCCAGAATGGCGGTTCTTTCCGGCGAGATTGAGATGGAAGAAATCCGGTTTCATGCGGACCGGAACAAGCTTCTGAAAGCAATCGGAAAAGCAGGAGAGGTGAAAGCCGAGACGAAAACCATTTCGCTGAAAGAAGGCGCGGAGCATGCATTTTTATTGTGTACGGATGGCTTTTGGGAATATGTAACGGAAGAAGAGATGGAACAGACGCTCGCGATTGCGGGAACGCCGAAAGAGTGGCTTTCGATGATGCGTAAATATCTGAACCGGAGGGCCAAAGCGGATAACGATAACAATTCCGCGATTGCCATCTGGAATCTGGAGGCATAATCAAATCAACAGGAAAGGAAACACAGGAAGAAAGAAGATGAAAAGAATAAAAACGGGAAAAATCAAGACGGTCCTGTCTTTTTTGATGGGAATATGGCTTTTTGTTCTGGTGAACGGGCCGGATGTTCTGGCGGATGGCACTCTGCAGATCGGAATTGACCAGTATGAAGTAACTGAAGATGGAAGCATTCTTGTTTATGTAAACCAAAATGAAACGGCAGGTTTTGAGCCGCATATGGAAGAGAGTTCGCTGTTAATCGGCAAAAATTCGCTGCCGGTCGAAGAAATTTTGTCATTTGATGAGACCGGGGAGCCGGTTACCTATCTTTGTCTGGTCGATATATCCGGTTCCATGACGGAAGATGGGATTGCGCAGACAAAGGAAGTATTGAAGCAGCTTGCGTCAAAAAAGGGAGAACTGGATAATTTCTGTATTACGACAATGGGAAATGACGTGAGTTCCTCCGGTTTCCTGACCGACCGGTCGGAAGTGGAAGCGGCGATTGACGGAATTGAGCGAATCAGTACGGAAGATACCAACCTATATTACAGTATTACGGAAGCGCTCAACGATCTGAAGACGGATAAGGCGGTACATAAGAAGAGATGCCTTTTGATTTTCTCTGACGGGGAAGATGATCAGAAGAAGGGTATCACACAAAAAGAAGCGGAGGACGCCGTAAAGGAAAATCATATTCCTGTTTTTACGGTTGCACTGCCGGGCGCGAAACTCAAAGATGAGGAAGGCAGCGCCAAGATTCTCGGAAGCTTTGCAAGAAACTCGGCCGGTGGAGAGCATTTCGCGCCGCTGTTGGATGATCGATATGAATATGAGGATATCTGTGATCATGTCAATACAAGATTAAGGGAAAGTCTGGTGGTAAGGGCGAGTCTGGAAAACGTGAAGGAAGTAGGCGATGATACCGTATATATCGGTGTGGAATTGTCCGATGGAGTAAAAAAGGCTTCCGATGGCATTACGGTGCCGGCAGGAAGCATTCTGGAAGTCATAGAGGCTATCGAGGAAGCGCAGAAGGGGACGGGAGTACAGGTCACGGTGATCAATGATAATTCCGAAAAAGAAGAGGCACCGACGGAAGAGCCTCCTGTGGAAGAACCCAAAAGACTGAATAAAAAGATTATCATCGGAATTTGTCTGCTATTCATTGTAGCAATCCTCATACTTATTTTTATTCTGTGCAGGAAAAAGCCTGAAGAGGAAAGCTATGAAGAGGAAACGAATGGCGGATATGAGTCGGGCGGAAATTTGGGAGAGGCCTTTATGGGACCGGGGCTCTCTTATGAAAGCGGCAGAACGCAGGCAATGAGCGGCTTACCGGTAGAAGCGGAACCGGAAGCGCCAAAGAAGAGTACGAAGAAAGGAAAAATACAGGTTACGCTGTTCAGAGTAGGGCCGGGAGAGGTGGAAAGTCACCAGATAACCGTAAAAGACCGGGCAGCCATCGGAAGAAACAAGAGCTGTCAGTTATCTTTCGATAATGACAGTGCGCTGTCAGGTGTGCACTGTTCCATTCTTTATCATGATGGAGCGGTATTTGTCAGGGATGAGGGATCAACGAACGGTACTTTTGTAAATGGCGTACCGATAGTGGGAGAATTTAAGGTTGAGAAGGATGATGTGCTTTTGATCGGTTCTTCTGAATTCAGGATTTTCTGGGAATGAAAAGGCCGGACTGATTGGACTTAGGATGAGAAGGAACAATGAATTATAATGATTTATGCCCGCATTGCATGCGGGAGGTGAAAGAAAAACAGGGTGGTGCCTGCCATTATTGCGGACACCGATTTGAAGAAAAGCGGGAACTGCGGCATCAACTGAAACCGTTTACGGTTCTGAATGGAAAGTATCTGACAGGGGATGTGCTTGGAGAAGGTGGTTTTGGCATTACCTATATTGGGTTTGATCTGAATCTGGAGATTCGGATTGCGGTCAAGGAGTTTTACCCGAACGGTTTTTGCAGCAGAGAGGCTGCGGCCACCAATCAGGTTATGCCGTACAGCGGAGCGAGCGCGGAAAACTTCGACAAGTGGCGGAAGCGGTTTATACAGGAAGCCAAAAGCCTTGCGAAATGCGCGCATCTTCCGGGAATTGTAGGTGTTAAAGATTTTTTCCTTGAAAACAATACGGCTTATATTGTGATGGAATATCTGGAAGGCGTAACGCTGAAGGATTATGTAAAGCTACAGGGAGGAAGGCTCCCGTTTGACCGGCTTATGATATCTTTGGAACCGGTTATGGTTTCACTCGCCCAGGTGCACAGTACCGGACTAATTCATCGGGATATCAGCCCGGATAATATTATGCTGACGGAGGACGGCAGCATGAAATTGCTGGATTTTGGAGCGGCAAGAGATTTTACAAACGAAAACGAGAAAAGTCTTTCCGTCATGTTAAAGCCGGGTTACGCGCCGGAAGAACAGTACCGTACCAAAGGAAAACAGGGACCCTGGTCGGATGTATACGCATTTGCCGCAACGATCTATAAGTGTATTACCGGGGTGACGCCTCCGGAGTCCATGGAGCGGATGCGTCAGGATGAATTAAAGAGACCAGGTGCGCTTGGAGCGGCAATTTCCGCCGAGAAAGAGTCTGTTTTGCTCAAAGGTATGAGTGTTTATGCGGAACAGAGATATCAGTCGATGGCGGCGTTTCATCAGGCTCTGTTTGCGGCCGGAGGAGGAAGGCCGTCATCCGGGCCAATGGTTCGGACAACCGGGCAGAGAATGGAACAGTCAGAAAAAGAGATGGCATTGGTGCAGGCGCCGCCTGTTGAAAAGCAGCCGGCATCCATCTCGGTTCCGGCAGGAAAGAAAACGATGACAGGGTCTGTTACAACGGGGAAGAAGTCGGCTGCCGGACCGGTTGTGGTGAAACGCAAGAAACAGTATGGAATGATCATGGGACTTGCAGTCTGTTTTCTGGCGGCTGTTTTATTGATTATACAGGGACGTCGGGCGGAGAACGCGGTCCGGAAAGAAATGGAACCGGCGGTGGATAAAACGGTCCCGGTAGTTTTGTCTGCGGACGGGAGCGCGGCAGAAGCCCTGACAGAGCCGGAAGCAGGTGTTATGGAGGATGTGGCAGCAGGGGAAGATGAACTTCCTGTACATGAAGAAAGCCCTGCCGTGACAGAAGATACACTGCCCGAACAGGAAATCAATACCTATCGGTATGAAATTCTGATAGATGATGTGACCTGGTATGAAGCTTATGAAGACTGTATTACGAGAGGCGGGCATCTGGTGACAATTGAATCACAGGAAGAGTTTGAGATTCTGGCAGCCCAGCTGACAGAACAGGGATATGAGAAAAACATTTTCTGGCTGGGCGGCATGAGGGAATTGGGAAGCAGTGAGTATCACTGGATTGACGCGGAAGGAACATTAGATGACGTATCGTTAAACAGAGCGCAGGAATTTAAGGATTACTGGCTGGCTGGCGAGCCGAGTTACACAAGCGCCGGAGAAGAAGAACGGTATATGATGTCTTTTTATAAATCCGATCTGGAAAGGTGGGTGTGGAATGACGCGCCGGAAGACCTGATCGCTGCTGCATCCAATTATGCTGGAAAAATCGGATATATCTGTGAATACTGACGGATGCGTCCACCCGGCAGAGAGACTGTCTGTGATGCAGACGGCGTGGTATTTGAAAAGCAAAAAGAAAGGCATGATCTGACAATGAAGATTGAAAATTTATGTATGGGTTGTATGAAGGAAGTGGAGCAGCCGGGGGTATGCCCTCATTGCGGTTATGATTCGAATGCCGCACCGCAGGAAGGGCATTATCTGAAACCCTGTTCTATTCTGAACGGAAAATATCTGGTAGGAAGGGTGCTTGGTGAGGGTGGTTTCGGAATTACCTATATCGGTTATGATCTGAACCTGGAGATGCCTGTTGCAATCAAGGAGTTTTATCCGAATGGCTTTGTCACAAGGGAAAGCAGTGTGACCAGTGTGATCAGCATGTATGCGGGCACCAGTCTGGAAGCGGTGCAGAAATGGAAGAATAACTTTATTAAAGAGGCAAGAACCCTTGCCAGGTATTCCAATCTGTCAGGAATCGTAGGCGTTAAGGATTTCTTCGAGGAGAACGGGACCGCTTATATCGCGATGGAATATCTGCATGGAATGACTTTGAAAGAATATGCCAAAATGAACGGTGGAAGACTGGATACAAATTATCTGTTACAGTGCTTAAAACCGGTTATGGCTTCTCTTGCCAGAGTACATGAGTCAGGGCTGATTCACCGGGATATCAGTCCGGATAACATTATGCTGCTTGAAGGCGGAAGTATGAAACTGTTGGATTTCGGCGCGGCAAGAGATTATACGGCCGATGGAGAGAAAAGCCTTTCCGTTATGCTAAAGCCGGGCTATGCGCCGGAAGAACAGTACCGTACCAAAGGAAAACAGGGACCTTGGTCAGATGTGTACGCATTTGCGGCAACGATGTACAAATGTATTACCGGCGTGACGCCGCCGGAATCCATGGAACGCCTGCGTCAGGATGATTTGAAATCTCCTTCGTCATTGGGAATTCCCATTAGTCCGGCAGTTGAAAATGCACTTTTAAAGGGCATGGAAGTCTATGCTGAGAATCGGTTTCAATCCATGAGTGAATTTATGGAAGCGCTCTATGGGCAGAGCGCATATACCGTTCAGACAGCGCAGACGGTGCCGTCGGCCGTAGCAGGAGGACAGAATCTGCCTGTGGTGCGGACACCGGGACAAATGGCTCCCCATGCCGGACAGTCGGCAACAGGGGCGGATGCAGGACGGAAAAACTTTGAGGTGGCAGTGTTTCGGCAAAACTTCCGGGAAGTCTTCACGAAGCTGCAGGATCGGATTGGAAAGAAATACTGGTGGTATATCGTGGCTGCGATATGGATAGCAGTGGTTATTCTTTTGGCAATCGGCGTATCTTCTGTCGTCGGGAGCGGTAAGCAGGAAGAAAAGGCCTCATCGGTTCAGTCAGACGGCATTGACGATACGCCGGCTTCAGGGACCGGAACCGGGCAGAATACGGATGCCCTGGATACAGCGCAGGAGGACGGGGCGGCGAAGCAGGCGGAAGAGGAGGCTTTGGCACAGCAGAAAGCGGCAGAGGATGCGATTCGTTACGGAAAGGAAAAACTGGAAGAGGGAGACTATGATACGGCGCTTGCTTATTTTGAAGAGGCGGTCGGTTATGGGACTCTCGAAAGCGAAGAAGCTTACGGCCTTTCATCGGATGCGTATCTCAGGAAAGGCGATGTTTTCAGTGCGGTTGAAATATTGGATACAGGAATTGAACAGACCGGTAAGACGACACTGGAAACAAGAAAGAAATATATACTGGAAAATACGCATATTCTGACCATGGAAGCATATCAGGGAAATACCATGAGAAGACATGAAGAATATGATTCGGACGGTAATCTTTTAAGGGAGGAGGTTTACGATGAATCGGGAAATTGTACCGAATGGGGAATTTATGAATACTGGGATGGACTGTTGTCCTATGAAGAACATTTTTACGACAGCGGCAGAACAAGTCTTTATCAGGAGTATACGGACGGTGTAGAATCTTATTTCTGTTTTTATGATCAGCAGGGGACGATTACTTCCGAATCTTCGTTCAATTATTCCATTGGCAGGATAGACAGGCAGGTATTTTATGAAAAGGGCAAGTCCAGCTGGTGGAAAACCTTCGAATATGATCGGTATGGGAACCGTATTATGGACAAGAGCTATAACGCCAACGGAACCATGAGCAGCTGGCAGGAATATGGCTTTGATGACGTCGGAAATATGGTGCGCACTGCCGGATACAAGGCGGATGGTTCACTGAATGCCGCCGTGGAATGGGAATATGACGAATATGGAAATGTGATCAGGGAAAGCAATTTTGATTCAGACGGCAGCTATGCATGGGGAATGCGGTATGAGTATGAATACGACGTATTTGGAAATCCGATTGTAAAGCGGCAGTATGATGGCGACAGTTCCAACCCGGATGCGGAGTGGAGTTATCGGTATGAATATCAGTTCAATTTCTGAAAGTCTTAATTGGTATCGGGTGCCTTTTAGATCTTCTTTTTCTGCATGGCGTCTGTCGTCTTAAAAACAAACGTCAGTTTGTAAAGAAAAAATACTTGACACCTGTCTCTTCATATAGTAGAATAGCAAAGGTCGGAGCAAAGACATGAAATCCGACAGGAGAAGAATCATGGAGAAAATCGTAGAACAGGGTCTGCTTTATGATTTTTACGGGGAACTGCTGACGGAGCATCAGAGACATATCTATGAAGGCATCGTATATGAGAATCTTTCGTTAAGCGAGATCGCTTCGGAGCAGGGAATCAGCAGACAGGGCGTGCATGACATTGTGAAGCGCTGTGATCACGCTTTGATGGAATATGAAAAGAAACTGAAGCTGATTGCCCGGTTTATGAAAATTAAGGAACAGATTCAGGCGATAGACGATCTGTCCAGGCAGTACGAGCAGAATGAAATAGAGGATAAGGCGGTGTACTGCGGGAAACTCAGACAGCTGTCCGCGGGAATTCTGGAAGCGCTGTAGGCTGATTGGTGCGGCGGACGGCGGCATGGAGGGTTGTATGGCATTTGAAAGTTTAACGGATAAACTGCAGAATGTATTTAAGAATCTAAGGAGTAAGGGCCGTTTAACAGAAGAGGATGTCAGGACTGCCCTGAAAGAAGTGAAAATGGCGCTGCTAGAAGCAGATGTCAATTTCAAGGTGGTAAAGCAGTTTGTAAAGTCCGTAGAGGAGCGGGCGGTCGGACAGGATGTTTTAAACGGACTGAACCCCGGACAGATGGTTATCAAAATCGTAAACGAAGAAATGATCAGTCTGATGGGGTCGGAGACGACGGAAATACAGATGCAGCCCGGCAAGGCGATTACCGTGATCATGATGTGCGGCCTGCAGGGCGCTGGTAAAACAACGACGACTGCGAAGCTGGCGGGTAAGTTCAAATTAAAAGGAAAGAAATCCCTGCTTGTTGCCTGTGACGTATACAGACCGGCGGCAATCAAGCAGTTACAGATTAACGGAGAGAAGCAGCAGGTCGATGTATTTTCCATGGGAGAGCATCATAAACCGGTTGATATTGCGAAAGCGGCGCTGGAGCATGCGAAAAGAGAAGGCCATAACGTTGTGATTCTGGATACCGCAGGCCGGCTTCATATCGACGAAGAGATGATGTCGGAGCTTCAGGAGATCAAGGCCAATGTGGAAGTACACCAGACGATTCTCGTTGTGGATGCCATGACCGGTCAGGATGCCGTAAACGTTGCAAAGGATTTTGATGAAAAAGTAGGAATTGACGGTGTGATCCTGTCCAAGATGGATGGTGATTCCAGAGGCGGTGCGGCCCTGTCTATCAAAACGGTGACTGGCAGGCCGATTCTGTATGTCGGTATGGGAGAGAAGCTTTCTGATCTGGAGCAATTCTACCCGGATCGAATGTCCAACCGGATTCTGGGTATGGGCGATGTGCTTACGCTGATCGAGAAGGCCCAGCAGAATATTGATATCGACGAAGAAAAAGAAAAACAGATGGCTGCCCGGATGAAAAAGGGCAAGTTCGATTTCGAGGACTATCTGGAAAGTATGAAGCAGATGCGGAACATGGGCGGCATTTCCAGTATTTTGGGGATGCTCGGTATGGGAAAGCAAATGGGTGATATCGAAGGAATGATCGATGAAAAGCAGATGAACCGTATGGAGGCTATTGTACTCAGCATGACGCCGCAGGAGCGACAGAATCCCAAACTGCTTAATCCGAGCAGAAAGCATCGGATTGCC
>CALDLG010000155.1 GCA_937910785.1 uncultured Lachnospiraceae bacterium | reverse complement strand
CCGATCAGGCCGGAGAGCGTGCGAAAGAGGTGCGTCAGGAGCTGCTTATGGAGCTTTTGGAGTTCGCGGCCTTTGCGACGGTGGGGGATGTGATGGAGCTGCGGGACGAGAACCGGATTCTTGTCAGATATGGGCTGCGACAGATTGCGCATACGAAAAATACGGGCCTGAAGGCGCTGCTGGAAGTGAACGGACTGCAGGGGAAGACGTTGTCGGCCTATCATATCGGTTTCGTGCTCGGCCCCTGTCTGAACGCGACGGGGAGGCTGGATACGGCGCTGAAAGCGCTGCAGATGTTTGAAAGCGCTGATTATGCGCAGGCGGTTACGATCGCCGGAGAATTGAAGGAGTTAAATGACAGCAGGAAGGAAATGACGAGACAGGGAACGGAACGGGCCTGTGACATGATAGAGCATGGGAGGCTCCGGGAGGATAAGGTGCTTGTCGTCTATCTGCCGGACTGCCATGAAAGTCTGGCGGGGATTATCGCGGGGAGGATCCGGGAGAAATTTCATAAGCCGGTTTTCGTGCTGACAAAGGGAGAAGACGGGGTTAAGGGCTCCGGGAGGTCCATTGAGGCATATCATATGTACGAGGAGATGAGCCTGTGTAAGCATCTTTTTACGCGGTATGGCGGTCATAAGATGGCGGCCGGGCTTTCCATGCCGGAAGAAAATATCGAAGAATTCCGGAGGACGCTGAATGAAAACTGCCGCTTATCCGGAGAAGATTTTAAGGAAAAGCTGATAATCGATGTTCCCATGCCCCTGTCCTATATCCGGATGGATTTTGTAAGACAGCTGCAGGTACTGGAGCCTTTCGGAAACGGCAATGCCAAACCGGTTTTTGCCCGGAAAAACATTCGTATTCTGCAGGGCAGGCTGCTCGGAAAAAACGAAAATGTCGGAAAATACCGGATTCAGGACGAAGAGGGTAATTTTTATGAAATGATTTATTTCGGAGATTTGCCTGCGTGGCATGCTTTTCTGGACGAGACCTTCGGGGAACGGGAGCGGATGAGACTCTACCGGGAGGGAAAATGCGGAATTGTTATCCAGATGGCCTATTATCCGGATATTAATGTTTATCAGGGAAAAGAAAGTCTGCAGATTGTCATGCAGGATTATTGTGCCGCCGACGGCGGAAGAAAGGTGGAAATATGATACTTACGGTGACCTTAAACCCGGCTGTGGATAAGACCTATACGACGGGAGAGCTGATTGCTGGGAATGTGAACAGAATGCGCACAGCGATGTCTTTCGCGGGCGGAAAGGGCATTAACGTGGCAAGAGTGCTGCGCCAGTACGGACAGCGTGTCTGCGCCGCCGGATTTCTGGGAGGCTATGCGGGAGATTTTATCGAGGATTCGCTGCTTGATAAGCAGGTGGAATGTCAGTTCGTCCGGGTAGAAGGAGAGACAAGAAGCAATATCAATATTCTCGCGGATAACGGCTATGTGACGGAGATTCTGGAGCCGGGGCCGCTCGTGGAAGAAGAGCAGCTGGAGCAGTTTCTCGCATTGTATGAGGAGTTGATTGAGGAATGCGAGATCGTCGTCCTGTCGGGGAGCACGGGAAGAGGCGTTCCGGAGGATATTTATAAGACGCTGATCGAAAAAGCCCGTTTCAAGGGGCTTCGAACGATGCTCGACACGAGCGGGGAAAGTCTTCGTGCCGGTATGGAGGCAAAGCCGTATTTTGTCAAACCCAATCAGAAGGAATTAGAATATATTGCCGGGCATAAACTGGTAAACAGGGAGGATGTCATCGAAGCGGCGCTGAAAGTACATGCCGGAGGCATTGCCCATGTGGTAGTTTCCATGGGAAAGAACGGCCTGCTGTATGTATGCAGCGGCGGCGTGGTGCTCTATGCCAGAGCGGAAGACGTAAAGGCGTTGAATACGGTAGGCTGCGGGGACTGCGTGGTGGCTTCCTACGCGATGTCCTTTATGCGTAAGGATAAGAGGGAAGAGGCGCTGCGGCGTGGGGCGGCGATTTCCGCGGCCAATGCGACGACGTTAAAAAGTGCGGATGTTCCTTTTGGCGTGGCGGAGGAACTATATGAGCGCATTACGGTAGAGAAATTAAGGTAGGAAACACACCGAAAAAGCCTGAGAAATTCTCAGGCTTTTTCGTATTTTCTTATGAGGGGGGAGATAGTGAGTTAATCAACTATCTTGGTTATTATCTTAATTTGTAAATGTGTCTAAAATGTGTTTTCTTTCTAATAAAAATATAAACTTACCTTAATAAAAACATAAACTTCCATAAAGAAAATGTGAAAAGTTGAAAAAGGGCGTATTTCGTGCTATTTTATAATATGAGAATTCCCCGATTCCGTAATTATTCCGGGACATCGGGCGGTTATTAATATCATCAGCGGAGGTTTTTCATGAGCGGATTAAAGGAATTGCTGTCGGATTTAACATATGAATGTATTCGGGGTACGGAGGATGTTGAGGTAACGGAGGTTGTCTATGACTCCAGAAAGGTGACGCAGGGATGCCTTTTTATCTGTATTCCGGGCGCGAATGCGGACGGTCATGATTTTGCCGCGCAGGTTGTGGAATCGGGCGCCCGCGTTCTGGTGGTGCAAAGGGACGTAAAACTGCCGGAGGAAGTGGAAGTGACGGTGATCCGGGTGGAGGATACACGGTATGCGATGGCTTTTATTTCGGCGGCTTATTTCGGACATCCGGCGAAGCGGCTCAAGGTGATCGGAATCACCGGAACGAAGGGAAAAACGACGACCACCTATCTTGTTAAAAATATTCTGGAGGAAGCGGGACGCAGGGTCGGACTGATCGGAACGATTGAAGTCATTATCGGGGACACACATATTCATGCCAATAACACGACGCCGGAGTCTTATCTTGTGCAGCAGTATTTTAAACAAATGGCGGATGCCGGCTGCGATACGGTGGTAATGGAGGTTTCTTCCCAGGGGCTGATGCTTCACAGAACGCAGGGATTTGTCTTTGATTATGGCATTTTTACCAATATTGAGCCGGACCATATTGGGCCCAATGAGCATAAAGACTTTGAAGATTATCTGGCCTGCAAGGGACTGCTGTTTCGGCAGTGTCTGGTCGGAATTGTGAATAAGGACGACGAGCACTGGGAAAAAGTGACGGCGGGGCATACCTGCCGAATCGAGACGTACGGAATAAAGCAGGATGCCGATTTGAGGGCAGAGGACTTGCAGCTTGTTTCCGGCGGCGGAAAGCTGGGAGTTTCCTTTCGCGTAAAAGGACTGATGAATTTTCAGGCACAGCTCTCCATGCCGGGAAGATTCAGTGTATATAATGCGCTGACGGCGATTGCAATCTGCCGCCATTTCGGGGTATTGGAAGAGGCGGTGGAAAAAGCGCTTCCGGGGGCAAAAGTAAAGGGACGGATTGAGTTTGTTAAGGTCTCGGATGATTTTACGCTGATGATCGATTATGCACACAATGCGATGGCGCTTCAAAGCCTGCTTTCCACGTTGAAAGAGTATGAGCCGCACCGGCTCGTCTGTGTATTCGGGTGCGGAGGCAACCGATCCAGAATCAGACGCTTCGAGATGGGAGAGGTGAGCGGAAAGCTGGCGGACCTGACGATCATCACATCCGACAATCCGAGATTTGAGGAGCCTCTGGATATTATGGAGGACATAAAAACGGGAATCGACCGGACGGATGGAAATTATGTGGAGATCTGTGACAGAAAGGAAGCCATCGCCTATGCGATTGCGCATGGAGAACCGGGGGATATTATCGTTCTTGCCGGAAAGGGGCATGAAGATTATCAGGAGATCAAAGGCGTCAAGTATCCGATGGATGAGCGGGAGCTGATTCGGGATATTCTGGCGGCAGACAGTCTCCCGCAGTGAGGAAGATCGGGAATGGATGAAAATACAATCAGAAACCGGCGGTATGCGGATGTCATCGTTGACATTTCCCACGAGAAGGTGGACCGGGCATTTCAGTATATCATTCCGGACGAATTGAGGGATAAGGTAAAAACAGGATCCT
>CALDLG010000154.1 GCA_937910785.1 uncultured Lachnospiraceae bacterium | reverse complement strand
GGGAAGGACCGCGGCGGAAGCCATTATGACGACGGATACGATTTCCAAACAGGCGGCGGTCAGCTTTGAGATCGGCGGCCGGACCGTAACGCTCGGCGGTATGTGCAAGGGCTCCGGCATGATTCATCCGAATATGTGTACCATGCTCGGATTTCTGACGACGGATATCGCGATTTCCAGAGAACTGCTCCAGGAAGCTCTGCGGGAAAACGTAACCGACACCTTTAATATGATATCGGTGGACGGGGATACTTCTACAAATGACACACTTGTCATTCTGGCAAACGGCATGGCGGAAAATCCGGAAATTACATCCAAGAACGAAGATTATGATAAATTCAGGGAAGCGTTGAATCATGTGAATACGAAGCTTGCGAAAATGATGGCGGGCGACGGCGAAGGGGCGACGGCGCTTTTTGAAACGAAGGTTATTCATGCGAAGACGAAGGAAGATGCCCGTAAGCTGAGTAAATCCGTAATCAGCTCCAGTCTGAGCAAGGCGGCCGTATTCGGACATGACGCGAACTGCGGGAGATTCCTGTGCGCGCTCGGTTATGCGGGCGCAGACTTTGATCCGGATCATCTCGATATGTATCTGGAAAGCGGAGAGCAGAGCCTGCTTGTTTACCGGGACGGCAATGTTACGGATTACAGCGAGGAAGAGGCGACGCAGATTCTTTCCGCGCCGGAGGTCCGGGTTTTGGTTGATATGAAGGACGGCGATGCGGAAGCCGTCGCATGGGGCTGTGACCTGACTTATGATTATGTAAAAATCAACGCGGACTACAGAAGCTGAGGCCGGGCGCGCAGAAGGAAAGGCAAGAGGGGTAAAATGGAACAGAAGGAAATGAACCGGATTCTGGGTAAGGCGGAAGTATTAATCGAGGCGCTTCCCTATATTCAGAAATTTAACCGGAAAATCATCGTTGTAAAGTATGGCGGAAGCGCCATGAGCAATGAGGAACTGCAGAAGAATGTCATTAAGGATGTCACGCTTTTAAAGCTGGTAGGTTTTAAACCGATCATCGTGCATGGTGGCGGCAGGGAGATCAGCCGGTGGGTCGGCAAGGTAGGCATGGAGCCGAGATTCGTCAACGGCCTTCGCGTGACGGATGAAGATACCATGGAAATCGCAGAGATGGTATTGAATAAAGTAAACAAGAGTCTTGTCAGCATGGTGCAGGAGCTGGGCGTGAAGGCGGTGGGCATCAGCGGTAAGGACGGCGGACTTCTGGAATGTGATAAAAAGTATTCCGACGGGCGGGACATCGGTTTCGTGGGAGATATCAAAAACGTCAATCCAAAAGTGCTGTATGATCTGCTGGAGAAAGACTTTCTGCCCATCGTCGCGCCGATCGGACTGGATGACCATTTTCAGACCTATAACATCAATGCGGACGATGCGGCATGCGCGATCGCCAAAGCGGTTTCCGCAGAGAAGCTTGCTTTCCTGACGGATATCGAGGGCCTTTATCGTGATATTGAGGATAAGTCTACTTTTATTTCCAGGCTGACGGCGGCACAGGCCGAGGAGCTGATTCAGGACGGCTGTATCGGCGGCGGCATGCTGCCGAAGCTTACAAACTGTACCGATGCGATCAGGGAAGGCGTGAACAGGGTACATATTCTGGACGGAAGGATTCCGCACTGCCTGCTGCTTGAGATCTTTACCAATCATGGAATCGGTACGGCGATTATTGCGGATGACGAGGAGTGAGGATAAGACGTGGAGGAAAAGGTTGCCATGCGGATGCAGGAATATATAGACGAGGCGGAAAATGCGCTTTTACACACTTATAACCGCTATCAGGTGGTTCTGGAAAAAGGAGAAGGCGTTTATCTGTATGATATGGAAGGAAAGCGGTATCTGGATTTCGTATCGGGGATTGCGGTTTTCGCGCTGGGATACGGAAACCGGGAATATAATGACGCTTTAAAAGAACAGATTGATAAGATCATTCATACATCCAATTATTATTATAATATTCCGGCCATCGAAGCGGCGAAGAAGTTAAAGAAGGCTTCCGGCATGGACCGGGTCTTTTTTACGAACAGCGGCGCGGAAGCGGTGGAAGGAGCCATTAAGGCGGCGAGAAAGTATGCATATCTGAAAGACGGGAAGACGGATCATGAGATCATCGCGATGAACCACTCTTTCCACGGCAGGACGATGGGTGCGCTTTCCGTTACCGGAAATCCGCATTACAGAGAGGCGTTCGAGCCGATGATCGGCAATATCCGTTTCGCGGATCTGAATGATTTTGACAGCGTGAAGGCCAATGTAAATGACAGGACATGTGCCATTATACTGGAAACAGTACAGGGAGAGGGCGGGCTTTATCCCGCGGAAGAGGATTTCCTGCAAAAAGTCAGAAAATTGTGTGATGAGAGGGATATTCTGCTGATTCTGGATGAGATTCAGTGCGGTATGGGAAGAACCGGTTATCTGTATGCATGGCAGAAATTCGGTATCAGACCGGATATTATGACGACGGCCAAGGCGCTTGGCTGCGGTGTTCCGGTGGGCGCTTTTCTGATGACTGAGAAGGTGGGCCGGAATTCTCTGAAAGCGGGCGATCATGGGACGACCTACGGCGGAAATCCGCTCGCCTGTGCGGCGGTCAGCAAAGTGCTCGATCTGTATGAAAAAGAGCATATTCCGGAACATGTGCGGGAGACAGGGGCCTATCTGGAAGAACGGCTCGATGCGTTTGTTTCCGAATTTGAAGTGGTCGAAGCAAGGCGCGGCGTCGGTCTGATGCAGGGACTTGTCTGCCAAAAGCCGGCAGGAGAGTTCATTAACAGAGCAATGGAGAAGGGACTGATTCTGATCAATGCCGGAAGTAATATCATTCGTTTCGTTCCTCCGCTGATCATTACGAAGGAGCATATTGACGAGATGACGGGCATTTTGCGGGAATGTTTGTCCGAAGGATAGGAGAACAGGTGTGATTTTAAGAAGAAGGTTTTTGACCGTTCTGCTGATAGCCTGTATGGTGGGAGCCCTTTATGCCATCAGCAGCGCCGGGCTTTCTGTGCAGCCGGCGGAGGAAACGGAAGAGATAGAAGCGCCCCTTTTCGGGCATAGGGAGACTTTGTATCTGTGGTATACGGACGAAACGCTGACGGATTATCTGAACAGCGTGGCAGTCTCTTACAATGACGGACAGGAGGATGTTCAGGTGATTCCTGTGTACACCTCCGGTGCGGAATATCTGGAGACCATCAATCAGGCTTCGCTGCATTCCGAAGAAGTTCCGGATTTATATATTGTGGGAAATGATTCTCTGGAAAAAGCATATCTGGCTGGACTCGCGTCGGAAATCAGAATACCGGAGGGTGTTCCTCCCATGCAGGATTTTTATACGGAAACCTCGATTCATGCGGCCACTTATCATGATAAACAGATCGGCTATCCCTTTTACTTCGAGACCAGCTCTTTCCTGTACAATAAGACTTATCTGGAAGACTGGGCGCGCGCGCAGATAGAGGCGGAACTCGATGTTGCGGCGGCGGAGGCGGCGGAAGCGGAGCTTGCGCAGAACGGTCCGGAGACGGATGAGCCGGGAGAGGAAACGACGGACAAAGCATCGGGCGACGAAGCGGAGGCCGGGCCGGAAGAAAACGGAATCGACGAAGCGGCGGTCGCGGCACGGGTGGAGGAGACACTGCCTGAGACGATCGACGATATTCTGGCTTTTGCGGATGTGTATGATGCGCCGGAGCAGGTAGAGGCCATTTTTAAGTGGGATGTATCCGATATTTTCTATAATTATTTCTTTGTCGGAAATTATATCGATGTTGGCGGCAGCGCGGGCGACAGAGATGATTCCATCAACATCTACAATGAAGACGCGATTCGCTGCATGAGAGTTTATCAGCATCTGAACCAGTTTTTTTCCATCGATACGGAAGAGATCAGCTATGGGGATGTTCTGCAGGATTTTATAGACGGCAAAATTGTCTATACGGTGGTGACGACGGATGCGCTTGCCAAAATAGAGGAAGCAAAGAAAAACGGAGAATTTCAGTATGAATACGGCACTTCACTGATTCCGAATGTCAATGAAGAGCTTGTATCGAAGTCTCTGTCCGTCACGCAGTGCGTCGTCGTAAACGGCTATTCCGAACATAAGGACATGGCCAATGATTTCGCGGTCTATCTGTCCTGCTATAACGTGGACAATCTGTATGACAGAACGGGCAAAATACCGGCCCGTACAGGGATTACATTCGAGAATCCGAATGTGGAGGCATTTATCGCGGAATACGGGAAATCAGCGCCCAACCCCAAGATGATAGAAACGAGCAATTACTGGGTGGAGATGGAGATCGCCTTCGCGAGAATCTGGGAAGGAAACGATGCCAATGCGGAGCTGAAGGCTCTGTCCGAGAAGATTATGACGCAGATTCAGGGAGAGGCCTATACGGAAGAATATATCGATGTGCCGGAAGAAAGTCCGGAGGAAGAGAACGGTGAAGTGGAAGGGGAAATGGACGGAGACGGAGATGGTTCCGAGGCGGGAACGGAAAACGAATAGCGAATCATTGTTTCCATGAAAGAACCGCCGCATATTTTTCGTCAGACGGGGCATGATAGTACAGGATGGTTTTGGCTGTCCTGTATTTTTTTGTGAAAATCTGAGAGGAAGCGGGGATCTTTTATGTTTG
>CALDLG010000153.1 GCA_937910785.1 uncultured Lachnospiraceae bacterium | reverse complement strand
CTCTTTACCTCCAGCTTACCGCCCATCATATCGACCAGCTGATGCGTTACGGCCAGTCCGAGTCCCGTTCCTTCCTCGCTCCTGCCCGCTTCCATATCCAGTCTGTTGAAAGTCTCAAAGATCCTTTTGATATCCTTTTCCTTTACGCCGACTCCGGTATCCTCAACCGCAATCTTTAACAGAAGCTTTTCGTTCCCCTGGTCTTCCCAGCCAAGATGCAGCGTTACCGTTCCGGTCTGCGTATATTTTACGGCATTGGACAGAAGATTACCGATGATCTGGCGAAGATGCACCTCATCGCCCGATAATTTATAGGGAATGTCCGATGCAATATCGAGGGACAGACGAAGCTTCTTCTTTCGCAGCGGAATGGAAACACTGTTGATCAGATCGTTTAAAAGAGAACTGATGTCATAGGTTCCCTCCGCAAGTTCCATTTTCCCCGACTGCAGTTTGGAGAAATCCAGAATATCGCTGACGAGCGACAGAAGCACCGTCCCCGCCTGCTTGATATCGAGCGCATAGCCCCGGATCGTTTCATCCTGACTCTCCCGCAGAATCAGCTCGTTCAATCCAAGCATCGTATTGATCGGCGTCCGGATCTCATGGGACATATTGGCAAGAAAAATATCTCTTGCCCGACTTGCCTTTCTGGCGTCGATCATGGCATTTTCCAGCTCAATATTCTTTTTTTCCAGTTCATCCTTGGCAAGAAGCAGCGATACCGCCTGTTTTTCCAGTTTGGAAGTAAAGCCGCTTCTCCGCTCCTGTTTCTTCTCTTCTCCCATATAACTTCTCTCCTTATAGATGTTTCAGGCCTTTTTGCGTTCATATTTCACAAAGCTGTACGCAATATCAAAATAGGTCTGCTCCTCGCTGTCCGCGGTGATCTCCCATTCCTCCGACTCGTCGAGATTGGGAAAATAGGCATCCGCCTCATAGGCGTGGTCAATCTTCGTCACATGCGCCGTCTGACAGTATGGCAGCAGCATACGATATATGCTTTCCCCTCCGATTACATATATCTCATCTTCCGGATATTTCTTCAACTCTTCCAGAAGCTCCTCCTTGCTGTGCACTACGACCGCCCCTTTTACCCGGTAATCCGGATCTCCGGACAGGATAATGTTCGTTCTGTCCGCAAGCGGCATTCCCTGTGGAAAAGTAGCGAGCGTTTTCCTTCCGAACACCACCACCCTGCCGGCCGTTTCCCGACGGAACGCCTTATGATCGTTTGGAATGCTCACAAGCAGGCTTCCTTTGCAGCCAATAGCCCAGTTATTATCCACCGCCACAATCAGATTCATATCAGTGACCATATTCCTTCCCCAGCCGGCCGCACTTTTCGGCCCGCTGTCATCTACTTTTCATATTTATCACACAGCGCATTGATCTGATCCGCGAATCTGGCCAGATCCTTGTTCGCGCCGCCTTCGTTCTTATAAATAACCGCCATAAGCCGCTGTCCTGCTGCCACCAGTCTTGCGAAGACATCGGACAGAATATGGCCTTTTTTCCTGAGCATAACGGGCTCTGCCTCGTACAGAAACCGGCCTGCCGCCAGGTCGTATCTGGTGCCGCTGTAAGGCGCATATGCGTCCAGTCCATGCTCCGCCCTCAGACATTCCGTAAAAAGCTTGCAGTTCCGGTCATCCCCGTGTACGACAAAAACCTTCTCCGGTTTTTGCGCAAATCCGTTTATCCAGCACAGCAGTCCCGCCTTGTCCGCATGGCCGCTCATGCCCGCCAGCTGAGCAATTTCCGCGCGGATTTCGATCGTTTCCCCGAAAAGCTTCACTTCCCTGACACCCTCTATAATCGCCCGGCCCAGAGTGCCCATCGCCTGGTAACCGACGAAAAGAACCGTGCACTCTTTCCGCCACAGATTATGTTTCAGGTGATGCCTGATTCTTCCGGCTTCGCACATGCCCGACGCGGAAATAATGACCTTCGGCGTATTCTCGAAATTGATCGCCTTTGACTCGTCGCTCGTGATCGCAAGATGCAGCCCCGGAAATGTAATCGGATTGATGCCCTTCCGGATCAGCTCCATCGCCTCTTCATCAAAACATTCCTCGCTGTTTCTCTGAAAGATGCCGGTCGCTTCCACCGCAAGCGGGCTGTCCACATAAACCGGAAAGTTCTCATGCCCTTTCACAAGCCGTTCCTCTTTGATCTGCCGGAGAAAATAGAGAAGCTCCTGCGTCCTGCCCACCGCAAAGGAGGGAATGACTACGTTTCCGCCCCCGTCAAAGGTTCTTTTCAGTATTTTTACAAGCTCTCCGATATAATCGACCTTTTCCTCGCTGTGGTTTCTGTCGCCGTAAGTGGATTCCATAATGACATAATCGGCTTCCTTTGTCATCTGAGGATCTTTCATCAGCGGAAGGCCCCTGTTGCCGATATCGCCCGAAAAAACCAGCTTCTTCGTAATATCTCCTTCCGTCGCCCAGACCTCAATGCTGGCGGAGCCTAACAGGTGCCCGATATCCGTAAACCGAACAACAATGCCGGGACCTATTTCGATCTTTTTCTCATAGTCGCAGGGAACCAGCCTTTTGATCACCCCGTCCGCATCTTCCATCGTATAAAGGGGTTCTACCAATGCATTATCCGAGCTTCTTTTCGCCTTACGGTTCTTCCACTCCGCCTCCTGCATATGTATGTGCGCGCTGTCCCGCAGCATAATGCTGCACAAATCCGCCGTCGCATCCGTCGTATAAATGCTTCCCCGAAAACCTCTCGCATACAGAAACGGCAGCATGCCGGAATGATCGATATGGGCATGCGTCAGCAGAATATAATCGATCCTCGCAGGCTCCACCGGCAGTTCACAGCTCTGATAAGTCTGCATCCCCTGCTCCATTCCGTAATCCACCAGAAGATTGATCCCGTTAATCTGAAGATAGTGACAGCTTCCGGTCACCTCGTGGTCCGCTCCGATAAACATCAGTTCCATAGGCAGTCCTCCCTTTTCTTTTTATCATAACATTTTTCGGGATTTGCGTACAGTCAATTTCCAAAGATTTACATATGATAAATTAAATTCATAAAAGATATTTGGAGGCAGCGCCATGTTTTCAGCATTCCTCCCTGTGCTGCTTTTTCTTCTGGCCGTTTCGGTCGATTCCCTGAGCGCAGGCTTTTCCTATGGAGCTTCCAGAGTTCACATCAAACCTCTTTCGGCAGTTTTCCTTATCGTTGTTCCTTCGGCTTTTATCACGCTTATGACCCGGATCGGTTCCCTGCTCTTCTCGCTTTTTCCGGCGCATCTCTTTTCCGTTCTGTCATTCCTTCTGTTGTTTTTCCTCGGCCTTGCCAAACTGCTTGAAAGCCTGATCCGTCATCTGGCCGGAGCCTACCCGGACATCATCGGAAACTGGACCTGTAAGATCAGTCAGCTTAACATTATTTTCACCATATATTTTTCTCCGGAGGAAGCCAACCGGCAGGAGGTTCAGGTTTTAAGCGGCAAAGAAGCATTTTTTTTAAGTCTCGCTCTTTCCCTTGACAGCGTGCTTGCCAGTATGGCCTTTTCCTGTCAGGTAACCTCGCTGACGGTCCTGTTTCTCTCGGCCGCCTTCTTTCACTTTCTGCTCTTTTCGCTCGGCTATCTTTCCGGCCTGCTTATCGCCCGGAAATGTTCCTTTGAGCTTTCCTGGCTCAGCGGGCTGTTTCTTCTGCTGCTGGCATTTGGCACGTTTCTGTAGAGCCCCTTTTTTCCATTCCGTAATGCACAGCCACGAGCAGCTCATGAACGATTACCGGCGTTAAAGACAGCGCCAGAAGCTGCCCCCATTCCATCCATTCCAGCTTCACCGTACCAAAGAGCGCAATGAGCGGATCGATCTCCGTCACCGCAAACTGTAAAAGCAGACCGAATACAAGCGCCAGTATCATAAAAGGATTCTTCTTATGGTTCATCCGGAAAATCGAACGGTTCACATCCCTCATGCCGACCGCATGGAACAGCTGGCTCATGCCAAGTACCGTAAAAGCATGCGTCTGCGCCTTTACGAGAACCGCTGAAATCCGGTAGCTTTCTATAATATTATGTAAACTTATTGGCATATTTTCCGCCATCAGCCTGTCATAAGGCACTTTCAGAAAGGCGGCAAGGCTCACGCCGCCGATCACCAGACCATAACAAAGCACGCAGAGAAGTCCGCCCTTTGCAAAAAGAGATTCTCCCTTCCGTCTCGGCGGCTCTTTCATCAGCAGATCCGTTTCGTTATCGTCCACCCCCAGCGCGAGTGCGGGAAGCGAATCCGTAATCAGATTGATCCAGAGGATAAAACTCGCCTTCAGAGGACTCGGAAAACGGGCGATGATCGTAACGAGCATCGTCATGATTTCTCCCAGATTGGAGGATAGCAGGAATAGCACCGATTTCCTGATATTCTCATAAATTCCCCTGCCCTCCCTGATGGCCAGATGAATCGTCGCAAAATTATCATCCATCAACACGAAATCGGCGGCATTGCGCGCCACATCCGTACCGTTCTTCCCCATGGCGATCCCGATGTCGGCCGCCTGCAGGGATGGTGCGTCATTCACGCCGTCTCCCGTCATCGCCACTGTCTTATCAAGCTTTTTAAAGCCCTCTACGATCTTTACCTTGTGCTCCGGCGTCACTCTGGCGAAAACCTTAAGCTGTGGCAGTTTTTTCAGGAAGACCGTCTCCTCCATTGCATCCAGCTCCCGCCCGGAAATGCATTCTGCGGGCGACTGCGCGATCCGCAGCTCTTTTGCAATGGAAAAAGCGGTATTCCTGTGATCTCCGGTAATCATTACCGTGGAAACGCCTGCCTTCCGGAATTCCTCTACGGCCTCCACCGCTTCCGGTCTGACCGGGTCCTGCATGCTGACGAAGCCCAGGAAAACCATGTCCGACTCCTGCAGCCCGCCTCCCGGCTTCATCGCTACGGCGAGCACTCTCCGCCCCGCGTTCATCAGCCCGTCCAGCACGGCCGCCAGCGAATTTCTGTCCCCGTCGCGCATGGGACACTGTCTGCCGTTCCGGTAAAAAGAGGTACAGCGCTCCAGTATTTTCTCAGCCGCTCCCTTGGAATAGGAATTCATCCGGCTTCCTTCCTGCATCCCCCGCATCAGATGGGAGGTGGTCATCATTTTTCTTTCGGAATCAAATCCCCTTTCCTCCTGCCTTGGAAACCTCGCCCGAAGCTCATCGACCCGGATTCCACAGCCTTCCGCCATGTGAATCAGAGCCATCTCCGTCGGATCACCCAGATCTCCCCCGGCGGAGGAGGTTCCGTCATTGCACAGAATGCATCCCAGCAGAAAATGCGCCCTGCTGCTTTTTTCCCATTCCGCTCCCTGCCACAGCCGCTCCGCAAAAAGGCCGGAAAACTTATCCTTTTCCGTCATCTGGCCATCCAGATAGCATTCCGTGACCGTCATCCGGTTCTGCGTCAGCGTACCGGTCTTGTCCGAACAGACGATATCCACCGCTCCGAGCGTCTCCACCGAGGAAAGCTTCCGCACAATCGTTCTGGCCCGCACCATTCTCGATACGCTCAGCGCGAGCACGATCGTCACGATCGCGGGCAGTCCCTCCGGCACCGCCGCAACCGTCAGGGAAACGGACGTTAAAAGCATCTCCCCCACATTGCGTTTCTGCCAGACGGCAATCACAAAAAGAAGCGCACAGACCGCAACGGCAAGAATGCTCAGAACCTTGCCAAGCTCTCCCAGTTTGATCTGGAGGGGCGTCAGCTTCTCCCTCGTCTCATGCAGCATATTCGCTATATGGCCGATACGGGTATCCATACCGATCTCGGTTACGACTCCCTTTCCTCTCCCCCTCGTCACATAAGTGGACATATAAGCCATATTTTCACTGCTGTTATCCCCCTGGGACGACTCTACGGAATCCGCGGTTTTTTCTACCGGGGCAGACTCTCCCGTAAGGGTAGACTCTTCAATATGTAGGCCCTGGGTTTCGAACAGACGCATGTCCGCCGGCACCATATTTCCGGCCTCCAATAAGACAATGTCTCCCGTAACAAGCTCTTCGGCGGATATTTTCATGGTCTTTCCATCCCGGATGACCACTGCCTGCGGACAGGATATCTTCTTTAAAGCCTCTACCGCCTTACCTGCTTTTCCTTCCTGAATCACACCGATCGCGGCATTTAAAACAACTACCGTCACGATAATGACCGCGTCACCGGCTTCCCCAAGCAGAAGTGAGATTGCCATTGCCACGATCAGAATCAGGATCAGAGGGTCGTTCAGCTGTCCCAGAATCATCTGCCAGACGCTTTTTCCCTCCTGCTCCCGCAGCCGGTTCGCCCCCTGCCTTGCTCTTCTTTGGAGCGCTTCCCGCCTGTCCAGCCCATTCTCTCTGTCGGAATGCAGCAGCCGAATGGTTTCTGCCGCTGTTTTCATTTCATACATACCCTTTTCCTCCTCAAGCGCAGTGTAAAAAGCTCTTTGTGAAACACCCCTGTTACGGGGGCTCAGAACTTCTCTTTACACTTTATATGCCCGTCCCGGAAAAGTTATGCCAGTCATTATGTCAGAAGCTCCGGAGCTTGTCGCTGCCGTCGTCCACCGTATTTTCGATCGATTTCACAACGACATAGTAGCCATAGGAAGGATTGACCTCGATATATACCCGGTCCCCTGTCTTGTGTCCGAGAAGGGCTTTCCCCAGCGGTGACTCCGTGCTGATCAGACCCTCCAGGGAATTGCCCCGGACCGTCGTAACCAGCTTATAGGTTTCGGTCGTTCCATCCTCTTCAAAGTATACCTCTATAGTATTGTTTACACCAACCTCATCTTCTGCGGACTCATCTGAGATAATAACCGCCGTCCGAATCATCCGCTCCAGGTAGCGGATACGGCTTTCATTCTGGTTTTTGACCTTTTTGGCCGCATGATATTCGAAGTTTTCGCTCAGATCCCCATGCGCCCGCGCCGTCTTCACATCCTCCAGCGCCTCCCGGCGCACCACCAGCTTGCGGTACTCGATCTCCTCCTTCATCTTCTCGATATCCTTCAGTGTCAGTTCGTTGTGCATCGCCGTAGCTCTCCTTCCCAAAAATAAACCATAAAAACCGAAGCATCAGGCGGACGAAAAGAGAAAAGCCACGCGCAAGCGCACTTAAATCTTTTCCATCCGCCTGATGCCCTGTTTTTGTCATGCCGGTGTCTCCGGCACAATCCGTCCGCTTTTATACGGTCTGATTTTTCCCAATATAAACCGGGAAGCTGTCCGTTCCTTTCATTTCCTTACCAGCTGTAATCGTAACGTTTTTGTCCGTGACAAGATATTCCACATCCGCTCCCGCTTCCACTACGGTTCCCTGCATCAGAACACAGTTTCTGACTTTGGCGCCCTTGGCGATCTTCACGCTGCGGAAAAGAATGCTGTTCTCAACTTCGCCTTCAATGATACAGCCGTCCGCCGTCATCACGTTCTGCGCTTTACAGCCGTCTATGTATCTGGTCGGATTTCCGCCATGAAGCTTTGTATAAATCGGCGGTCCGGAGAATAACGCATTCAGGTTGTAGTCGTCCAAAAGCTTCATATTCTCATCGAAATAACTCTTTAAATCATTGATGCGCGCGATATAACCTTCGCACTTATACGCCTGTACATTCAGCTGATTTAACTTCGGCACGAGAATATCGCGTTCGAAAAACTCATGTCCATGCACATAAGCCTCCTCAATCAGACTGATCAGGAACTCACGTTCCAGAACATACATATTCATGGAGAAGTTCTGAACGCCGCTTTCCTTTGAGTTTACATAAATCTTGGTCACTCTGCCGTTGTCAATATCAAAAGTATAGTAGAAGCATCTGCCGTTAGACGGGAGCTTTATCAGGCTTTCCGGAAGTTCCTGCTCATTATAGGCGATCGTCACGTCGGCTCCGCTGTCGATATGAGCCTGAATCATCGCTTTGAAATCAAAGTTTACCGCAATATTGGCATCTGTCAGAATCACATAGGTCTCCTTCTGTCCTTTCAGGAAATTCACAATGCCTGCCAGTGCTCCAACGCGTCCCACATACGGCTTCGCATCCTTTTCCGCAAAGGGCGGGAAAATATTCAGACCGCCGTTTTTACGAACCAGATCCCATTCACGCCCGGAACCGAGATGGTCCATCAGAGAATGATAGTTGTTATTTACCATAATGGAAACGTTTCCGATATCGCTGTGCGTCATGCTGGATAACGTAAAGTCGATCAGACGGTAACGGCTGGCAAAGGGAATCGATGCCATCAAACGGATATTAACCAGTTCCGGAACCAGCAGATCATAACTGTTCGGGAAAATAATGCCGAGTGCATTTGTATTCGTATTTAACATTGCTCTTCACCGCCTTCTACATTTTTATTGATCATGGCATTCGGACCGATCTTGGCATTGTCACCGATCGTAATGCCCGCACCGATGGTCGCAACTCCGTTCTCGTCGCCGGAAGGCATCGCTCCCACCACTGCGTTCTCACCGATCGTAACATTCTCCGCCACGATACAGTGCCGCACAACGGCTCCTGCCTTTACAACCGTATTTCCCATCACGACGGCATCTTCAATAATCGCGCCCTTTTCCACTTTAACGCCTTCGAACAGAATGGAATGTCTGACGGTTCCCCTGATCTGACAGCCGTCCGTTACCATCGCATTCTCCACAACCGCGCCCGCGGATATTTTCTGTCCGGGCAGCGCCGCTTTCCGGCTGTAGATCTTCCAGTTCTCATCAAACAGATTGATACCGCTGTTATCCGGATCGAGAACCTCCATATTCGCTTCCCACAATGACGCGATCGTCCCCACGTCCTTCCAGTAGCCGCTGAAATGATAAGCATACATTCTGCGGTTGTCACGCAGCAGATTCGGAATGATATTGTTGCCGAAATCGTTCTCGGAATTCGGGTCCGCCTCGTCCTCTTCCAGATATTTTTTCAGGATATCCCAGTTAAATATGTAAATGCCCATCGAGGCCAGATTGGATTTCGGATTCTTCGGTTTCTCCTGAAACTCTGTAATTCTGTCGTTTTCATCCGCCACCATCAGACCGAAACGGGGCGCCTCTTCCCATGGAACTTCCATGACAGCAACGCTGAACTCCGCCTCCTTCTCCTTGTGGAATTTCAGGAAATCGCTGTAATCCTGCTTGCAGATCTGGTCTCCGGACAGAATGATCACATATTCCGGATCATATCTTTCGATAAAAGAAAGATTCTGATAGATCGCATTGGCCGTTCCCTTATACCAATCCGATTTGTTCGCCTTCTGGTAAGGCGGAAGAACATGCACGCCGCCGTATAATCTGTCCAGATCCCACGGCTGGCCGTTCCCCACATACTCATTCAGCACAAGCGGCTGATACTGTGTCAGAATACCTACCGTATCGATTCCGGAATTCACACAGTTAGAAAGCGGAAAGTCAATAATACGGTATTTTCCCCCGAATGGAACCGCCGGTTTGGCAAGCTTCTCGGTCAATGCGTACAGACGGGAACCCTGTCCGCCGGCCAGAAGCATTGCAATCATTTCTTTTGCCATAATTTAGCCCTCCATCATATAGTCTTTATAATAAAATCATACAACATTCAGCCGATAAAAGAAAGCGCAATATTACGATTTTTGTCAGAAATTTCCATGACCTCCGGATTTTCATCCACACTCCCGGATTTCCGCACAAAAGACCATGTCCGCCTTTCCTGCCGGACTCCGGTCATGCTTCTGCCACGCAGGAAAGAAACACGAAATTCTCATCCGGTCCCGGCCCCTGACCAGGCGAAAACCGCATGAAATGACTTTCCGGATCCGTCAAAAGCCACGCGTCCAAAGCCGGACTGTCCGCCTTCTCCTTCCGCAGATTCGTCATCGTCTTCGGCTCTTCAAAATAAGAAAACAATACATTTTCATGAACACTGATCAGATGATACCGGTCCCCTTCGATCAGCCCTTCCCGCATCAGCGCCAGATGATGTTCCATATAAGACTCCCACCTGCCGGGAGCAAGAAGCGCAATCCGCCCGCGCCTGCGCAACGGTCTCCGGTCCTTCATCCACTCTTCCGCGCAGACCGGAACGGCATGATAATAATAAGGCTGCATGTCAATCCATACTCTGCCGCTTTCCGGTCTTTCCACCGTTTCCGGCCAGTTTTGTAAAAAGGGCGCAAGCGGCGCGCATATTTCGTCCGCTGCCGCCGCTTCTCCGATCCCTTCCGTATAAAGAAAAAGAAACTGTTCATAACGATAAAGAGAGGCTGTCAGCAGCCGGCGCTCCTCTCTTGTCCGCTCCATCGCCTCCCGGCACTGTGCGAAAAGATGATCCGCCTGCTCTTCTTTCATGCTCCCCTGCCAGACCGCCCGGTAACTTCTGCGCACAACGCTCCTGCTTTTCCATGAATCGTTTCTCTCCGCCACATCCTCCATCCTTTGCATCCCCATTCTTCTTTTCTCCTCCGTCTGTCTCCTGCCCGGCTCGGAAGTTATGTCAACCTGATCCTTCGAGCCGGAACGGCTTCTATGATCCCGGAACCTCAATTTCCCTGATATTGAACTCATTCCCCTGGGCAAGCCACGTTTTCCCGCTCTGACAATACGGGCAGATTTTCCCATGCGCTACGGTCGGATAAGTCCGGCCACAGTCCTCACAATACGTGATGGCGGGCAGCGTTTCCACAACGAGCTTTGCTTCCGCAAACAGGGGACGTTTGGGAGCCGCCCATTTCCAACAGTTGATCAGGCAGGATTCGATCACCGTAGAAACCTCCCCAAGCTCCAGAACCACTTTGGAAATGCTTTCCACGCCGTTTTCCGCCGCTACTTTCTCCAGACTGTCCATAATATGAAATACGACTCCCAGCTCGTGCATGTCTGTCTCCGTTCCTTTCCGCGCCGCGGCCTGTCCGGCCGCCCGCTCCCGATTGCGGACTCAGTCCTTCTTCGGTGCAAACCTGATCTTCAAAGACTGTCTGACCATATTCGGAAGCACATATTTTAACTTATCCTCCGATTTCACCATCTCCGAACAGCCCGGCAGCTCCCGGTGAAGCGAAATCGCATCAAAAACACACTTGGTCGTGCAGATGCCGCAGCCGATACACTTATTTGGGTCCACCACCGACGCCCCGCAGCCCAGACAGCGGGAGGTCTCCGCTTTGACCTGCTCCTCCGTCAGCGTATGGGATAAATCCCGGAACGAACGAAGCTGCGATTCTTCGGCCTTCTCCGGCCGCTGTCTGTCAGTGTTGTCATAACCCGCAATAAAAAGATCCTCTTTATCGAGCTCGATAAAATCTCTTCTGTTTCGTCCGATCGTCAGCGTACAGTGCTCCTGCACATACCGGTGCAGCGAAACGGCGCCCTCCCTTCCGGCAGCGATCGCGTCGATGGCGAATTTCGGTCCCGTAAAGACATCGCCGCCCACGAAAATATCCGGCTCCGCCGTCTGGAAGGTCAGCCGGTCCGCAAGGACGCCGCTGTTTGACCGAAGCGCAACTTTACTCTCTTTCAGCAGATCTCCCCAGAAGACTCCCTGTCCCACGCTGAAAATCACGTCGGAACAGGGCACGGTCATGACGTCTTCTTCATCGTAAACCGGCGCAAAGCGGTGATTTTCATCGAACACGCGGACGCATTTCCGGAACACGACGCCGACCGCCCGGCCGTTCTCCGTCAGAATTTCTTTCGGTCCCCATCCGTTGTTGATGGCAATGTTTTCCTCCGAAGCCTCCAGAATTTCTTCCCGGCTGGCCGGCATCTCGTCCCTGCTTTCCAGACAGAACATCGATACCCTGCCCGCAGTGCAGCGCGTGCTGACTCTGGCCGCATCGACCGCCACATTGCCGCCGCCGATGACAATTACTTCACCGCCCAGATCAAAGCGTTCTTTTTCTCCGGCTTCCCGCAGAAAATCCACCGCCGTATGTACGCCCCGGGCATCCTCTCCCGGAATTCCGGGCTTTCTTCCCTGCTGACATCCGATCGCGATATAAAAGCCTTTGTATCCCTGCTCCCTGAGCTGACCGATCGTAATATCCTTCCCGACCTCCACGCCACAGCGGATTTCCACGCCCATCGCCCTGATCACCTCGATCTCGGCCTCAATCAGATTCTTTTCCAGTTTATAGGACGGGATTCCGTAGGTCAGCATGCCGCCCGGCCGCGGACTTTTCTCAAAAATCACAGGGCGGTAGCCCTTTTGGGCCAGAAAATAAGCACAGGAAAGCCCGGCCGGTCCGGCCCCGATGATCGCGATCTTTTCTTCGAATCCGCCTTTTAAGGAAGGCACCACCGGCTTCGGAATATAACGGGTTTCCGCCTTTAAATCCCGCTCTGCCACAAAACGCTTCACCGCGTCGATGGCAACCGCCTCGTCGATCGTCGCACGCGTGCAGGCATCCTCGCAGCGGCGGTTACAGATGCGCCCGCAGATGGCCGGCAGCGGATTATCCTTCTTGATCAGCGCCAGCGCGTCCTCATACCGTCCCTCTTTGGCAAGCTTCAGATAACCCTGTACCGCAATATGCGCAGGACAGGCCGTTTTACAGGGTGAGGTTCCGGTATCATAGCAGTTGATCCGATTCGTATCCCGGTAATTGTGGCTCCACATATGCTCGCCCCACTTCTGCTCCTTTGGAAGCGGCATCTTCGGATAAATCACCTCGCTGCCGTCCTTTTTGCAAAGCTTCTG
>CALDLG010000152.1 GCA_937910785.1 uncultured Lachnospiraceae bacterium | reverse complement strand
ATTTCCGACAGACCGCAGGTAAAAAAGGAAAGCATATGCCAGAGGATAAAGGATAAATCCAGCACAAAAGCATTCCACTTATGTCCTTCCATCATCTCCCTGCTGTATTTCAATACTTCCCCGCAGGGCAGAGCCGGATTCTCCGCCAGAATGAATTCCACCATATAATACTGGTACTTCTTATAAATACCCGGAATGATAAAAAGCAACGCCCAGAGAAGCACATGCAGGTCCCTCAGAAAAGCCGTTTTCACACCGTTCAGATAATGATGATCAAACGTATATCCGAGCTCGGAAATATTACCCCGATCATCCACGCATTTCAACAGAAAACGCTGCGCACCGATCCATAACGGATTCAGCAAAAAAACGTCGACTGCTATCGCGATGAACAATACAACCACAATAATGACGATCAGCATCACTGCAAATGACACAATGACTGCAATGTTCTTTTGCTCCAGACGGCGAAATGAATGTTCCAGTCCGTCGCCCATCCGAGCTATCATATCCGATATGAACGCTTTCCTTTTCGGCCCATCCCCGTCGGTCAGCTCCGGTGCCTTTTTTTCTTCCCGGATCCCCTCTTCCTTCCGGGACGTTTCTTCCTCCGGAGCTTCCTCTTCCTTATGGTCCCACTCTTCCTGCTGAGACCATTCTTCCTCCAGGGCATCCGTTTCGATTACCACCAGTTCATTGGCTTTTTCACCGGATCCGTTATTCACCCACGAGGATCCGGAAGAAAAATTTGCTCCCCCGCTGAGAAAAATAAAGATAAATGATACAAATACCACCTTCCAGTAATTTCTTTTTAATGCCGCCTTCGCTCTTTCTTTTAATTCTTTTCTTGTCCACTTCATACACTGTTCTCCCGTTCGTTTCAGAATCCACATGCAGATGCGCCATGGAAACGCATCCTGTTTTGTTGTTAAAAAGAGCTTAACACCCCTGCCTTAAACAAAAACCGGAGAAATCTTAAAATAACCTTAACGTTTTCCGTCACGAACTTTCCAGATTCATATACCGGATATACAGGGCTTCGAACGCTTCCTGCTCAGCCAGATTGATGCTTTCGATTCCTCTCATCATTTCTGCAAGCGCCTCTTCTGTCAGCTTCCCTGTCCACAGATCTTTTCCCATCTGAAATGCACCGGCAAGCGAAGCATTTCCGACAGCCTTCGTACAGGTCCTCAGCTGCTCCGGCAAAAGCCCAATGGCGACCGCCGCGTCCACATCCAGATAATAACCGAAGCCCCCCGCCAGATAAACCTGTGTCACAAAAGGCTCTCCCAGCTTCCGGTGCAGAATCTCCACACCGGCGCGGACCGCCGCCTTCGCCATCTGCAGATTTCGGATATCTTTCTGGGTCAGATAAAGAGATGTCTCCCCGCAGGAATCCTTTCGACCGTCCGCCAGGGGAAGGGAAACGCCTTCTTCGAAATAAGGGTCCGCCATCAGACCTGTCCGGTCAATAATTCCTTCCTTTAATAAATGAGCCGTCAGGGCTACCATATCGCTGCCCGCCGCCGCTTTGCCGGGTCCACCCTCAAATGCCGGCCCCGCCGCCGCCGCAGTCACGATCATACGCGTTCCGTCCGTCATCGCCATCTCCCCGTTGGTCCCCAGATCAATGAGCAGAACCGCCTCACGTTCCGAAGCTTTTTCCCGTTTTACCGTACTTATAAAGGGCAGCATCTTCAGCGCATAAAGTCCGGCGGTAATATCACCGCCGACAAAAGCGCTGATTCCGGGCGTAAGACAGACCGGAATCAGAGCTCCTGTCCCATTTGACGGCGCTGCCTCATTTGACGATACGACCCACTTTGACGAAGCCGCCTCATTTGACAGCGTCAGAAAACATTTCTGCAGGCCCAGCTCAACCGGCGTAAACGGGCTTTTCCCAAGCCCGGCCGCAGAAAGTCCCATCAGCAGATGCTCCATTGTCGTATTTCCGGCAATGCACATACAATATGGTGCCGTATTCACCCGCTCTTTGGCCCCGTCTTCCTTCCTGCCTTTGACCCAGTGAGTCTTTCCAAATTTTTCAATGCCTTCCCGCAGCACGTTCCATACGCCTTCCCGCAGACTGTCCGCGGCCCCCGCCTCCGCCGCCTGTATTCTGGATAACACATCGGCGCCATAGCTCCTCTGGGGATTCATGACGCAGTAAGTATCGATTACCCGTCCGGACCTGATCTCCATCAGCTGCATCGCTATTGTCGTCGTGCCAAGATCGACGGCGATCAGGCATTCTGCCTGACTCATCTGGTCATCTTTTTCCGACACATCTATCAGATCAGAGGTATTCGTAACAATTTCCATTGTTTCCGCCTCCAATAATTCTAACCGGACGACACAGTCATTCCGGGGCCTGGCCATACAGGCAAGACGATAGCCCCGGCGCAGCTCATCCGGCGTAAATGCCTGTCTTTCCGGCCCTGTCGGCAAAGGCGCCGCCTGCAGAAAACGCACCCGGCATCGTTGACAAATCCCTCTGTTACCGCAGAAATTACCGGAAATCAGTTCTTTTTGCAGTAAAGTCGTCATCAATGTCATAACCGGATCGTGTGTCACATGGATTCTCCTCTCCTGCGCCCCGTCCTGCGTCTCATTTTCCGTAATGATGGTAATTTGAATTGTCTCAGACAAACTGATTTCTCTCCTTATCATAATGATAATCTATGGAAGCCAGCTTCGTAACAATTTCCGCTTCCCCGATATCCAGATCATCGCAGAGTGCAGCCAGCGAGTCATAATAATCCCGCAGCTTTAAGTTAACATAACTCAATAACATGACCGGATCTGAAGGTATCATTTCCATAACACTCCCTCTTTCTTTGCAGTTTCATTTCAGCTCCATCTTTATCCTGTATTGATTTCCTTCCGCGCAAATCCGGGCAAGGCTGCCGCAGATCAACGGCATCATCGGCGGCAGATGACCGATATCCAGATCCATCAGAACCGGAACATCATACTTCCGGACCACCTCGTAAACAGCCTGATACTGATCGAGTCCCATCATCTCCTGCCCATGACAGAGCGGACGCCCGATCAGAAAGCCCTTACAGTTTTGGAACCAGCCCGCATGCTCCATCTGCCACATGGCCCGGCGAATATCCATCACATTCAGATCACAGGCTTCCAGAAACCAGATGATGCCGTCTTCCTGATACCGCCGCGTAAATTCGCACACTTTATCATATTCTGTCCCCAGCAGATTGACCAGGCAGTCCATACAGCCACCCAGCAGCCTTCCGGAAAAATCCAGCGTTTCATCCGGAAACTTCCGAATGACGGAAGGCTCCGTCACATGATAGGGCACAAGCGGATGTTCCTCATCTTTTGGCGATTCCTTCTCCCACCTGTCGTAACCGCATAGTTCCAGCTTCTGTCCGGTCAGCAGACTCATCGCATCCTCCAGCGACGGATGCCAGGGTTCCATCCCGAAAGCTGACGCACAGGGTCCGTATACGGATGCCGTATCACAGAGCGTGGCCAGCAGAAACGTCATATTCGTATTATCCGAATATCCCATATACCACTTGGGCGCCGTTTCTTTTATCCTGCCGAAGTCAACATGATCGAGTATCTCACACATCAGTTCACCGCCGCCGCAGGAAATCAGGCAGTCGTTCTCCGGACTGCAATAATATTCCGTCAGCTCCTTTCCGCACTCGACCGGCGTATTGCTGATCCCGATCCCCTGATCCGCATAGCAGTTCGGGCCAATCTTAAAATGGTATCCGTCCTCTTTCCACTTTTTCTGCGCATTCATAAACGCGCTCTTATATGGCTCCGTGGCGCATCCAAAGGAAGGCGCCACAAAACCAATCGTTCCGTTTAAAGGCAAAAATGCAGGGTATTTCATATGAATCCTCCTTATGCAAGCAATACTTATTTTCTCATTATAACGTTTTGCGCGCATAATTGCCATGCTTAATTCCCGGAGAGGGTTCATGTGTCAAAAGCTCCGGAGCGTCAAAAGCGGAATCCAGGTCAGAGCACACACAACGGTATCAGAAAACGGCTGTGGCTCCCCATACTCGCCATTTTCGGATGCGCCGAAAAATACTGCTGCCGGGAGACGCCCGTTACACGCATTCTGACACAAACAGGCTTCGGGCTCTGTGTACTGCAGTGTCCCATCTGCCTGATATTTGCTGTCTTCTGCATTTTTACGGTCATCTCCCGGCAGTCCTGAATGACATGATTGCCTTTCCCGCCGAAATCCTCCTGACTTTCGCGATCTATGCGGTTATCCGAAGAATACCTGTTCTACGTTATTTTGTATCGGGTGTTTCAACCTGAACGGGAAACGTTCCTTTATTTCTTTTTCGCCGCCAGTCTGCCGTTTTCCACGGTAATCAGGATAATATCTCCTGCCGCGATCTGATCTGACAGAATCAGCTTTGCCGATAACGTCTCCACATATTTCTGCACATACCGCTTTAACGGTCTCGCGCCGTAAACGGGGTCATATGCGTTTTCGATAATAAAATCTTCTGCCTCCGGCGTCAGCTCTACGCTCAGCTCTCTGTCAGCCAGACATTTGTTCAGTTCTCCAATGATCAGTCGGATAATATCATGTGTGACTTCCTTGGTCAACGGTTTAAAAAGCACAATTTCATCCAGACGATTCAGAAATTCCGGTCGAAAATGATTCCGCAGATCACCCATAACGAGTTCTTCCGTCTCCGGTCTGATATTTCCCTCTCCGTCGATGCCATCCAGCAGATAGTCCGCGCCGATATTGGATGTCATGATCAAAATCGTGTTTTTGAAATCCACCGTTCTGCCCTGAGAATCCGTAATCCGGCCGTCATCCAGCACCTGCAGCAGCACATTGAACACATCGGGATGCGCCTTTTCGATCTCATCAAACAGAACCACCGAGTAGGGTTTCCTTCTGACTGCTTCGGTCAACTGTCCGCCTTCCTCATATCCGACATATCCGGGAGGCGCTCCGATCAATCGGGAGACGGAGTATTTCTCCATATATTCACTCATATCGATCCGCACCATATTGTTCTCATCATCGAACAGCGATGCCGCAAGCGTCTTCGCAAGTTCCGTCTTGCCGACACCTGTCGGACCCATAAAGAGGAAGG
>CALDLG010000151.1 GCA_937910785.1 uncultured Lachnospiraceae bacterium | reverse complement strand
AACCCGTGTTACCGCCGTGAAAGGGCGATGTCTTAACCGCTTGACCACGGAGCCATGCTTTCACAAGCAACCTAACGAATGATATGATACCATACTTCAATACATTTAGCAAGAGGAAAATTTCCATTATAGAATCAGAAATTTTATGTTCCTTACCGGTTCCGATTATTCCTGATTTTCATGATCCGGTATTCCTTCCTGCCGGTACCTTCCGATATGTGCCTTCCGGTATTCTAACGGCAGCATATGATATACCTCCCGAAATGCGGCAGAAAACCGGCTCTGGCTCCCGTATCCGACCGCTTCCGCGATCTGCGCGATGCTGTCGGCAGTCTCACCGAGCAGTGCGGCCGCTCTCTCCATCCGATGCTCCTTCATGTGCGAGGCAAGGGACTCGCCATATACTTCCTTAAACACGGCTTTCAACGTCGTCGGATTCATCAGATATTTCTGCGATAATTCCTCGATCGTAATGCGCCTTTCCATATGCCGGAGAAGATACTCGTGAACCTCTCTCACCGTCTCCACCTGTTCCGGCCGGTATCGCCCCGCTTCCCGGCTCCGCCCGCTCCTGACTTCTCCCAGATACAGAAACAGCTCCAGCGTTTTGAGCACGAAATAAGGTTTCTTTAGATCCTCACTCTTATCATAGAATCCGTCGAAGACCGCCTTCGTCCTTTCGTTTCCGTAAAAAACCGAATAGTCCTCTCCCGAAAAGCCTTCCTCCTGAAAATCCCCGTGAAAGCAAAACTTCTCCGTAAGCATCCTGCCTGTAATCCCGGTTCCGTCCAATAACTTCGGCGGCGACTGCTCAAACTGCCGCAGGTCGATGCAGACAGACAGCCCTTCATAGCCACCTTCCGGAATCGTCATAACAGACCCGGCACACAGCCTTCTCGTATGAATGCAGAAATCGCCCGGCCCCAGATAGATGCAGCGCCCATTCTGCATCCTCCAGGCAAGCCGACCTTTGCGACAATAATTAATTTCCAGACACTCCTTTTCCGCCTTATGCCGACAAATCTCCTGTTGTGTCAGATGGTTCTGAAAGATAAGCGTAACGCCGGAAAAGAGTTCCCATTCATTCTTTTCTGCCTGGTGTAATGACAAATCTGCCATATCAGGTCCTCCTTCCCTTCCCGTTTGGACATGAAATTTCCATCATCTTTTCAATCGCCTGATGCAGCAGTCTGCTCTGTTCCGTATCCGCGGCCCTGTAATAGACCTCTTTTCCTTCTCTGCGCCCGATGATCAGCCCGCTCGCTTTCAACTGGCGCAGATGATGGGAAACGGCCGGACTGGTCATCTTCATCAACGCGGAAATATTAATGACGCATTCCTCGCAATGGCACAAAAGCCAGAAAATCCGCACCCTGCTCGTATCATCCAGCAGTTTGAAAATATTGGCAACCACCTGAAAATCCTCCGGTCTGTCCAGCTGTCTGCTCAGACATTCTTCCTGACAGCCGTCCCCATGCTGATGCGGTAACGATAACATCGACATATTCCATCATCCTTTCCCTGCAGTACAGCTTCACTTCTTTTCTCCCTTTTGGAAACCCTTTTCTCCCTTTTGGAAGAGACTTTCCGCTGCCCGTTGACTTTTTTCCTGCCACACAGTATACTACAGTCATATCAATTAAACAAGTGCTTAATTGATAATTTATAAAAATTTATTCCGCCCGGCGGATCAAAGCAAAATTATCATCAAAAAGGAGAATGTATCATGAAAAAAACCTACAATATCGACGTTGACTGCGCTAACTGTGCCAATTTAATGGAAGAAGCCGCCCGCAAAACCCCCGGCGTCGCTTCCGCAACCGTTAATTTCATGACACTGAAAATGATCGTTGAATTTGAAGAAGGCCAGGAACCGAAGCAGGTCATGAAAGCCGTTCTGAAAGCCTGCAGGAAAGTAGAACCTGACTGTGAGATCGAATTTTAGAAAGAAGGAGCTTTATGAAAAAGAAACAGAAAAAGATGCTGGTCCGCATTCTTATCGCAGCGGTCATGCTCATCGCCCTGCATTTCATCCCGGTCACCGGATTACTTCGGATGCTTCTTTATCTGGCCGCTTATCTGATTATCGGCTATGATATTCTGAGAAAGGCCGGAAAAGGCATTCTGAACGGCCAGGTATTTGATGAAAACTTCCTGATGGCCATTGCCACAATCGGCGCGATCGCTCTTGCCATCTATGAAAAAAGCGGCGACTACAACGAAGCCATCGCCGTTATGCTCTTTTACCAGATCGGTGAACTGTTTCAGAGCTACGCGGTCGGAAAGAGCCGCAAAAATATCAGCGCGCTGATGGATATCCGCCCGGACTATGCGAATATTGAGCATGACGGCGTTTTGGAGCAGGTCGATCCGGATGAAGTCGCCATCGGCAGCATCATCATCGTCCAGCCCGGAGAAAAAGTTCCCATCGACGGCATTATTCAGGAAGGCGCTTCTTCCCTGAACACCAGCGCGCTGACCGGCGAAAGCCTGCCGCGCGAAGCGGAGGCCGGCGACGAGGTGATCAGCGGCTGTATCAATATGACCGGCGTTTTAAAGATCAGAACAACCAAAGATTTCGGGGAATCGACAGTTTCCAGAATTTTGCAGCTTGTGGAAGAATCCAGCTCCAGAAAATCAAAATCGGAAAATTTCATTTCCAAATTTGCGCGCGTGTATACGCCCGCCGTCTGTATGGCGGCCCTGTTACTTGCCATAGCGCCGCCCCTGTTTCATCTGCTCATGGGGGCCGAAGCCGGATGGGCAGACTGGCTCTACCGCGCCCTGATCTTCCTCGTAATCAGCTGCCCCTGCGCGCTCGTTATAAGCATTCCGCTGAGTTTCTTTGCCGGCATCGGCGGTGCGGGCAAAGAAGGAATTCTGATCAAGGGTTCCAATTATATGGAGACTTTATCCAGAACCAAAATTGTCGTTTTTGATAAAACAGGAACACTGACACAGGGTGTTTTCGAAGTAAACGGCATCCACCATAGCAGCATGGAGGAGGCCAGGCTTCTGGAATACGCGGCGTTAGCAGAGTGCGCTTCCTCCCATCCGATCAGTAAAAGCCTTCAAAGAGCTTACGGGCAGGAAATTGACCGGACCCGCGTAACGGATATCGAGGAAATCAGCGGCCATGGACTGACCGCCAAAGTAGACGGCCACATAGTAGCCGCAGGTAATCTCAAACTGATGAAGCGGCTCGATATTCCCTGCGAGGACTGCCACAGCGTCGGAACCATTATCCATGTTGCGGTAGATAACGCTTACGCCGGACATATTGTCATCTCCGATATCGAGAAACCGCAATCCAAAGAAGCAGTGGCAGCGTTGAAAAAAGCCGGCGTCGAAAGGACCGTCATGCTTACCGGAGACAGCAGGCGCGTGGCCGGGAAAACAGCCGCCGATCTTGGCATCGACGAAGTCCACAGCGAACTGCTTCCGGCCGATAAAGTAACTGAAGTGGAAAAACTGTTAAAGACCCGGACCGGCAATGGGAAACTCGCTTTTGTCGGCGACGGCATCAATGATGCGCCGGTTCTCTCCCGCGCGGATATCGGCATCGCGATGGGAGCAATGGGTTCCGACGCGGCAATCGAGGCAGCCGATGTCGTCCTGATGGATGACGATCCGATGAAGATTGCCAAGGGCATTAAAATTTCCAGAAAGTGTCTTTCCATTGTTTACCAGAACATCGCCTTCGCACTGGTGATTAAATTCGCCTGTCTGGGACTCGGTGCAATCGGCATCGCCAATATGTGGTTTGCCATTTTTGCGGACGTAGGCGTGATGGTTATCGCGGTCCTGAATGCGATTCGGGCGCTGCGGGTTCATAATCTGTAAAGACCCTTTTTCCACTCTTTGGCGAATCAACAGGTCAACTTATCCGGGAGGCGCAAAATGGATATCAAAACACTCTGTAACCAAGTAGATCTACAGGCGGAAATAAAAAACAAAGTTCTTGCCTTTGCGGAACATTTCGATTTTACATTAATTGAAAAACAGCTGAACAGTTTTTTGATTTACGAAAATATGGAGAAATCCCGGAAAGAACTGCAAACCATTCTCGGAACAGACCATGATCGCATAAAAATGCTTGCCTGTATGTTAAAAGCATCCGCAGATGCCTGGGAAATCTATCAGGAAAAAGGCATCTGCGATGAAATCTACTTTTCTACTATGAAATGTTACACCCGATTTATAGATGAAACATACCAAAGAACAGGCAGACTGTATTTTGACAGAGACTGGTGGACTACCCGTCAGGCCGGCTGTCATTTATTCCGAATCGGCACACTTGAATACGAAATGAACCGCCATGGAAATGAAACAGACATTGAACTTCATATTCCGTCGGATGCCGATTTTTCCCCATCTGCCGTCGATCGGTCACTGAAAAACGCCGGAACATTTTTTCGCAAATACTATCCGGAGACCGGGCATGCGAAATACTGCTGCCATTCCTGGCTTCTGGACAGTCAGCTGAGAAAAATGCTGACTGCCGAATCCAATATCATCCGTTTTCAGAACCGATTTACCATCTATGATGCGGGTGAGGCCGATCCTGAATTTGTGGAATGGGTTTTTCCGAAGAACGCCGCGGATCAGACAGATTATGCGGCGTTCCCCGAAGATACATCCTTACGGAGAAATATGAAAAAGCATCTTCTTTCAGGCGGCATCATCAGAAGCTCCTGTGGAATGCTGAAAACAGCTCCGTAAACACTAACCTTTCACCACCCCCACTGTCTTGAGCTTCCTGAGCGGCGTCACCAGGTCGGCCTGCTGGGCCATAACCTGGTCGATGTCTTTATAAGCGAACCGGCACTCTTCGGCAACGTCATTTTTTTTGCGTTTCCCGAGCACAATACCCTGTTCTTTCAAATCCACCATGACCTTTTCCGTCGTAAAAGCCTGCATCGCGCCGCTTCGGGAATAGCTTCTGCCCGCGCCATGCGAAGAGGTGCAGAAGGATTCTCTGTTTCCCTTTCCTTCCACCACGTAGCTGTAAGAACCCATAGCGCCCGGAATGACGGCTTTCTCGCCTTCCCGCACCCGGACTGCACCTTTGCGGTGCACCCAGACATTGGCATCATAATGATTTTCCAGCGCTGCATAATTATGATGGCAGTTTACCTCTTCGCCAAATTCCACGGTCAATTCCGTATGTTTTTCAATCAGCTCCTTCACGATGGCACATATCTTTTCAAGCATTTTCGCACGATTTTCAAACGCATAATCCATAGCCAGATTCATCCAGCGGATGTACTGCTGCCCCTCCCGCGTATGAACCGGTAAAAAGGCCAGACGATGTTCTTCTTTTACTTCGCTGTACCAGAGTCTGTTCAGCGCCCTTGCCTTTTCATGAAAATAATCGCATACCGCCTTTCCGAGATGGCGGCTTCCGGAATGAATCATAATGCAGAGATAACCGTTCTCGTCTTCCTGCAATTCGATAAAATGATTTCCGCCTCCAAGACTTCCTGCCTGATAATAACCGTCTTCGATCAAAGGAAGCAGCTCCGCATTCTCTTCGTATTTCTCCATTTCCCGTCCGGCCCTGTCGAGCACCGCAGATTCCTGCGGCGTTTTATACCGCTCCGTATTTAAAGGGATTTCCCGCATAATATTTCCGATCACAGCCTGTATGAGCGTACCGTTTCCTGTCTGTACCCTTCGGATATCCTCCACAAGGATATTGGTCGGAATAAAATCCATCCCGCACCCGATGTCAACGCCGACTGCGTTGGGAATAACCACATCTTTTGTCGCAATCACGCCGCCGATCGGCATCCCTTTTCCTGCATGCGTGTCCGGCATCAGGCAGACCCATTTATGAAGAAAGGGAAGCTGTGACAGGTGATATGCCTGTTCCAGACAGTTTGCCTCCAGCTGACTTTCTCCTTCCAGCCATATTTTTACCGGAAATTTCGTGTTTTCATTATATAATACGAACATACTTCTCCTCCTTCCCGCGCTTCTGCGGCTTCCATAACACTTTTTCTTCCGTAACCATGTTCCTTATCCGTTAAGGCCATTATAAACAGCCCGCACGAGATTATCATTTTAAAAAGGTTGCGAACGGAACAGATTTCCGAAAAAAGAATGCCAGACCCTTTACTACGTGTTATAATAGGCACAAAAGAAAACAGGCCGCTGCGAGGCAGACATTTGTTTTCCCTCAAATATCATGACGGCAGATCCAAACCAAAAGGAAAAAAGCAATGTCCGATTTTCAGGAGCTGATTGGCAGCTTTCCCAAAACAAGAGAATACGTCCGGGACTTCTTTGTCTATGGTTTTAAAACCAGGAACGAATTTAAGGGAAAAAGTCCCCGCACCTATGATAATGAACGGCGGCGCCTTGAAAGCTGGCTTTCACCCTATGTCCGCAGGGATTATGTCTCCGGCGGCTCCAATATTTCCCTTGCGATCGACAGCAATCTTCTGGACACCAATCCGCTTTTCCGGGTGTGGAAAACGAAAAGCTTTACCGATAACGATATTGTCCTGCATTTTCTGATTCTGGATTACCTGCAGGATGGACGTAAAATGACCGCGGAAGAAATTACCGACGGTCTGCTCGCGGAATATGACGCCCTCTTTGATATCCAGACCATCCGCAGAAAGTGCAACACTTATGTCAGGGAGGGGCTTCTTTATAAGGAAAAGCGGGGAAAGACCATTGTTTATTTCCTCGATAATGCGGCCGCTCTTTGGGCCGGTTCTCAGGAATCCCTGTCAGATGCGCTTGCTTTTTACCAGATGGCCGGCATTTTCGGCATCATCGGAAACGAACTGCTGGAACAGTTCGATCATCACAATCAAAGCTTTCGCGTGAAGCACGGCTTTTTCGTACATACGCTGGAGGACGAAATTCTTTTCGCTCTTCTGCAGGCCATGAATCAGAAATTTTCCGTCCGGCTCGATATCAAAAGTTCCCGGACGGCTGCTCTTAGCAGTACGGAATGCATCCCCATACGGATTTTCATCAGCTCCGGAAGCGGCCGTCGTTTTCTGTGCGGATATGTTTGCCGCCGCAGACGATTCACCTGCTTCCGGCTGGATTCCATCAAACGCGTTATTCCTGTAAAAGAAGAGGCGGAATACGATGTGCTGACGGAACGGCTGAGCCGAATCCACAACAAGCTCTGGGGCGTTTCCTTTCAGAGCGAGGGAACACATTTTCTGGATAAGCTGTCCATGACACTACAGATCCGGGAACCTTCCGAAAATTATATTCTGAGCCGTCTGAAACGGGAAGGCCGGGGCGGCATAGTTACAAAAACCGCTCCCAATACTTATCTGTATGAAATCGAAGTTTTTGACTGCAATGAACTGCTGCCATGGATACGCACCTTTACGGGCCGGATTCTGTCGCTGGAATGCAGTGACAAGTCCGTAGAACAGCGTTTTTATCGGGATTTGCAGGAAATGTACCGTCTTTATACAACATAAACAGGGCAGGAAAGGGAGCTTTGCGGACGATGGAATTTTTTTCGGAAATATATAGCTGTTACTATCAGGTTCTGCGGCATTTATTATTGAACCAAAACGCCATGACAATACCTGAAATTCGCGCGCTGATCGCGGAAGAGGGCTTTGAGGAAAGCATGCTTTCAATCATCCCCAGACTGGAGAGCGGCGCCTGGAATCTGTTTCGCAGGGACAGGGCATTGTATCTTTCCAGACTTTCCCCCTCCTTCGTCACCCCTCTGTCCGACCTGGAAAAATCCTATTTGAAGGCCCTGCTGTCCGACTCACGCATCGGCCTGTTCCTCGACCGTACGCAGATGGAAGAGCTGAACGCCATGCTTACTTCCGTCACACCGCTCTGGAAACCGGAACAGATTTATTATTATGACCGTTTCCCGGACAAAGACCCCTACGAGGATGAAACATACCGCAAAAACTTCCGTCTCCTGCTCCGGGCACAAAAAAACCGTCAGTATGTGGATATTGACTACACCGCTCCAAACGGAAAACGGGTCCATCACCACTATATACCCGCCCGTCTGGAATATTCCGTCAAAAACGATAAATTCCGCCTGATTGCCCTGAAACATACGGGAACGGAAAAAATGCGGCTTTATCTTCTGAACCTCTCCCGCATGCAAAACGTCTGCCCGAAGGAAAAAACATTTTCTCCATCCATCGATCTGAACGCTCTTATCCGGAGCACTTATTATAAAGAACCTCTCAGACTGCGGATCGTGAACGAGCGGAATGCCCTCGAACGGGCCATGCTTCATTTCGCCAATTATGAGAAAAACACTGTGAAAATCGATGAAAAAACTTATGAATGCCTGATCTATTACAATCAGAGCATGGAAACGGAGCTTTTGATTGAGGTGATGTCTTTCGGTCCCATGATTACCGTTCTCGGAAATGAAAAGTTTCTCAGCCTCCTGAAAGCGAGACTGAACCGGCAAATGAAGATCATCAGCAGGCAGTCTCCGCCGGAAAGCAGCCGCTGAGCATTTACAGCTCAGCATTTCGAACCATAAAGAATCTGGTAATACATGAAAAATCATCTGTTTATCATTTATGACCCAGGAGGCATAAAATGGAGTTGCATACAAATATCTTTTTTCCCATAGAAATCATCGGAACCATAGCTTTTGCCTCTTCCGGAGCCATGGTTGCGGTCCGCAAAAAACTGGATCTTTTCGGTATCATCGTCCTCGGCGTTATTACCGCCGTCGGCGGCGGAATGCTCCGCGATCTGATGATCGGCAGCATCCCGCCCAACATGTTCCGAAATCCGGTCTATGTATTCGCCGCCTTTCTGACGGTGCTCGTCCTGTTCCTTCTCTTCCGGTTCCGTCCCCATCTGCTGGGAAGCCGGTATATGGAGGGCTATGAGAAGATTATGAATATTCTGGATGCCATCGGTCTTGGCGCCTTTACCGTTACGGGCGTCGATACCGGCGTGGAAGCGGGCTACGGCGAATATCATTTTCTGCTCATTTTTCTCGGCGTCATTACCGGTATCGGCGGCGGTATCCTGCGGGATATTATGGCCGGCGAAACGCCTTTTGTCCTGAAAAAACATGTTTACGCCTGCGCCTCCATTTCCGGCGCATGCCTCTATGTCTTTCTTCTGCAGTTTACCCGCTCGGATTCTGCCATGCTGATCAGCGCCCTTTTAGTCATCGCCATCCGGATTCTGGCAAGCCATTACCGGTGGAATCTGCCGGGAATCCGGGAGGAATAAGTGTTCTCCTTTAACCGTACAGACTCTAATCCATTTGCTTATGACAATATTCATGATAAATTACGGGCAGCAGATATTTCTGCCAATTCAGAATATGATAAAAACATTTTCACCCTGAATTATCCGCCTGAACCGGACAGGCCGCGCCATCCGGCCCCAGATAAAGGAGCACCGCCAGGCTGTACAGAAGAATCGCTGTCCAATACACCCCTGTTACAATACAAAAGCCTGCTCTGATTTTCGCACCGACCGCTTTATTTCTTCCATAAATCGAAGTAAAGAAAACAGCATCGGCTTTGTACTGAAATTCATTCGAAAAGATTCCCGCCACAAGATATCCTATCATGAGCATTGAAATCATAATAATCGTCGGCGCATACTCGAAAAGCTGCGTCCATCCGAGCATATAATCATACTTTACTAACGGAAGCCCTATCCCCAGAGTTTTAGAAATCTCTTTCTGCTTTAACTCCTGGAAGAAAAACAATATGGCCGCTTCCCTTATTTCATCAGGCAGTTTGTCGATTGCAATCCGTACATCGATCCAATCCTCCATATTTTCCATACTGTTATCTGTCTGCTCCGGCAATTCATCTGTCACGATTTCTCTTCTTTTTCTGTAATAATCCTTACAGCAGTTTGCAGCAATCACATACAGGAAATTCACCGCCTTTCCACAATGTTGATGTCCATGGAAATTCCGGAAAAAACGTTCAAAGGTTTCCTGCGCCATCTCTTCCGCATCTCCATCATCTCTGATATGCAGATGACAGTATTTCAATATGGAAGGATAATATTTCCATACAAACAGATCTATTGCCTGCCCCGAACCCATTTTCCTTTTCTGTATCAGTAAAAAATCCGAATCCACATTTTTCCTCTTTTCCATATGATTCAACAGGGAATTATGTAACGTGTGTTTTCCCATATTGCACAACGGACTGTTCCCCATACCTGATTTTGCAATCAGCTGATAAAAATAAAAATATAAGCGTCTCCGGAAGTCCGTTATTCCCGGCGGCACTTACATCATTATTCTCTATTTTCAATATAGCAAATACTTAATTTTTTACCTTACCCATGCTTAACAGGCATTTTATGTGGGCGTATAGTTTCCTTCCGATTCAGAGCGGTTATCAGCCTAACCATCCCTGATCATATGCAACTACTCCCCCAATCCCGCCTGCAGCCATTCCTGCCAATCTCTTTTCCGGCAAATTGAACGCTATGTCTCAATCCTTTGAAAAGCAACCGTCTGCTCTTTCATGGATATTTTCCCAACCTGATAACCATATTCCATGAGTTCCTTTTTGTACTTTAAGAAAGAGTGGTCAATGGGTATCCCCGCAATCTTCTGAATCTCACCAAAGGTCAGCTGAAAAGATTCTTTTTCACTTTTACGTACATATTCCCACAAATCGTTATATTTACTCATTATTTTGTCCCCCTTCAACTACATTCGTATCGCCGCATGTCTCTGACTTTCCCCGCTTCTCCCTGTCTGCCTTCGCTCCGGCAGGGAAAGCCTTTCGAACAGCTTTCCTTTTGACTACTGTTTCCTGAATTCAGAAATCAGACAACTGACGAGCCTGTCACAACCAACTTGCTGTATTGTGCGGACTTTGCCGCACTGCTTCCGGCGGCCGGACTCTCCGTTTCATTCTTTTCGGACAGTTCCTTTGCTTTCTGATAAGACATAAAAGACTGTGCCAGGTTTTTACCCAGTTTCCGCAAACAACGGATATGGAAATATGCAGTTCCACCTCAATTCTGTCCATCAGACGATTCAAAATATTTTTCGCCCGGTCTTTCGTCATCCATGCATCATCATGATACATAATCTGGCAGACTTCTCCAAGCGCATTCAAAAAACAGAGCCCTTTTTCTCCGGCTCAATGATTCCTTCACACAAATGACAGATGTCCATCGCCTTTCAGAGCCGTTGTTCCTCCCGGCCTCTTCCCGGTTAAAATCTACCAGTCCGACACAACAGGGCCCCACCGGCAGCGCAAGCTCCGGCACCTCCATTTTACCCTTTAGTTCCATTGGCGAAATGTTATTGTCCGGCAGACGGTTAAGTATATTTCTTTTTAACATCCCAAAGCTCTCCGCATTTTTTTGCAGGGGAACCGTTTCTTCAATATTTTCAGTAATCTCATCTATAATCTGTATTATATCTTCTTTGGAAGACGGTTTCAACAGGTAATCCACCGCTCCCGCACGCATCGCCTTGCGCACCAGTGAAAATCACTATATCCGCTGAGCACGATAAACTGAATCGCTTCTTTGTCAGCCTGACAATATCATCCTATATATTGAATAAAAACCGCATGAGATCATTAGTAACGCAACCACACCACATAGTCCGCCAACAGCAAATCTCAATCTGTTTGCATTTGCCCGATCATACGAAAATGCAGGAAAAAATATTGAGTTTCCAAATGATTTACTTGGCATAAAACAACCTAACAAGTTGTCTCCTATGAAACAAATTACTGCGCCCAGTATTGCTATTAAGAAAAATAAATTATGCTTATGTATGTGCATAGAACCCTCCATAAATACCAATTTCCCAGTTCTGCAAATAAAAATTTGTGATGTTGACATTATTTAAGCAACAACGAATTAACTTGTTTAAGGACTTCTGCTTCAAGAATATCATATGGCATCGGATGAACATCTTCAAAGCAATAATTTGATGCATATGAACAATTATCAGTCCATTCTAATACCCACCAATCCTGAAGTGTAGTTACTTTGAAAAACTCTCCATTCAATGTCCAACATTCTCCAGATGGTTGTAATTCAATTTTTTTTGCACCAAGGTCTTTGAAATGCTTTTCACAAATCGCTTGTTGGGATGAATCCCAAACCCTCTTGAGCAAGTCTGATTTTTTCCATGTAACACATTGTACTTATTCGGCTGACCGTATATAATTATAGCTGATAAATTTTGTAGGAAAGGGTGAATGAAGATGTTAGAGTATATTTCTGCCCCGGAAGCAGCGAAAAAATGGGGCATTTCGGAAAGGCGAGTACAGAAGTTATGTGAAGAAGACCGCATACCGGGTATAGCAAAGTTCAGCCGTATGTGGTTAATACCAAAGGACGCGGAGAAACCTATGGATAAAAGGAAAAAACGGAAAGACGGTGCAAACTATGAACAGTAAAATCTTATTAGTAGACGACGAAAAAGACATTTCTGATTTGATAGAAGAAGCATTACGTCAAGACAACTTTGTAGATATTCAAAAAGCATACACAGGACTGGACGCAATTCAGATATGCAGAGAATATCAGCCGGACGTAATCATATTGGATATTATGCTGCCGGATATTGACGGAATCGAGGTATGTAAACAGATTAGGGAATTTTCGATCTGTTCTATCCTGTTCCTATCTTCGAGGAATGATGATATTGACAAGATACTTGGGCTTTCCAGTGGGGGGGATGATTACATTACAAAGCCTTTCAGTCCACGGGAAATTGTTTATCGTGTCAAAGCACAGCTTCGCCGCCAGCAATATCAATCTGATAAAAGCATTGATTTGAACCATTTATTGACCGTTGGCTTCCTTACACTTGATAAGGAAAGCTGCCGGATTTATAAAAAAGGGCAGGAAATTGAACTGACGGGACGCGAGTTTTTATTATTATCCTATCTCATGCAAAATGCAGATAAGATCATCAGCAAAGAACGGCTATATGAACAGGTGTGGGGCGAATATAGCAGTATTTGTGATAATACAATCATGGTGCATATCCGCCATATCAGAGAAAAGATTGAAGATACTCCGTCTGCCCCAAAACAACTGATTACGATAAAAGGTTTGGGATATAAATTAAAGAAAAGGACTGATTAAATGAAACAATCCGGCTACCGTACTACTTTTCATATTTATTTGATATTTTTCCTGTCACTTTTAGGAACCCTTATTGCCGTATGCTGCCTTTTAGTCATGCTCATTACTACAACAAATCCAAACGATAAAACCGTTCGCAGCGACCAGCCTAAAATTTTTACACAGGAATTTTCAGAATACATTATTTTTGTAAACAACAGCCCTCAAATAAAACAAACAGGAATTGAATTATTACAGGAAACCCATGTCGGGCTGCAAATTTTAGATGCTGCCGGAAATGAAGTGTATGCGTATCAAAAGCCGGATCATGCACAGGACTATTATTCTAATACGGAACTTTTGCTGCTTTATCAGACGGGACACTTTGACAAGGAGCTTGCAGGTACGAAAAATTGGACTGCTTTTATTGGTGTTATAACAGGAAAAGAAAAGGACTATGCCTATGTTCTGTACTTCCCTGTGAATATTCAAAAAATAACCATGTACTTAAATGGAGAACGATTTGCAGGCGGAAAAAAGTTCATTATTTTCATTATCAGCATTTTATTATCAACAGCCCTTTTCTTAGGGTTGGGCTACGGGCTGTTTATAACAAAAGCGATCAGCAGATTATCAGCTTCCATTCGGAGTATTTCGGGACGCTGTTATCTGCCCGTCAAAGAAAAGGGCGTATTTCGTGATTTATATAATAGCTTGAATGAATTAGACGCAGGAATAAGGGCGAGCGACCATCTGCGTGAAAAAACGGAAACTATGCGCCGGGAATGGATTTCTAATATTACCCATGACTTAAAAACCCCCTTGTCCCCAATAAAAGGATATGCGGAAATTTTATGTGATGATACAGAGAAATCAACGTTTCAATGTAGGAAATATGCAGAAATAATGCTTAAAAATGCAGCATATATGGAAAATCTGATTGACGACTTAAAATTAACATGGCAATTAGAAAATAATATGCTGCCAGTCAACAGACAGGAACAGAATATTGTCCGCTTTTTACGGGAATTATCCATTGATATTCTGAACTGCCCCGAATACGAAAAACGCACGATTTATTTTCAGTGCAGCGATCCTATTGCAGACGAAACGGTTATGCTTTCGTTTGATAAAAAACTTCTCACACGTACCTTTCAAAATCTGATTATTAATGCTTTTGTGCATGGCGGCAAAGATACGGAAGTAACCGTACAAATTGCCGTTTCTGAATGTTTGGTGAATATAACCATATCAGATAATGGAAAAGGAATGAGTGTGGAAGAAACAGACCGATTATTTGACCGATATTACCGGGGAACAAATACAGAGAGCAAAACCGAGGGAACAGGCTTAGGGCTGGCGATTGCAAAAAGCATTATAGAACTTCATGGAGGTACCATTTCTGTTACCAGCAGTCCCGGAGCCGGAACCGCTTTTCTTATTTGCTTTCCCAGCGATTAAGGTTAATTAAGATAGAATGAAAATGAGATTAAGGTTGACCATCTACTATGTGAAATGTAGTAACGGTCAACCTTTTTTATGCACATGGGCGTCCAGATGAAATATGTCAGCAAAGCTGCCGGACGCCCAGCGCGCGAGTAGGGAAGCTTTATCTTTCCTACTCGATTTGCAGGTAAGGAGGTGGAATATGAACATAAAAAAGGTATTTTCATTTGGAACAGCTATATTGATTACGGCTTTTGTGTGCTTTGCCATTTTTGCCTTGCTACTGCGCCCGCAAACTTTGGAGATCGGCACGGTGGACTTAAACACAGTGGCAGACGGTGAATATATAGGTGTGTGCCAAAACAAAATTTTAATAGCCGTTGTCAAAGTCCGCGTACAGAACCATGAAATAACGGACATTGAAATATTAGAACATAAGGCTTCTTACATGGGACAGGCTGAAAAAATTGCCGGAGAAGTATGCGACAGACAGATATTAGAAGTTGACGCAATATCCGGCGCGACATTTACCAGTCATACCGTTTTGAAAGCAATCGAAAATGCCTTGAAATAGCGCATAGAAAGTAGGTGTAAATTTGAAAATCATTCTAAAGTATATAATAACAAACATACAGGAACGCAAAGCGCGAACGGCTGTTATGCTTCTGTCAATACTTCTGTCCGCTATGTTACTGTTTGTGTCCTTTTCTATTGGTGTGTCTTATGAAAGCGCACAGCGGAAAATGGCGCGTGGTATGGCAGGAAGTGCCAGTGTTTCCGTGCAGAATGTAGAGGGAGGTATCAATTTAGACGATATTCCCGCCCTGTCTGTCATAAAGGCAAAAATGGGAATCTTAGAGGGAACTTCCCTTTACCATGAAAACGGATATTATGAAACCGTTGATCTGCTTGCCGCAGATATGGATGTATTAAATCAAATGAACAAACCGCGGCTGCAAAATGACGGTGAGATAACAAACTTTGCAGGCTATCAGGTTATTCTGCCGGACAGGTTTACATCAAAGTATGGAATAGAAAAAGGCGATACCATTACATTACAGGTAAATGGTTCGCCCATAGATTTTGAAGTGTCGGAAATCGCCGCTTATGATACTGTTTTCTTACGTCACACAAGGGGAGCGACAGCCCTGTTGCCTTTAGAAACCTTAAAAGAAATTTTAGGGCAGGACGACGGTTACAGTGAAATTCTAATCGAAGCCGTGGAATATACTTCCATAAACGATCTGATCTCTGAATTGCGAAGCACTCTTGATACAGAAAAATACCGGGTATCAGCGATTGTAAATGAAATGCAGATAGCCGCCGACGCAAGACAAAAATCAATGCCGTTTTTTCTTATCAGCTTTTTTTCTCTGACTATGAGTGTTTTTATCATTTACAGCAGCTATAAAGTCATTACTTTAGACCGCTTACCAATCATAGGCACATTTCGCAGTATCGGCGCAACGAAATGCGTCGTGACCCGTATTCTGCTTTTGGAAAGCCTGTTTTATGGCTGCATGGGCGGGCTGATCGGTATTCCTGTTGGTATCTTAGTATTAAAAACCATTTTGCAGGGAATGGGAAAGACACTCTCACAGGGAATAGAAATCCCTGTTATTATTTCTCTCCCCGGAGTTTTCCTCTCCTTTACCATTGCTGTAATCGTATCTTTACTTTCTGCATGGCTTCCAGTCCGCAGGGCAAGCCGCCTGCCGATAAAAGATGTTGTCTTAGGAACAGTAGAAGAACGGCACATTCCACGTCCTTTGATTGTTGGAATGGGAATTGTGTTGTTTGCTGTATCGGCATTATTGCCGCATTTTGCGTCGGGCAATATGCTCTATCTTGCAGGGGGTTTTTCTCTATTGGGACTGATTGCGGCAACAATCCTTGTAATACCAATCTTCACCAATATTGCGGGTGTGGGGTTGGAGCGTTTTTATGGCGTGATAGCTGGGAACGAGGGCAGGATTGCCGCCCGTAACATGAAAGACAACAAAAACATAACGCAAAACATAACACTGTTGTTTATCAGCATATCAGCGATCATTGCGATCAGTGTTGTTGGAAATTTTGTGACGACCTATATTAGCGACGTTTTTCATGGCGCCAAGCTTCAAGGCTTTGCAGACGGGCGCATGGAGCCGGAATTTGTAGAACTGGTGGAAAAAATGGAGGGTATTGATAAAGTGCTTCCTGTCTATGTATTTGAGAATACGATAAAAACAGACAATATCATACTTTCCCGATTAGAGGGTACGGACAACTTAGAATGGTACAGTTCCATGTTGGCACTTCATTATACGGATAACCGTTTTTTAGAACAGGCTGCGGCTTCCTTTCAGCGCAAAGAGCGTTCTGTCATTTTAAGTGAGGGGTGTTTGGAACGTACAGGGTTTTCTATCGGGGACGAAATCATTCTCTCAAATGGGACAGAGGGAAGCTCTTATATCATTGTTGGCAGTTTCAAATCAAGGGCAACTGACGTAGAAGCTGTTATACCCGCTTTCTACGCCGTTTCAGACTTTGGGGCGGCAGTCTATGACTTTTTAGCTTATACAGCCGCAGATCCCGACGCGATTATGGTACAGATACGGGCTTTGTTTGGGGAAACATCAAATTGGAGCCGCACCGTAGAGGAATTTAATTCAGACGCACTTTCAACCGTTGGCGCATTTTTAGAACCAATGCACACCATGACCTATTTTATCCTGCTGCTTGCAACCGTCGGTGTGATCAACAATCTTTTGATTAACTATATGCAGAAACGGCGCACGATTGCCATGTATAAATCCATTGG
>CALDLG010000150.1 GCA_937910785.1 uncultured Lachnospiraceae bacterium | reverse complement strand
AAGATGTCTTTTTCAATTACCACTTTGGCAATCTCTTCCAAGTCTTTCCTCTCCATGATTGCCCCTGTCGGATTATTCGGAAACGGAAGCACCAGAAGTTTGGTTTTCTCCGTAATGGCATCCTCAAGCTCCTTCGCCGTCAGCCGAAACTCGTTTTCGGCCTTTAATTCGATGATGACCGGAACACCGTCCGCCAATATCGCACAGGGTTCGTAGGATACATAACTCGGCTGGGGAATCAGCACTTCCTCGCCGGGATTCAGCATGGCGCGCATAGCCGCGTCTATTCCCTCGGAACCGCCTACAGTCAGAAATACTTCCGTCTTCGGATCATATTCCACCCCCTGTTTCCTTTTCAGGTAGCTACATACTTCTTCTTTTAACTCTTTCAGCCCGGCATTGGACGTATAAAATGTACGCCCCTTTTCCAGCGAATAAATACCTTCATCCCGAATATGCCATGGCGTATCGAAATCCGGCTCTCCAACGCTTAATGAAATGACATCATCCATCTCATTGACGATATCAAAAAATTTCCGGATGCCGGACGGCTTAATATGAACTATTTTATCTGCTAACGGATTTCTCACGGTGTCACCTTCTCTCTCGTATCCTCATGTTTTTTGGTCAGAATCGTTCCATGATCCTTATATTTTTTCAGGATAAAATGCGTTGCGGTGCTGAGCACCGTTTCCAGCGTGGAAAGTTTATCCGATACAAACGCGGAAATCTCCTTCAACGACTTTCCTTCCAGAGATACGAGCAGATCATAGCCTCCCGAAATCAGATAAACGGAATTCACTTCCGGATACTTATAGATGCGTTCCGCAATTTTATCAAAGCCCTGACCGCGCTGCGGCGTTACTCTTACCTCGATCAGCGCGCTGACCTTTTCGATGGAAGTTTTCTCCCAGTCAATCAGCGTATGATAGCCGCAGATAATTCCTTCACTCTCCATCGCCGCCAGCTCATTGACAATATCGATCTCTTCCGCTCCCATAATAACAGCCAGCTCCTTGATGTCGATACGGCTGTTTTTTTCGATTACAGATAATAATTTTTCTCTCATTCCAACTCCTCTTCCTTTCTCACTTTATTAAGCTGATCCGTCTTGGGCGGCTCCAGAAAACGCCGCTCTTCCTCATTGAAAAGCACCCTGTCGTTTCCATCCGTCGTTTTCCCGACAACGACTGCAGGAATCCCTTCCTTTTTAAGCGCATCAACAAGGCCGTTTCCGTCTTCCGCCGTCATCAGAAGGCATCCTCCCGATGACAGTTCATACGGATTCAGATCAAAAAACTCACACAGTTCTATCGTTTCCTGCCTGACAGGCAGTTTTTTTAAGTCGATTTCCAGTCCAACGCCGGCTCCATTTGCCATTTCCCACAGCGCTCCGAAGATGCCGCCCTGAGAAGCATCATGGATTCCGCAGACGCCGGACTTACGGGCGGTAGCGGCCTCCGGTATGACGGAGAAAAACTGTTCAAACTCCGCCGCCTCATCTATCATTCTGGCCGGATACCTGGTAAGCAGCGCCTCTCTGTGTTCTCTGGCAATCCTTACGGTTCCGTCGAGCCCAATCCACTTGCTAACCACCACATCCTGTCCGGGCTTTATGCGCCGCTCCTTTGCGGCTTCGTTCCGCTTCCCGATGCCTGTTACGGTCAGGACCGGCCAATTTATCGTTTCCGTTACTTCCGTATGCCCTCCCGCGATCTGCACATGATACCGCCCGCAGATTTCCTCTGCCTGCGCCATCATCTCCTGCAGCTCCTTTTCTTCGGTTCCTTCCGGCAGCATAACGGAAAGTAAAATTCCTACCGGTTCCGCTCCTGCCGCGGCTATGTTATTTAATGTCCTGTGTATACCATATGCACAGACCATATCGGCAGGCGCGGCAACGGGATTGGTGGAAAGGACAGTCTCCCCATCCTGCGCGAATGAGAAAACGGCGCAGTCTACCCCTATCCCTGCGCCGCATACCACTTCTTCTCTTTCTGTTTTTACTTTTCTCAAAACAGAGCGCTTTAGCACACTCTCCGAGATCTTCCCGTTTCTCATCATAATCGGCTTCTCGCTGCCTTTCTTCCAATCATCCGCTGTTTCAGCCTTCCGGTGACGGTTCCTGCGGGGCCGGCGGCGGTGTCTGATCTGCCGGCGGAGGCGCCGCCTGGGCTGCCGCTGCCTGCGCCGCTGCCGCGTCGGCCTGTGCCTGATATGCCCCTGCCACTGCCTTCACCTGATCGATGCTATTGGTCGCAATTGCCGCCATGATCGCATTATATGCCTCCGGGTCCGCGGTCGCGGTTCCGACCGTTGCATTTCGCGGCGATTTATTATAAGAGCTGCTGTTTACCTGCTCTCTGCTGACCTCCGCACCGTCTACTTTAACGACCTTCCACAACTGTGCCTTATATCCGACATGCGCCGACTGAACGCTGCAATAACCGAGTGGAAGAGACTCATTTGCATAAATAACCTCTTCTTCCGGCACATTCCGTTCCAGAACAACGCTTTCATAGATCACTTCTCTGTTGCTATCCCGCGTCTCCACACCATATATCGTAAACGTGATATGCTTATCCGGTGTTGTAATGCCTTCAATATAAATCGGATATTCCGTGTTATTGACAAATTTAAAATCTTTTCCCGAAGACTCCGCAATAGCCGCATCCGCAGAAGGATCCACATAAGTAACGATCATCGAGTGATTATACCGTTCCGTCACTTCCAGCTCCGCTCTGAGCACGGCATTGTATAACGTCGTGGAAACCTGACAGATACCGCCTCCGAGACTGTCCACTACCTGACCGTTCAGGTAAGATGCCGCCATATAATATCCGTTATCCTGTGAAAAAGGAGAAACCGCTTCATATGCAGAAAACTCATCTCCCGGATACAACAGGCTTCCGTCAATCAGATGGGCCCCGTTTGCCACATTGGCGCTTCTGGATGAATTGGACGTGGCATAGCTGGTTGTAAATGTTCCGAGCACATCCGTCACCTTCGATAAATCCTCTTCATTCCCTCTCGGCTCCTGAACAGTTACCGCCAGATCCACATAGGCCGCTTCTCCCTGCCATTCATTCGTCAGATACTGATAAATCGTATCCGCGGAAGCATTGACATCGACTACCGTTCCCACCTGTCCTTCGCTGATCTGAAAAACCCCGTCTGTTCTTGTCAGTACCGCATCCACTGCTTCTCTGTTAAACTGGCTGCCCTGCTCTTCAATCAGTGTCCTGATTTTATTTTTATCGAAATCGAATTTTACTTCATAGACTCTGTTCGAATATTCCAGATCCTTTAACGTCTTATAGCACTGTACAATATTCCCATCTTTTCCAAGACCTGCCGCTTCCTCAACGATCTCCGGGTTCGCCCATTTCAGCCCGATCTCCGATGCCGTTATGACGATCGCCTGGTCATCTATCGCATGCAGCGTAATCTGCGTCTCCCCGAAAGAATCCACATAGGTCTGTACCGCACTCTCCGCCTCGGAAACCGTCATTCCGGAAAGATCGATCTGGTCTGCATAAATTCCCTTTTCAATTCTCTCTTCTTCGGCATTTACCGTTACTCCCGTCGATAAAAAGCCGATCAAAAACATCGTTATAACTGTCAGCATTCCCCTTCTTCTGCGCATAGCCATAACCTTTCCCTTCCTGCAAGATTGCTTCTTTCTTCAAAATATGCTAAACTGATTGCGTGGCTAACCTGCCACACTAAGCAGAACCGGCAATACCATTGCCAAAACCAGAATTACAATAATGACAGATGATATAATCTGTTTTGATTTTTTATTATGAAACGAAAACATAACAAAGACCTCCATTCCCTGAAAGGATATTATATATGAAATTTCCGTTTTTTGCAAGTTTCCTTGTATTTACCGCCTGGCTGACCTATGAGATTTCCAAGCACAATCGTATTGATGCCGAAAAGAACCGGTCCTTCTGGGCCAAAGAGCATCGGGCCAACAACACAAGACGGAAATCACTGGATGATCTTCCTTATATCACGATTCCTCTTGACCGCCTTTTCCTGCATCTTCTTCCGGATAACGAAAAGGCCTCGGAATACAGGGAAACATTCCACACGTTAAGCGAGTCCAGAATCGTAAACTTCACGGGCATCTCCAATACCGACCTGAAGCTGAAATACGGTGCGCCCAATATCGATGTATTATCCCGATATGACCAGAACTACACCGTTCTTGCCAGAACACTGAATCAGTGGGCTGCCTGCCTGTATCAGAACGGCTGTGTGGACGAAGCCTGCGGGGTTCTGGAATTTGCGGTTTCCACAGGAACCGATATCAGCGGCTCCTATAAACTGCTTTGTGATATCTACCTGGAAAAAAAGATGCCTGAAAAGATCCGGGAACTCTATCCGACAGTCGAAGCATTAAATTCTGCGATGAAAAAAACTATCGTCCGTATTCTGCAAGAAGCCGGCCAATCAGACGACTCGCCTCATTGCGGGTAAGCTTTTCCACCTGATAGTCTACTTTTAGTTTATGCCTGTCCAACAATTTATATAACTGCTCTTTTTGCGGTATCGTAATCGGCGTTTCCCGTTTTGCCTGATACAGAAGGCGGACCGGCTCAAACGCCGCTTCATTTCCCCGATAATAAAGCATCGCCAGTTTCTGATACAGATCCGATGCCGCCTTTGCATCGGAAAATGCCCTGTGCGCATTGTGCTCAATTCCGTAATACTCGCACAGAAAACCAAGGCCCCTGCTTTTTAAATCGGGCAAAAAGGCTTTCGCCAGCCTCAAAGTATCGATTCCCTCTTTTTCGAAAGTAAGGCGCCTGTTTACCGCCGCCCTTTTTACGAAAGCGTAATCAAACAAAATTCCATGGCCGATCAGAATATCATCCCCGATAAACCGCATCACATCCGGCAGAATCTCTCCGATATCCGGCGCGCCCTCAAGCTGTCTGTCCTGAATTCCCGTCAGCTCGCTGATCCGCGCTTCCAATATCCGGCCCGGATTGACAAAGCTTTCGAACCGGTCGATCGTTTCTCCGGAGCGCACTTTTACCATGCCAATCTCAATTATTTTATCCCGTTTGAAATCAAGCCCTGTCGTCTCCACATCCAAAGCTACATAAGAATCCGTCATGCTTCCGTCTTTCCTTTCCCTTCCGCAGCCTTCCTTCTGCCGTCTTTTCCATGCTGTCTCTTTTGGTAATCCATACAATGCTCCTGCAGAAAGCACTCCTCACATTTCGGTGTCGGCGCCTTACAGATCTGCCGTCCATGCGTAATGATCTGAATATTCCAGAGAATCCAGTGATCTTTCGGCAGCGCCTTCATCAGCTCCATCTCCACCTTGACGGGATCGTCCTCTTTCGTAATGCCAAGCTTTTTGGAAATTCGCTTCACATGTGTATCCACAACCACACTCGGTTCGTGAAAAATATTTCCCCGGATGACGTTAGCCGTCTTTCTCCCTACGCCCGCAAGTGAGGTAAGCTCTTCGATGGACTCCGGCACCTCTCCTCCGAATTTATCGCGCAGATCCTGACAGCAGGCAATGATATTTTTCGCTTTATTATGGTAAAATCCGGTAGAATGAATGTCCTGCTCCAGCTCTTTCAGATCCGCATCTGCGAAATCATCAATACAGGTATATTTTTGAAAAAGGTCCTTCGTCACGATATTTACTCTGGCGTCCGTACACTGAGCGCTCAGCATCGTCGCAATCAGCAGCTGCCATGCATTCTCATGATGCAGGTAACAGACATACTCTGTCCCGTAATGGGCATCCAGTAAATCCAGAATTGCTTTTGTATGTTTTGTCATCCGTACGATATCCTTTCTTTTTCCCCGGAAACAACCACATGCCGCGCCTCATAGGTCAGCGCGTTTCTTGTCCCGTAATCAAACAGCACCATCAGCGGCTCATCCGATTTTTTCATGTGTTTTCTGAAATCCGGTTCCCACACCGGATAATCAAAGACTTCCATATGCGTCATCTTTGCAAGCTGTCTGCCGTCGTATCCGGCATAGTCCTGCAGATCATGCCGAATCTCAGCTTCCTTCCGATAATAATCCCGAATGCGCTGTTTATAAGGCATCAGGTCTTTCGCAAAGGCCGGCCTGCTTTTCATATTCTCTCTCAGGTACAGATCAAATGTCAAGGCCTGACGCAGGATTTCTTCCTGTCCGGATGATGCATCGGGCAGCTTTATGTTCCCGGCAAAATCAAGCAATGCAAGATATCTGTCGACGCGGGATGGTGATGTCAGCAGATATCCCTTTTCCCGGTAAAAATCCGCAAGCTGCAGAAACATCGTAAAGGCATCCGGAAACGCCGTCCGAACCAAAGGAAGCGTACAGGTAAACTGGCCGCTGTTATAATAGATCTCCACCATAGATTCCACCTGTTTGAATGTCAGAAGCTCCTCATACGACAGCCAGTTCGTGGAAAGCACTTCATACGGCGGCGCATCCGTATAACGAATTCCATAATCCGCCGCTTTTTCAGACAGATAGGAACCCTTCAGCACTTTCAGAAATCCGAGCTGAAGCTGCTGAGGCCGCATTTCAAAGACACTGTTAAAGGAGTGCACGAAGCTTTCATAGTCCTCGTAAGGAAGTCCGGCAATTAAATCCAGATGAACATGAATATTATGCGCTTCTCCGATACGCCCTACGACCCGTCTTATCTTATCGATATCGGACGGCCGCCGGATTTCCCGCAGGGTCTCCTCATTAACCGTCTGCACGCCGATTTCCAGCTGAACCAGACCGGGCCGCAGGCCGGCCAGAATATTCAACTCTTCTTCCGTCAGAATATCCGCGGCAATTTCAAAATGAAAGTTTGTCACGCCGTTATCATGCTCCGCCAGATACCGCCAGATCTCTTTCGCATGCCCATGATCGCAGTTAAAGGTCCTGTCTGTAAATTTTACCTGATTTATCTTATGATCCAGAAAAAACTGCAGCTCTTTTTTCACCGTATCGATATCCCGCAGCCGCACTTTCTTATCGATGGAAGAAAGACAATAGCTGCATCGGAAGGGACAGCCCCGGCTGCTTTCATAATAAATGATTTTATTTTCGAACGGCCCCGGATCGTCATAAAGAAAAGGCAGCGCGGACAGGTCCGTCAGTTCCCTCTCCGGCGTACGGCAGATCTCATCCTCCCGTCCGGGACCGGAACGACGGTATGCGATTCCCCGGATCGCATGCAGACGCTCTTCTCCGCCGCCTGCCGTCCTGTTTTCCTCCCCGGATGCCGTCCCGCCGCAGTAATATTCGGTCAGTTCCCGAAAAGTCTCTTCCCCCTCTCCGATCATAACGCCCGTTACCGCGGGGTATTTGAAAAGCAGCTCCTCCGGATGGTAAGAAACTTCCGGACCGCCAAGCCAGACAGGCACACACGGCATTATTTTAGGAAGCTCCGCTAACAGCCCCTCTATGATGCTCCAATTCCATATATAACAGGAAAAAGCGATCACGTCAGGGCTTTTTCGATAAAGGTCGGCTAAAATTTCTTCCCCGCGATAATTGATCGTATACTCCGCGATCTCAAGATTCGGCCGATATTTCTCTCCCGCACAGGCGCGCAGGCTGTATACGGCCGGATTGGAATGAATATATCTGGCATTAATTGCTGTCAGAAGAATTTTCATACCGGATTTTGCTCCTTTTTCTATCATAACTATCGCCCCAAAATTCCCCACAGATTATTGTCAAGTGCAAATTTTACCACATTTTGTGTTATTTTTGCCGATTTCCTTTTCTTCTCATATTCAATAATGAATAAACATTCTACCCGGAATATACCAATTAAAAATTGGAATACTTCATGGCGGAAAACAGTATACAATAGAGGAAAGGAAAGTACGAATGAAAACACGAATCAAGGAATTACGATTGGAAAAAAAATTAACACAGAAAGTCCTTGCCGAGTATCTTGGCGCAAATCAGACAATGTTGAGTAAAATCGAAACCGGCACCAGCGTTCCCGATGCCATGCTTCTAATTGACCTGTCACGTTTTTTCCACGTCTCTACCGATTACATTCTCTATCTCTCCGAAGAGCGGACGAATGCTGATTCCCTGCTCGCAAATAACATGCATAATCTCAAAAAATATCAACGGCTTATCTCTTTATATCAGAAAATGAATAATGAACAACAGGGGGATTTTTATTCTTTTCTCTCCAGTATGCTCGGCATTTCCAATGAATGATAAAGCCCGGATAACACAATATCTGCATATCTACGGACGTTTCTGTCCGTTTTGCGCATAAAGCGCGTCTCGAATACAGGCGGAGCCTATGGTTCTTCCTGTATTTTCTTCTGCAGTTCTGCCGCATATAATTCGAAATCACAGGGAATTTCTACCGCTTTCCGCTGCCAGTCCGACAGATATGCCGCATTGCAGTTCTCAAGCGCACGCCTTCCGTCCGCAATCCCGGCTAACGGCTGCGCGCGGCCTTCCATCGCATCCGCAAAATTCTGCAGAATTGTCGTATATTCATTCTCCGTCTGTTCCACTTCCCGACGTTCCTCCGTACAGGAAATTGTCGGATACATTTCCTGAGATGTTTCCGATACGCGCGTCGTGGAAGCTTCATTTTCGGAAATCGTAAGATACCGGTTATCTTCCACTACCAGCCTGCCAAGCTCTCCGTGTATTTCCAGACGGTTTGTTCCCGGAGAATCACCGCTGGAAGAAATAAAGGTTCCCCACATCCCGTTCTCATGCCTGAAAAAAAGCGACGCTTTGTCATCCACCCGGATATCACTGTACTGCCCGTAACCGAGCTGCGCCGAAACCTCACAGGGCTGTCCGAAAAGCCAGTTCCACATATCCAGAAGATGCTGGCATTGATTGATTAGAAGTCCTCCGCCTTCACCGCCCCAGCTGCTGCGCCACGCGGAAGCGTGATGGTAATATGCCGGACGATACCAGAAATTGGCAATCCATACCACCTGTGTAAGACGCCCCAGTTTCCCGGAACGGATCTGTTCATATACCTGACGATAGATCTCTCTTGCCCGCCAGTTAAAAACCATCGCATTAACCGTCTCTTCCCCGTCATAAGTTAATGCTTCGCATTCTTTCACCGTTACGCCGAGCGGTTTCTCACACAGCACATGAAGTCCGGCCTGCTGTGCTTTTCGTACGACCCTTACATGCTCCTTATGCGGCGTCGTTATGATAACCGCATCGAAATCCCCGCATGCCGCAAACAGACTCTCTTCATCCGGAAAAATAACGGCTTGCGGCATACTTTCCCGAATCTCCTGCTGCCCCGGCGCATTCCGGCACAGGACTCCATACAGGGATAAATCCTTTATTTTACCGCTGTAAATCTGTTCGGCATACTTACTTCCCATATTACCGTAACCTACGATCACTGCCTTTTTCAATGATAGCCCTCCCTTCGGCGTTTTCCATATGATTCTATTTTAGCCGATATTGATATTTTTACAAGAAGCATCTCAAAATCTTCCGTCATGACATATCCGGAAAGCTTCCCTGAAAGTCGGGGCTTCATCAGCTTGCTTAAATCGAAAGATATGATACAATATATTAAATTGTGAAAGGTATGGTTATGATGATGAAATATAAACAGATCATATTTGACGTTGACGGCACGTTAGCGGATACGGAATACGCGGTCCTGCATTCCCTGCAGGATACAATCAAAACGCTTACCGGTAAAGAAACGCCTCTTGAAGAACTGATTTTCGCACTGGGTATTACCGGAGAAGATGCCCTGATAAAGCTGGCCTTTCCGGATGTTCCCGCGGCACTGGAATTATGGATCGACTATCTTCACCGGTATGATGATACCGTAAGCATCTTTCCCGGCATTGAAGAGGTTCTGCAGACACTGTCTCAGGCAGGCTGCGGATTCGGCATTGCCACCTCAAGAATCCGGGACGAATTTGAACAGGAATTCCGGCGTTTTCCTATCCGCCGGTATTTTGACATCGTCGTCTGTGCGGACGATACAGCCGAACACAAGCCGGCCGCGGCTCCGCTTTTGAAATATATGGAGCTGTCAGGCACAAAACGTAATGAAATCCTCTATGTCGGAGACAGCCGTTATGACCGGGAATGCGCCCGGCATGCCGGCGTTGATTTTGCGCTGGCGGGCTGGGGAAGCCATTTAAAAGATATCGACGCAGAGTATCGCCTCTCCACTCCCGGAGAACTGGCTTCTGTTGCAGGAGTCCGCTAATACCGCACAAAATATCTCTGACTGATATGCAGAAAAAATGCAGCGGCATTCGTCACCGCTGCATTTTCGTTTTCATATCCATGCCTTAAAAAATCTCTTCACCCTATGGATTTCACAAATCTGTCAAAAGCCGCCTGCCCTTCCGGTGTTCTCTTATAAACTCCGGAATCCTCCAGTACCCGCATGAAGACATCACCGATTTCTTTATGCAGGATATCCATGATGTTCTCCCTGTTCACTTCCGGATAGGAGGGCAGGAAAGCCTCTACCCAGTCCGCATGCTTCTCTAACAGCTCATCTCCACGGATGTCCTTTCCCGCAAGAATCGCTTCCGCCAGCCGTTCCATCTCATCCTTCAGCCGGGCGGGCAGTACCGCGAGTCCCATGACTTCAATCAATCCGATATTTTCTTTTTTAATATGATGCAGTTCCGCATGAGGATGATAAACGCCGAGCGGATGCTCCTCTGTCGTAATATTATTGCGCAGAACCAGATCCAGCTCAAATTTATCTCCCCGCTTTCTGGCGATCGGCGTGATTGTATTATGCGGCTCTCCATCCGTCTCTGCCAGAATAAATGCCGCTTCATCGGTATATTTTCTCCACGCGTCCAAAATGACGTCCGCAAGTGCGATCAGTCTGTCCGTATCCTTTGACGCGATACGGATCACGGACATGGGCCAGTTGACAATGCCGGCCTCCACGTCTTCATAGCCTTTTATGACAAAGGTCCGCTCCACAGCCGCTCTCGCCATTGCGAACTCATAATGTCCGCCCTGAAAATGATCATGGCTTAAAATCGATCCGCCAACGATTGGCAGGTCCGCATTGGAACCCACAAAATAATGTGGAAACTGTTTCACGAAATCAAAAAGTTTGCAGAATGTATCGTGTTCAATCTTCATCGGAATATGCTCGGAATTGAAAACAATGCAATGCTCATTATAATATACATAAGGTGAATATTGAAATCCCCATCTGCTTCCATGAATCGTTACCGGAATCACCCGGTGATTCTGCCTTGCCGGATGGTTGACCCGTCCCGCATAGCCTTCGTTTTCCATACAGAGAAGGCATTTCGGATAACCACTCTGCTTCGCGCTCTTTGCTGCCGCAATTGCTTTCGGGTCCTTTTCCGGTTTGGACAGATTGATCGTAATATCCAGATCCCCATACTTCGTCGATGCGACCCATTTCTGGTCCTTCCGGATGCGGTATCTTCTGATATAATCCGTATCCTGACTCAGCTTATAGAAATAATCCGTTGCCTCCTGCGGACTCCGTTCATATCTCCCGGCAAATTCCGCAATTACCTGACTCGGTCTCGGAACGAGCATGCTCATAATCTTCGTATCAAACAGATCACGATAAACGATACTGTTCTCTTCCATAATTCCCTGCTCATAAGCATAATCCATCATTTCCGAAAGCACCGTCTCCAGTTCTTCCGGCTCCATTGTAACATCATCTTCATTTTCTTCCGGCTCATCCAGATGAAAAAGCTCCAGAAGCCTGTTCGTCGTGTAAATTTTATCCGCTTCTTCAATCAGTCCCGTTTTTAATCCATACCGGACCAATTTCCCGATATTTTTCCGTATCATTGGCCTTGTCTCCTTTCCTGTATCCTGATCCATTCCAATTACGGCCCTTACAGCTTTGCCGGTCCGTCTCCGATTTCCACTACATAAAAATCTGCCGCATAACCAATTTTCTCTTTATACTCTTTACCTACT
>CALDLG010000149.1 GCA_937910785.1 uncultured Lachnospiraceae bacterium | reverse complement strand
ATACAGCATCGCGGCCGGCACGACTTTTTTCCCCGGATGTTTCTTCCTCTCGATCTCCACCGCCGCATTCATATAGACCACCAGCTGCAGCTGCAAGCCGTAATACAGCGCCGCAAGATCGAACTTCCGGCTGCCCGATTTGTAATCGATAACCTTCACATAGACGACATCCTCTTCCTCACAGGTATCGATCCTGTCAATCCGTCCCTGCAATTTCATTTTTTCCTGTCCGGTCAGCGCAATATTTACCGCCTCCAGATCTTCCAGCATGGAAAAAGACATTTCGAAATGCTCCGGCAGAAAGGACCCCTTTTGCAGCTGTATCTGCAGCGTCCGTATCGTCCGGCTCAGAATCCTTCTGATACGCCGCAGAAGATGCTGGTTTCTGGCGCTGCTGTAGAGAATCGTCTCTCCGTAATCCGCCGCATAAGCTTCTATGGCCTCATCCAGCATTTTCTCCCCGTCTTCCTGCGGAAAGTCAAACCATGTATAATGGCGCTCCTCAAGCTTTGCCGCGAACAGTTCCAGCACCCCATGAAAAACATTTCCCATATCCACATCTTCGAAACCGTATTCACCACGTTCCTTTAAGGACAGGCCGTACTGCAGAAAATGCGCATAGGCACAGGCCGCGTACTTTTCCAGACGGCTGACGCTGTTTTGCAGAACGGTTCCGTATAGCGCAGATGTCACCTGTCCGGAAAGCGGACTCTCCTGATAGTGCCAGAAGGCCGTATCGATCAGCCGCACGATCTGATCCCGCCAGTCCGGATCATCATAATAGCTTTTGAAAAAGGTAAAAAGCTTTCGTTCCTCCTCCCCGTCCAGTCTGCCCGCCGCATACTCCCGCAAAAGCTCCGTAAAGAAAAGAATGCCGTCAGCCCCGTTCGACAGCTGCTCTTCCATCGGAAGAAGCTCCGGGCTCCGAATGACAAGCAACGGAAAAAGCTTCTGCATCGTATCGATCAGATAAGCGGGCCGCTTGCTTTTTCCGTCATTTCCAACCTTCGCATAAGACAGATACAACCGTTCCGAGGGCTTCGTCATATTCAGATACAGGTACAGCCGCTGAATGTACATCTGCTGCCGCGGCGTGGGCGCAAGCTCCCAGCCGGACTCCTGTAAGAATTCCCGGTCAATATCGGAAATAATGCCTCCGCCTCCGTTCCCTTTCGGAATGTTTCCGTCGTTAATTCCCAGAAAAAAGAGCACCCGGACCTGCTTTAAACGGGTCCTTTCGATATCACCGATTACGATCCTGTCCACGTTCTGCGGTATTGTTCCCACCGTAATTTCCGCAAAACCGGCATCCAGAATTTCGGAAAACTCCTGCATCGAAATGCGTTCTTCCCGCAAAAGCCCCTCGATCTGGTCTAACAGGTCGATCACAAGGCCATAAATCTGACCATATTCTTTCGCCCTCGCAAGCTCCCCCTCCGCCTGAAACTTCGCCTCGAAGCGGGCAAGCTTCTGTTGCAATTCATTCCGCACAAGAAAATCATACAGCGCATGGACAAGCTCTCCCGCCGTAGAACAGGACCGCAGCAACGGCTCCAGCTGTGCGAGCAGCTTTTCCCGCATCTCGTTATACCGGGCAAGCAGGACAACTCCCTCTTCTCCTTTCTCTTCCTTATAGATAAAAAGAGCTTCCCACTGCTTCCTGCCACGCAGACCGAAACGACGGACATAATTCTCCAGCCTGTCGATCTCATCCCGCTCCATGCCGCAAAGCCCCGTCCTCAGATAATGGAATACCGCTTCTCTGTTAAAATCCTTTAACACGATCTGCAGGGCGCTGCGGATATATTCGGTAAAAGGATTGAATAAAATCCCCCTTGTCTGATCCATATAAATCGGAATGCCAAATTTCGCAAATTCCTCTTCAATATCATTTCCATAGGTTTCCATGCTTCCCGTAACAACCGCGATATCCCGGTAATGCAGGTCCTCTCTGTTTAACAGCCGGCAGATCTCAATGCAGGTCTGCCGCACCTCCTCCTTCGGCGTCGATGCTTCCGTCAGGCGGATACGCTCCGGCTCCTTTTCATAAGGCGCTGCCGGATAGCGAAACAGCTGCCGCTCCAGATGCGCCAGCTCCGGATTGTCCGTAAATCTTGGGAGCCAGCCCGCTATCCCCTTGCAGAATACTTCCGGCAGCATCAAAACGCCGATATCTTCTCCCAGTTTCCGCAGATCCGCCACCGTCTTCCTGCTCAGGTGAAAAAGCTTCTGTTCCCCGTCCATCCGGTAAGGATCTTCTCCCGCGTCGATCGTGACCGTAACGATGACTCTTTCGGTCAATCTCATAAGTTCCTGTATCACGCGATACTGAATCGGCGTAAAACCGGTAAATCCGTCGAATGCGATCACACAGTCTCTGATAATTTCCGATTTGGGAAGCGCTTCACATAATCGGTCCAGCGTTTCCTCCGTCGTGATAAACTTTTCCTGAATATAGGACAGAAAGCCTTCATATAATACCTGCAGATCTTTCAGTTTATAATACAGCGCGCCCCGGCTTTCGGCATATTCTGTCAGCTTCGACAGCTCCTTCGTACCGATCCCGTACTGCATAAACTCCGAGATGGCGGATTTCACCTCATGTATATAGCCGATTTTATGAAGATGCTTCCCGATCACGGACAGCTTTGGCTGTTCCGTTTCCGCAATTTTCCGCAGAATCAGGCTCTTGCCCGTATCATCGAGGACCGGCATATCCTCCGCTCCGACCTCTTCCAGAATCCGATGCGTCAGCCTGCCGAAGCTCAATACATCGATATTCATAATGCTCCTGTTTGGATGCTCCAGCACAAGATCCATCTGCGTCTGCATCGTGAACTGATCCGGCACGATCAGGAGAAAATTGCGTTTCGGTTCCTTTCCCGCGGCCGCGATAATATCTTCATGAAGTTTTCTGCTTTTCCCGGCTCCCGATCCGCCGAAATAAAATTGTAGCGCCATGCGTCAGTTCCTTTCCTTCCGCCTCTTCAGTCCGTATGTTTCCCATTCAGCATTCCGGCCCGCTTCGCCATCACAAGCGCCAGAAGATCCTTGGCCTGACGGTCCTGCTTATGAAGAATACACTGCCGTATCCCCGTAAACTGTCTTGCGAACATATCAAGCTCAAGCTCTTTAATACGGTTCTGCATCCGCTGCACCGTCATCGCCGCCACCTGCCAGTTTCGATGGTTTAAGGCCTGTCCCAGTTTCATAAAATCATAACTTCTCAGAAATTCCAGCCGCTCCTCCTCCAGCCTGCAATTTCCGTCTCCCCACGCCGCCTTATGCTCTTCCATTCTCTGCCACCCCGTCTCTTATTTTCCGCCGCCCAGGCGCTTTCTTTTCATAATACCATGAAAAGCGTCCCAGCCCCGATCAACAGACATCCGATAACTGACTTTACCGTAAACTTTTCATTCAGAAATACAAAAGCCAGGATAAGCGTGATCACAACACTCATTTTGTCGATCGGTACCACCTTCGATGCCTCTCCCATTTGGAGTGCCTTATAATAACAGAGCCAGGAGGCGCCGGTCGCCAGACCGGACAGCACAAGAAACAACCAGCTTTTCCTGCTGATTGCCCAGATCCCGCCCTGCGCGTTCGTCAGAAAAACCATCCCCCACGCCATGATCAGTACGACGACGGTCCGCACCGCCGTCGCCAGATTGGAATTAACGCCCTCGATGCCGACCTTGGCAAGAATCGCGGTCAGCGCTGCAAAGACGGATGACAGAACTGCAAATAAAAACCACATTGTTTGTTCCCTCTTTTCCTCTTTTCCTCTTTTTCTTCAATTTTCTCTTCGTTCTTCTTTCTTTTCGTTCTTCCTTTTTCTTCTTCTCTCTTTTATTCCTCAGCTTTTACCGGATCGCTGCGGCGCCTCATCCGGATAAATGCCGCGATGCAGATCACAACGGACAAAAGTGAACCCGCCGGAGCCGCAATGCCCATGGGAAACAAAGATTCCGTAAAATACTCTGCCGCGATGTAGGCGAGCGGAATCCTGGCGCAGACAATGGAAAGCGAATTGTGGATAAAAGAAACCATCGACAGCCCATACGCACAGAAGTAACCGCTGAAGCAAAAATGCACACCCGCAAAAATGCAGTCCCATACATAGCCGCGCATATACTGCCCGCCCAACAGAATTACCTCTGCGTCATCCGCAAACAGCCCCACCGCACTTTCCGCCGCAAACTGCATGATAACCGAGGCGATCAGCCCGAAGGATACCGCAATAAGCGTCGCATACTGCAGGGTCTCCCTTGCCCGGTCATGCCTTCCCGCTCCGATATTCTGCGCGGACAACGCCGAAACGGCAGAGAGCATGGACGACGGAATCAGGAAAAGAATGCCGATCAGCTTTTCCACAATGCCCACTGCCGCCGCATCGCTCAATCCTCTGCGGTTCGCAAAGACCGTAATGACGATAAACGCGATCTGAATAAATCCATCCTGTACGGCCACCGGAATGCCCACCTTTAAAATATTTCCAAGCACTGCCTTCTCCGGCCTGAAATCGGCTCTGCAAAGCCCCGGAATCATTCCGCGCTTCCGGATCACGGCAAAAGAAACAATCACGCTGATCGTCTGCGCCAGCGTCGTCCCAAGCGCCGCTCCCGCCGTTCCAAGCCCCAATACGCCGATAAAAAGATAGTCCAGCGCAATATTAAAGACACAGGCAACCGCAATAAAATACATCGGACTTTTGGAATCCCCCATTCCACGAAAAACGGAGCTGATAATATTATACGCCGTAATAAACGGAATTCCGATAAAACAGATTGTCAGATACCGAATCAGCCCGTCCACCGCCTCTTCCGGCGTCGCCATGACCTCCACGATGCCCTTTACCGCAAACAGTAACAGCACCGTACACACAATGGAAAGAGACATAAATAACGTGGCCGTATTCCCGACCGCAAGATTGATCTTTTTCTTTTCCTTCGCGCCGGCCGCCCGCCCGATCATCACCGTGGAGCCCATCGCCAGCCCGACAATCATCACCGTCAGCATATGCATGACCTGGCTCCCGATTGAAACCGCCGTTGTGCTCTCCACCCCGCAATACTGCCCGATGATAAATAAATCCGCCATACCATACAGCGTCTGCAAAAAATAAGAAAGCAGATAAGGCAGCGAAAAAAAGACAATCGTTTTGAAAACGCTGCCCGTCGTCAAATCCCTGTTCATCCTGATCCTCCATGATCTTCCTTCCGTACTTTATTTCCGAAAAAATGGTAAAGCGCCTATCCCATCAGTCCCCGCGCCTGTCTGTCCATGTCCTCCACGACGATATCATAAATTTCCCCAAGAGAAGCGCAGTATTCCAGTAACTGCCATGGCTCATTCGTATGAAAATGAATCTTGATCAGCTCTTCATCTCCGACCGCCAGCAGACAGTCCCCCTTCAGATGCTCCGTAATATAATCGCTGATCACATCCTCGTCCAGACTCTCTCCTTCAATCAATAACTGCGTATCATACCGAAATTCCAGCATATTTTTCCTCCTCTGCCATCTCATCTTCTTTTTTCATCTATCCTTATCGATTTTACCATATTTTCACGGAAAAAAACAGAATAACCCAACGCTGCCATATTGCCGTCCATGTCCATGGTCATAATGCCATGCCCCTTTCCGGATACCGCAAAGCCATCAGGCTCCGTCCTTTTTCAGTTCCGGAAAAACCGTGGCAGCCATTGTGATAAAGCAGGCCAGTCCTCCGATCAGGTTTGAAACCGGCTCCGCCAGAAAAACACCATCCGTTCCCATTTGAAAAGCATAGGGCAGCAGAAATGTCAGCGGAACAACCATGATCACTTTTCTGAATAAACTGAAAAAAATGGTCTGCTTCTTTTTATTCAATGCCTTAAAAACGGTCTGCCCGGAATACTGAAAGGCCTGAAAAACAAAAGCCAGAAAATACAGATGAAGCGGCCGCAGCGCCAGCTGCTGCAGAGTCGCGTCATCGCTGAAAATTCTGATAAACAGAAGCGGAAACCTCTCGATCAGCATCCACATCAGACAGGTATACGCAATGGCCGTTACGGACATAATCATGATCGCGCATTTTACTCTCTTAAATTTTCCCGCTCCGTAATTATAGGAAATAGCCGGCGACGACCCTTCCGTAACCGCCATAATCGGGGTGTCCAGAATCTGCCGTACCGAAGAGATCATTGTCATCACGGATACATATAAAGCCCCTCCGGTTCTCATCAGCACGTTGTTGCAGGCTACGGAAACCAGGGAATTGGTGCATTGCATGACAAACGGCGATAAACCGAGGCTGATAATCTCTTTCGCATAAGAAAATGTAAAAAACCGTTGAAAGGATATTTTAAATTCATTCTCCGGGCCAAAAAGGAACCGGAGAACCACCAGCATGGACAAAAACTGCGAGATTACCGTCGCAATCGCCGCTCCTTTTACCCCAAGACCCAGCGCGAAAATGAAAATCGGGTCCAGCACGATATTGGAAACCGCCCCGGTCAATACGGATTTCATTCCCACCGACGCATATCCATGCGCGTTGATATATGGGTTCATACCGGTGGAAATCATGGTAAATACCGTTCCGATCAGATAGATCCTGATATAAGGAACAGAAAAAACAAGCTCGTCCGCAGCCGCGCCGAAAACCGATAAAATCCCGGCCGCGAAAAGTTCCCCCAACAGCATCAGGACAACGCCGGCTGTTATTTCCAGCCGAAATGCCGTATTCAGGACATCACCGGCCTTCCTTCCGTCATTTTTCCCAAGCGCAATGGAGAATAAAGGCGCGCCGCCAAGACCGAACATGTTGGTAAAACCGCCAATTAATGTGATCATCGGAAAGCACAGTCCGACCGCTCCCAGCGCCTGCGTGCCATACCCTTCGATTCTTCCGATATAGATCCTGTCCACGATGCTGTACAGAAGACTGAAAACCTGAGCCACCAGCATCGGCAGCGCTGTCTGTATGATATTTGTTATAATCGTATCTTTCTCAAAATCCACTTTTTTCATATACTTTTATTTTATCACAAGTCATCTCCCTTTTCCACAGCCGGAATCACTCCTGAAAGCAGTGCCGCTTTATCGTTCGCCGGCGGGCATAATTTATGCCTCCGGAGATTGACGCAGACCGCCCGATATGGTAAGATTCAGTATTCCATATGCACCGGGAGAAAGAAATGGGGGATTTCTATGAAATACGACTGTCTGATCATTGATGACGAAAAGCTGCTCGCAGACAGCACCGCGGAATATTTTAACCTGTTCGGCGTAAACACCTCTGTCGTATATACAGCCGATGAATGCAGAAATTTTATGAAAAATCATTCCGCAGATCTGCTGCTTCTTGATATCAACCTCGGAAACGACAGCGGCTTTGCATTGTGCAGGGAACTGCGGGGGAAAACACAGATACCCATTCTTTTTATTTCCGCAAGGTCGAGTGACGACGATCAGATTATCGCACTGAACATCGGCGGCGACGATTATATCCAAAAGCCATATTCGCTGGGCGTGCTGCTTGCCAAGGTAAAAGCGGTGCTGAAGCGTTACGGACAGCGCACGGATACGTCCTATTCCGACGGCCGGCTGACCGTTGATTTTAACGCAAAGCAGGTTTTGATAAACGGCTGCGCCGTAAAGCTTACGGCACTGGAATTCCGGCTGCTTGCCTGCCTGATCAGAAATGAAAACAGAGTGGTCTCCAAGCAGGAACTTTTTGAAAAGGTCTGGGAGGATAAATTTACCGGGGACGGCACCTTGAATGTCCACATCAGGAAGATACGCGAAGCGATAGAACCCGACCCCTGCAGTCCGAAATACATCCTGACCGTCTGGGGAGACGGCTACAAATTCGTCACCGGCAAAGCTTGAAAACATGGAGGCAAAGTTAAAAGAAAAGCGCTTACAACTACTGATTTGAGTGTCTGCTAAAGCAGACAGATGGGAGTAAAAATGAAACTCAGAATCTTCCTGATCTGTATCATGATCATTTTTCTTGCGGAAACTTCCGCTTTGATATGGTATGGAAATTCGAATACTGAATCTGCGCTGAACGCTGTCGAAGTAAACGAGGCTGTAAAAACCGTGCTGAAAGACTGGGACAATCTCCGGAATCACCATAATTCCACCACCCTTGATTATGTCGTGCTTGACAATGACGGCTCTCCGGTTTTCGCGACAAAGCGGGGACTTTGCGAAAGCATTAACGCTGCCATCGTACACCGCGATACCATTCTCGATCTTGAAAAAGACGGCAGGGTTTATGGCAAAATCATTATTTACAACGACAGTCCGAAAACCCTTCTGGAAAATCAGAAAAAATACGCCGCCGTTCCGATTCTGGCGGCAGCGCTCCAATGCATCTGCCTTGTGATTTATACGCTCTATTTAAACCACAGGATCTTAAAGCCGTTTGCAAGGCTAAAAGCTTTCGCAGAGCGTGTGGCGGGCGGAAATCTCGATCTTCCCCTTACAATGGACAGAGACAATATTTTCGGTGCGTTCACCGAAAGCTTTGATCTCATGCGTTCGGAATTACAAAAAGCCCGCCTTGCGGAAGCCCGCGCAAATGCCGGAAAAAAGGAGCTTGCGGCAAAGCTTTCCCACGATATCAGGACGCCCGTGGCAAGCATCAAAGCGGCTTCGGAGGTAGGCGCCGCCGTTGCGGAGAATGAAAAAAGCAGGCAGAACTATACCCACATCATTCGCAAAGCGGACCAGATAAATACCCTCGTCACGAACCTTTTGTCGGCCACGCTGGAGGAATTGCAGCAGCTTACCGTAAAACCCTCGGACATGCAAAGCGGAGAAATTTCCGAAATGCTGACGGACGCGGATTATTTTCATTATGCCCGGATTCCCTCTGTCCCCGACTGCCTGATCTATGCGGATAAACTCCGCTTACAGCAGGTTTTCGACAATATCTTCTCCAATTCCTACAAATATGCGGACACCGAAATCAACGTGGACATTTCTCTTCATGAAACTTTCCTGTGCATTCGAATCGAGGACCTCGGAGGCGGTGTGCCCGATGAGGAAATCCCCTTCCTGAAAGAAAAATTCAAACGCGGCCAAAATGCCGGAAACGTGGAAGGCGCCGGTCTTGGCCTGTATATTTCCGACTGCTTTATGCGCGAAATGGGCGGCGCGCTTATAATGGAAAACGGAAGCCGCGGACTTATGGCAGTCGTCAGAATTCCTCTCAGCGGCACGATTTAAGCGGTCTTTCGACGCACGACAGGATTTAAGACTTCCGCACACTTCACGATTTAAGGAATCTTTAAGGTTTGGTTAAAGACAGTTAAGGTTTAAAAGTATATAACGGAACGTGAAAAGGAGGTTTTATCATGAAAGAAATACTGATCAAAACCGAACGTCTAAGCAAAAGCTTTTCCAACGGAGGGGCGATGCAGCACGTTCTGAAAAACATCGACTTAGAACTCTATAAGGGTGATTTCACCGTCATTATGGGCGCTTCCGGAGCGGGAAAGTCCACGCTTCTGTACGCTCTTTCGGGCATGGATACGCCGACTCTCGGAAAGATCACCTTCGGCAAAACCGTCATTTCGGATCTTGATTCTGACGGACTTGCGCTGTTTCGAAAGAAACATTGCGGCTTCGTATTCCAGCAGATCTATTTAATCGACTCCATGAGCATCCTCGACAATGTTCTGGCCGCAGGACTGCTCGTAAGCAAAGACAAAAAGGCTCTCGTGGCACGGGCGGAAAAGCTTTTTGCGGCAGTGGATATTCCAGGCGAAACGATCGGGAAATTTCCCACGCAGATTTCGGGCGGTGAAGCCCAGCGGGCCGGTATCGTCCGCGCGCTGATCAACTCCCCTGAAATTCTCTTTGCCGACGAACCCACCGGTGCACTTAATTCCAGGTCAGGACTGGATGTTCTCAACACCTTTACGGAATGCAGCAGGCAGGGGCAGAGCATTGTCATGGTCACGCACGATATGCGCTCCGCGCTGCGCGGAAATCGTATTGTGTACTTAAAAGACGGCATCATTATGGGCGAATGTCATCTCGGAGAATATTGCCCCAATGAGGAAGCAAGACATAAAAAGCTGTCCGGTTTCCTGACGGAAATGGGGTGGTGATATGAGCGGAAATTTCAACAGAAACAAGCTGCTTACCCTTGCGAATATCCGTAAGGCAAAGGGGCAGACCATAACAATCATCGTACTGGTTCTGCTGTCCTCCATAATGATGAATCTATGGCTCATGCTGTCCATGGATTACCAGAAGAACTTCGAGCGATGCCATGACAGATTAAATGACGGCCACGTCAACATTGCCGCCTGTGCCATCGACGACAGCTTTCCGGCATTTCTTTCGGATACCCTGAAAGAACATCCCGCCATCACCGAATTCACTGTAAACGACGCCCTCTGCGCGCCCTTCTCTTTCCGGTACAATGGCGGTGAAATCTCTCAGCTGGGTGTATTGCTGGAAAAAGATGACGCGCTCTCCCGCAATGTGGGGAAATTCGAAATAACCGAAGACAGCGCCCAAAAAAGCGGAATCTATCTGCCCATGCTTTACGGTACGGGAAATAACTATGCGGCGGGCGACACCATAACGATAACCCTGGGCGGCAGGGAATTGGAATATACCGTATGCGGCTTCTTTAACAGCGCGATGATCGGTTCCCACAACTGCGGCATGGTGGCCTTTCTGCTGACAGAAGATAAATTCCGGGAATTGTCCGAAACAGGCGGCGTTCTTCGTTCCGCCTATGTTTCCGCAAGAATAGACGACATATCGGAATGTGAGAAAATCAGCGCCGACTTAAAGAATGAAATCACAGGAACCTGTCCGGACGTTACGGTTACCGGAAATGACTACAAAATGATTACGACAGCAAGGTATATTTCACAAATGATCTGCGCAGGAATTTTAAGCGCAATGGCCTTTTTGGTTCTGTTAATCGGGGTGGTGGTCATTGCCTCGAACATTGCCAATTACATTCAGGAAAATATGCAGAATTTAGGCGTCCTGAAGGCCATCGGCTATACAGGCGGCCAGCTTGTTGCCGCACTGCTTGCGCAATTCACAGGAATTACCGCGGCTGCGGCAGTAATCGGTTCTGCGCTTTCCTACTGCTTTTTCCCCGGAATCAATGAAATGATGATTGCCCAGACAGGCATCCCCTACGCGGTAAGGCTCCAGCCCCTCCCGATCTTATTTACGGTAGTCTTCATTTCCGGAATCGTCTCGATGTCGGTATATTTTTCCACCGGAAAAATCCGGAAAATCGAACCGATCACCGCAATACGGCAGGGCATTTCCACACATAATTTCAGGAAAAATCATATACCTCTTGAGAAATCTTCACTGCCCCTGAACGCCGCCCTTGCCATGAAAACCATGCTGGGCGGGCTGAAACAGAATCTGACGATCTGCGTTACAATGCTTGTCATTTCGCTGATACTGGTTTTCGCGGTAACCTCGTTCAGAAACACGGTTCTGGACATTCAGCCGATGATCGAAATGGTTGCCGGAGAATATGCGGACGCGCTGATTAACATCAGTCCGGAAAGAGAAACGGAGCTTATCTCCATACTGCAGGAGGATGACCGCGTCGAGAAGTTTTATCTGTTCATGAACAATAATCTGGAGGTGCAGCATGTTGGCGGACTTTCTTTATTCGCTGCCGTAACGGACGATTGCTCCAAAATGAACAATCAGAATATGATCATAGAGGGACGTTTCCCCAAATATGACAATGAGTTTGCCGTTGCCGCCAAATACGCTATGGATAACAACATCGAAATCGGCAGCGAAATGCTCCTGGCAGTGGGAAATTCGGAAGAAAAGTATCTTGTGTCGGGATTTACCCAATGCTCCAACAATCTCGGCAAGGACTGCCTGATGACGCGTGAGGGATACGAAAAGCTCAGTTCCCTGTCAGGCGTGATCTATTATATCAATCTGAAGGAAGGCGCCGATATCGACGATTTCAACAGCGCCCTCTCCGAACAGTTTGGCAGCGACGTAAATGCGGTGCAGAATATCCGGTCAATCATCGAAAGCACCGGAGGCGTATATGTGCTGCTGATGAATTTCCTCGTAATTGCCATCGTAATCATAAGCTGCATTATCATCGTTTTTGTCATGTATCTGTTAGTCCGAACGGTCTTAAACCGCAAAAAACGGGATTACGGGATTTTAAAGGCGCTCGGCTTTACAACGGGACAGCTGATCCTGCAGACCGCAATGAGCTTTATGCCTTCCCTGACCCTCTCTGCGGCGGTGGGCATCCTGCTCAGCATGCAGGTTATCAATCCGCTTCTTTCGATATTTTTAAGCGGTATCGGCATCGTAAAATGCACCTATTCCATACCGGTAAAGCTATGTGTCGTGGCAGGAATCATGCTGGTATTGTTCGCATTCTGGTCAGCCTGTCTGATGTCCCGGCGGATCAGAAAAATTGCTCCTGGCAGACTGCTTACGGGAGAATAAAATTCTCCGACTTTAAAGCGCAGTACCGTCTTCCACGCTGCGCCGTAAATTTCAGCACACAATAATCGGGGTCCGTCACGCCCTCTTTATAATACATGATATCCCCGTCATGCCAGAGTTCCTTTTTCAATTCGGCATCCTGCGAAACCTCCATCAGGCCGACCAGCATAATTCCTTCATACCGAAAGCGTCCTCTGTGATAAAAATACAGACTCGCTTTCGGGTTTTTCAGATATTGCCCGGAGCGCATGGCGGAAGTATTGCATGAAAAATAAAAACAGTTTCCTTCTATCTTGCCGGGCGCAAACACCGCCTTGATATTGGGAAATCCCTCCTCGTCCACGGACCCGATAAACGCGGTCTTCTGTTTCATGGCAAACTCTTTAATATACTCCTGTGTGATCATTGTATTCCCTCCTTCTTCTCTCTCTCCTCCAGCTGTGTCAGCGTATCCAGTATCCGGACCAGATACCGCTCAAAATCTTCCCTCTCCTCTTCTGAAAATCCCTGATAAAAAAGGCGGTTCATCGTCTGTGAGACCTTCTCATATTGCTCCTGCAGTGTCCTCGCATATTCCGTGAGAGATATCATGGTCTGGCGGCGGTTGTCCGGATTGATCTTCCGCTCCACGATCCCTTTCTGCACCATCCCGTCCACCACAATCGAAACCGTATTCGCGGCAAGAGATGTTCTCCTGCTGATCTCTCCGATCGTCAGATAATCATTTTTCCACAAAACGAACAAAATCCGCCCCTGGCCGCTGCTGATCTCTACCCCATTCTCCCGCAGCAATCTTTCGAAGATCCTCTCCTGCCGCTGTTTGATCTGCGTAATATAAAATCCGCCCTTCGTCTCCACACCGCACCTCCCCTCCTCTTCATTTAATCCTATTAGAATATTTCTATATAGATATATTATACATTACCCTATCCGTACCTGCTTGTCAATACAAATCTGAATCCTGTCGGCCTCCTGTCATATTGACCTCCGGTTCAGAGCTTTCATCCGGAATGAAATTGCAAACAGCATCAATACCCGTAAGGTATTCATTAACCTGGGCGTCGAAGATTTGAAAGCAGAATACGAAAGAATCAAGGATCTGGGAATTGCACGCCAGCTGACGCCGATTTGGTTCCTTTCTGCCCCGGTCCTGCCGCGGCTCAGACTGCGGTTTAAGCTTTCAGGGCAGGCAAAAGCCTGCCTGCCCTGCCGGTTTTGGTTACTCCACTTTGGGCAGTTTAGCCCGGTAGACCGCCAGCTCTTCCTCCGTAGGAATATAATCGTTCATTTCACCGTCGTGGAATTTCTGATAGGCAATCATATCAAAATATCCCGTTCCGGTAAGTCCGAATACGATGTTTTTCTCTTCTCCGCTTTCTCTGCATCTGACCGCTTCGTCAATGGCCGCGCAAATCGCGTGAGAGCTTTCCGGCGCGGGCAGGATGCCTTCCACTCTTGCAAAATATTCCGCCGCCTTGAATACTTCCGTCTGCTTCACACTGACCGCTTCCATCAGGCCCTGATGATACAGTTCTGACAGCGTGGAACTCATACCATGGTAGCGCAGACCGCCCGCATGATTGGCCGAAGGGATAAAATCGCTTCCAAGCGTATACATTTTGGCCAACGGACATACCATTCCCGTATCGCAGAAATCGTAGGCATATACGCCGCGTGTAAAGCTCGGACAGGATGCCGGTTCAACGGCGATAATGCGATAGTCCGCTTCACCGCGGAGCTTTTCTCCCATAAACGGCGCGATCAGACCGCCCAGATTTGATCCCCCACCGGCACAACCGATGATGATATCCGGCTTCACTTCGAGTTTATCAAAAGCCGCTTTGGTTTCCAGACCGATGATTGACTGATGGAGGAGTACCTGATTCAGCACACTGCCAAGCACATAACGATACCCGTCGCTTGATACGGCTTTTTCGACCGCTTCGGAAATGGCACAGCCAAGGCTTCCCGTCGTATTCGGATGTTCTGCAAGAATCTTCCTTCCCACCTCAGTTTCCATAGACGGCGACGGCGTTACCGATGCCCCATAAGTGCGCATTACCTCACGCCGGAAAGGCTTCTGCTCATAAGAGCATTTTACCATGTACACTTTACAGTCCAGTCCAAAATAGGAACATGCCATCGAAAGCGCGGTTCCCCACTGGCCGGCGCCGGTTTCGGTCGTCACGCCCTTTAACCCCTGCTTCTTCGCATAATATGCCTGCGCTATGGCGGAGTTCAGCTTATGGCTGCCGCTGGTGTTATTGCCTTCGAATTTGTAGTAAATTTTCGCAGGTGTGCCGAGCTTCTTCTCCAGACAGTAAGCGCGGACTAACGGAGACGGACGATACATCTTATAGAAACTGAGAATTTCCTCCGGGATTTCAAAGAACGGCGTATCATTGTCCAGCTCCTGCGCAATCAGTTCCTCGCAGAAGACGCCCGCGAGTTCTTCCGCCTTCATCGGCTGAAGCGTACCGGGATTTAAGAGCGGTGCCGGTTTTTGCTTCATATCGGCGCGAAGGTTATACCATGCCTTCGGCATCTCATTTTCATTCAGATAGGTTTTATACGGAATTTTTTCATTTTTCATCATCATTACCTCCATATGGTTTGCGTGAATTAATACGGTTTTCGGTTTTTTGATTTTCGGATTTCCTTATGACCTGAATTTCTTTACAATTCCTGCTTTTCCGCGCCCCTCCGGACGCCAGCGTTTTGTCAGTCGCATTGTTCTCATCCCCTCCTCTGCTCTCCGGATTCTCATTCATGTCAGCAAAGCTCTCTGCCGTTACGGGCGCCCGGCTTTCTGTCCCTGAAAAGCAGATACTCTATGCCGCCGCAGTATTCCCGCACAAAAACAAAATGCCTTCGGCATTATGTTCGGAAGAACCTTCGGTTCTTCCACACTGTG
>CALDLG010000148.1 GCA_937910785.1 uncultured Lachnospiraceae bacterium | reverse complement strand
AAGAACAAAGAGAAGGTAAAAGAGCCGTTTAAAAACTGCTAAGGGCAAGGGCAAAAGGAATTTCTCAGGCATCGTATTCTGATGCCTTAGAAATTCTATGTTTTGCCCGGAAGAATCGCTTTGGTGATTCTTCCGGATTCTTTCAACGACAGTCAAAAATGAAAAGTAGTACAATATTTATAAAAATAAAATATATAGGAGGTTTTTACCATGAAAGTAGGTATTATCGGCGCGGGAACGATGGGTTCCGGTATTGCTCAGGCTTTTGCACAGACAGAAGGATATGAAGTATGCCTCTGTGATATCAACGAAGAGTTTGCGGCAAACGGCAAAAACAAGATTGCAAAGGGCTTTGAGAAAAGGATTGCAAAGGGCAAAATGGCACAGGAAGATGCCGACAAGATTCTGGCGAAAATTACGACAGGTGTTAAGACGATCTGTACGGACTGCGATCTGATCGTTGAGGCGGCTCTTGAAGTTATGGATATCAAGAAACAGACATTTAAAGAATTACAGGATATCTGCAAGGCAGACTGCATTTTTGCAACCAATACTTCTTCTCTTTCCATTACGGAAATCGGCGCCGGCATCGACAGACCGGTTATCGGTATGCACTTCTTCAATCCCGCTCCGGTTATGAAGCTGGTTGAGATCATCCGCGGCGAGAATACGACCGACGAAGTGTTTGGTAAGGTAAAAGCGATTGCGGAAGAGATCGGCAAGACTCCTGTTGAAGTAAACGAGGCGGCAGGCTTTGTTGTAAACAGAATCCTGATCCCGATGATCAACGAGGGTATCTGTGTTCTGGAAGCAGGCGTTGCAAGCGTAGAGGATATCGATGCGGCGATGAGACTCGGTGCAAATCATCCGATGGGACCGCTGCAGTTAGGCGATTATGTTGGACTTGATATTGTTCTTGCCATCATGGAGGTTATTTACTCCGAGACCGGCGATTCGAAATATCGTCCTGCTCCGCTTCTTCGGAAGATGGTGCGCGCAGGCAAATTAGGCTGCAAGACTGGAAAAGGATTTTACGATTATAGCAAATAATTTATGGAGGAATAAAAAATCATGGATTTTACGTTAAGCAAAGAGCATGAAATGGCGAGAACTCTTTTCAAAGAATTCGCTGAAAAAGAAGCAAAGCCTCTCGCGCAGGAGATTGATGAGAATCATCGTTTTCCAAGAGAGACGGTTGACAAAATGGCAAAATTAGGTTTTCTGGGAATTCCTGTACCGAAGGAGTACGGCGGACAGGGCTGTGATCCGTTGACCTATACGATGTGTGTGGAAGAGCTTTCCAAGGTATGTGGTACGACAGGCGTTATCGTATCCGCGCATACATCCCTTTGCTGCGATCCGATTCAGACATATGGTACGGAAGAGCAGAAACAGAAATATCTGATTCCCCTTGCAAAAGGTGAGAAGTTAGGCGCATTCGGTCTGACAGAGCCCGGCGCAGGTACGGACGCACAGGGTCAGCAGACCAAAGCGGTTTTAGACGGTGACGAGTGGGTGTTAAACGGTTCCAAGTGCTTTATTACAAACGGTAAGGAAGCGGATGTATATGTTATTTTCGCAATTACGGGAACCATCGAGAAACGCGGCAGAACAACCAAAGAAATCTCCGCATTTATCGTAGAAAAAGGAACGCCCGGTTTTTCTTTTGGAACAAAGGAAAATAAAATGGGTATCTGCGGTTCTTCCACATATGAGCTTATCTTTACTGACTGCCGTATCCCGAAGGATAACCTGTTAGGTCAGAAGGGTAAAGGCTTCAACATCGCTATGCATACATTGGACGGCGGACGTATCGGTATCGCCGCACAGGCGCTTGGTCTTGCGGAGGGCGCTCTGGAGACAACCATCAATTATGTAAAAGAAAGAAAACAGTTCGGCAAATCGATCGGCGCGTTCCAGAATACGCAGTTCCAGCTTGCCGATATGGCTACCAAGGTGAAAGCCGCACAGATGCTGGTTTACAATGCGGCAATGAAAAAAGCGGAATACGCGAAGAACCCGAAGATTTCCTATTCCGTAGAGGCAGCTATGGCAAAACTGTATGCGGCAGAGGTTGCTATGGAGGTTACGACAAAGGCTGTTCAGTTACATGGCGGTTACGGCTACATCAAAGAATACGATGTAGAGCGTATGATGCGCGATGCCAAGATTACGGAGATCTATGAAGGAACCAGTGAAGTTCAGCGCATGGTTATTTCCGGAAGTCTGCTGAAATAGTGCAAAGAGCAAATGTGCGCGAAAGCGCATGGAATTTTAAAAAAAGGAGATAAAATCGATGAAAATCGTTGTTTGTATTAAACAGGTACCCGATACAAAGGGCGGCGTAAAATTCAATCCCGACGGTACATTAGACAGAGGCGCTATGCTCGCGATTATGAATCCTGATGACAAAGCAGGTCTGGAAGCGGCGCTGAGATTAAAAGATGAATATGGTGCAGAGGTTACGGTTGTAACCATGGGCCTTCCGAAAGCAGAAGAGGTGCTTCGCGAAGCAATGGCGATGGGCGCTGATAAGGGTATTCTCGTAACGGACAGAGTGCTCGGCGGTGCGGATACATGGGCAACCTCCACGACGATTGCGGGCGCGCTCAGAAATCTGGAGTACGATCTGATCATTACAGGCCGTCAGGCTATCGATGGCGATACCGCGCAGGTAGGTCCTCAGATTTCCGAACACCTTGATATTCCCGTGATTTCTTACGCACAGAATATCAAGATTGAAGGCGACAGCGTGATCGTGGAGCGTCAGTACGAAGACAGATATCATGTTGTGAAAGCGAAAATGCCCTGTCTGATCACAGCGCTTTCCGAATTGAATGAGCCCCGTTACATGACACCCGGCGGAATCTTTGACGCATATCAGAAAGAGATTACCGTATGGGGCAGAGCTGACTTAAAGGATGTGGATGATTCCAATCTCGGCCTGAAAGGCTCACCGACCAAGATTGCCAAAGCTTCCGATAAAGTCAGAAAAGGCGCAGGAGAAAAGGTCGTTCTTGATCCTGATGAATCGGTAAGCTATATCGTTGACAAGTTAAAAGTAAAACATGTAATTTAAGTGCATAGGTTGAAAAATAAAAATTTTCAACCGTAAGTTTGTATCTGACGACGACAGGCTTGTGGTCTGAGGAATAGACATATATAAGAATGGAGGATATACAATGAGTTTAGAAGAATACAAGGGAGTATATGTCTTTGCGCAGCAGGTAGACAATGAAATCAGCAGCATTGCATTTGAATTACTTGGCAAAGCCAAAGACCTTGCAAAAGATTTGAATACCGATGTAACGGCAGTCCTTTTGGGTTCGGGCGTAAAAGATCTGGCAGACAAACTGGCAGAGTATGGCGCGGATAAAGTTATCGTTGTGGATGATCCTGAGTTAAAGGTTTACAGAACAGAGCCTTACGCGCATGCGCTGGCATCTGTAATTAATAAATATAAACCGGAGATCGTTCTGGTCGGCGCAACCGCAATCGGCCGCGATCTGGGCCCCAGAGTTTCCGCAAGAGTGGCAACCGGTCTTACCGCTGACTGTACCGTTCTGGAAATCGGTGATTTCCCGTTACAGGCAGTTCCGGGACAGGAGCAGAAGCACAATCAGCTGTTAATGACCCGTCCGGCATTCGGCGGCAACACGATCGCTACGATCGCCTGCCCGGATAACCGTCCGCAGATGGCAACCGTTCGTGCCGGTGTTATGCAGAAGATTGAGCCCATCAAAGGCGCAAAGGCTGTTGTGGAAGAGTACAATCCGGGATTCACACCGGACAACAAATATGTGGAAATTCTCGATGTGGTAAAAGCCGTTACGGATACCGTAGATATTATGGATGCAAAGATTCTTGTATCCGGCGGGCGTGGTGTTGGCAGCCCGGAGAACTTCAAGATTCTGGAAGATCTGGCAGAAGTGCTCGGCGGTACGGTAAGCTGTTCCCGCGCGGTTGTTGATTCCGGCTGGAAGCCGAAGGATTTACAGGTTGGCCAGACAGGCAAGACCGTTCGTCCTAACGTATATTTTGCAATCGGTATTTCCGGAGCAATTCAGCATGTGGCAGGTATGGAAGAATCCGATATCATCATCGCGATCAATAAAGATGCGGATGCACCGATCTTTGATGTAGCTGATTATGGTATCGTAGGTGATCTGAATAAGATCGTTCCCAAGCTGACAGAAAGTCTGAAGGCAGAAATCGCAGCGAAATAGAGAAATGAAAAGGAGCAGGCAGTGGCAGAAACGTCACTGCCTGTTTTTAAAGGGATTGGAGATTCCTATGAAAATGATCGAAATTGAAAATCTCACAAGCGCATATGGAAAGAAAAAAGTGCTGCAGGGTCTTTCTCTGTGTGCGGAACGAGGAGAATGTATCGGCATTGTCGGTCCGAACGGATGCGGTAAATCCACCCTGCTTTCTATTTTGGCCGGCGTATTAAAGCCTCTTTCGGGAACAATTCTTTATTATGGCAGGGATGCGTTGGAAAACCCTGTTGTTTTTCGGAAGATGACGGGCTATGTACCGCAGGAAAACCCGCTGATGCCGGAGCTTAGCGTTTATGATAACCTGAGGCTCTGGTATCCTGATAAGGCAGCGCTGAAAAAGGAACTGGAAGAAGGATTTCTGCAGATACTGGGGATACCGCAGTTTCTTAAAATGCCGGTATCAAAACTGTCGGGAGGCATGAAGAAAAGAGTCAGCATCGGCATTGCCCTGTCCGGGATGCCGCCTGTTCTGATACTGGATGAGCCGGGCGCGGCCCTTGATCTGGTCTGTAAAGAGGATATCCGGCGCTATCTGCAGATTTATCTGGAAAGAAAAGGAACGGTTGTGATTACGACACATGAGGAGAGCGAGCTTTCTCTGTGCGGCAGACTGTATGTTATGAAGGAAGGCAGGCTGGAGGAGGTTGACCGGAATCTGCGGGGAAGGGAACTCACGTCGAGGTTTTGAGGAGCAGGTTTGAGGGAAGACCGGGAGAAAGCCTGGCCTTTGCATTTTTACGGCCGATGGATTATACTGTAAAAAGTATGGAAAAGGTACGGATAGAAATGGCAGGGAAATGCGGAATTTTAACATAAACAGGATCCCTGATACAAAATGAGAAGAAATGTGAGGTACGGATATGAAGTATAATTTTACGGACATCATTGACCGACAGGGAAAGGACGCGATTGCTGCGGAGGTGATCCCGTATTCGGATGTGGAGGTAAAGGAGGGCTTTAGCCGGATTCCTATGTGGATTGCGGATATGAGCTTTGCCACGGCTCCGGTGATTACACAGAAAATAATAGAAAGGGCGAAACATCCGCTGTATGGATATTTTGATCCGAAGGAAGCTTATTATGATGCGATTATCCGGTGGCAGGAAGAACGGCATGGTGTGCAGGGGCTGACCAGAGAATGCATCGGATACGAAAACGGTGTGCTGGGCGGCCTGATCAGCGCGCTGAATGTGTTCTGTTCAAGGGGAGATAAGGTTCTGCTTCATTCACCCACTTATGTTGGATTCACCGGAAGCATTGAGAATAACGGTTATGAGATTGTGCTCAGTCCGTTAAAGAAGGACGAAAACGGTATTTGGCGGATGGATTTTGAAGATATGGAAGAGAAACTGCGGAAGCAGTCGATTCATGCCGCGGTCTTCTGTTCTCCGCATAATCCCTGTGGCAGAGTATGGGAGAGATGGGAACTGGAACGGGCAATGGAATTATTCGGAAAATATCAGGTGATGGTAGTGGCTGATGAGATCTGGTCGGATATTATTCTCGAAGGCAGCCGGCATATTCCGCTGCAGACGATATCTGAGGATGCCAGAATGCGTACCGTTGCGCTTTATGCGCCGTCCAAGACATTTAATCTGGCAGGACTGATCGGCAGTTATCATATTATTTATAATCCATGGCTCCGGGACAGAGTAGAGAAGGAATCTTCACTATCGCATTATAATTCCATGAACGTGCTGTCCATGTATGCGCTGATCGGGGCATACGGTGAAGAGGGCGCGGAGTGGGCTGATGAGCTGCGTCAGGTGCTCAGTGAAAATGTGGCATATGCATGTGAATATATTGACAGGCATTTTCCGGGAATTTCCGTAGCCAGACCGCAGGGAACCTATATGCTGCTTCTGGACTGCAGTGAATGGTGCGCACAGCATGGCAAAACGATCGATGAAGTGCAGAAAGCGGGCGTGGAAGTCGGCGTGATCTGGCAGGACGGCAGACCGTTTCACAGTGAATGCGGCATACGAATGAATCTGGCACTGCCAAGGGCGCTGCTTACGGAAGCTATGGAACGGCTGCGCAGATATGTGTTTGTATAATGGTGTTAGTTGTAAGGCGGGACAGGAATGAGAAAAGACAATTTTTACAGACGGGTATTTGTGCTTGTTTTGCCGATGGCACTACAGAATCTGATCAATGTCGGCGTGTCCGCGACGGATGTGATTATGCTTGGAAGAGTCGGGGAGAAGGTATTGTCCGGCTGTTCGATGGGGGGACAGGTTTTCTGGATTTTAAGTCTGTTTTTATTCGGTTCCACCTCCGGCGCGTCCGTACTGATTGCGCAATATTGGGGAAAAAAGAATCTGGAGGCGATCGAAAGGATCATGGGCATTGTCGTTCTGCTGACAACGTCGATGGGACTTCTTTTTATGCTTACGGCGCTGCTTGTCCCTGAGAGACTGATGCTGCTTTTTACAAACGATTCGGAAATCATTGAACAGGCGGTTGCGTATCTTCGGATTGTAGCGTTTACCTATCCGCTTTCGGCGTTTACGATGGGATATCTGAATATGCTGAAAAGCATTGAGCGGGTGGCGGTCTCAACGATTGTTTACGCAAGCTCGCTGTTGATAAATATCGTTGTCAATGCCGTATTGATTTTTGGCCTGTTGGGATTTCCCGCGATGGGGATTCGGGGGGCAGCGATCGGGACGCTGATCGCGAGATTCATGGAGCTTTGTATTCTCTTGTTTTATGTAAACCGATTTAAGCCGGAAGTAAAGGTAAGATGGAGATATGTGATTCATACGGACCCGGTGCTGTGGAAGGATTTTCTGTATTTTGCTTCGCCCGTTATCCTGAATGAAGTGCTGTGGGGAGCCGGCTATTCTGCCAATACGGCGATTGTCGGAAGACTCGGAAGCGGCGTGGTTGCCGCCAATTCGGTGGTGCAGGTGGCCAGACAGCTTTCGATGGTGGTAGGTTTTGGAATCGCGGCGGCCACTGCGATTATGATCGGGAAGGTGATCGGAGAGGGCCGAAAGGATATTGCGGAGGAGTATGGAAGAAAATTTACGAAGCTTGGCCTGTTTTGTGGCATCGGTGGTGCGGCGGTTATTCTTTTGCTTCGTCCCGTAATTCTGTGGGGAATGGGATTCGAAGGGGAGACCGCCCGTTATCTGAATCTGTTTTTGTGTATGATGTCGGCCTATGTGGTCGGACAGTCGGTCAATTCTACCTGGGTAGTCGGAGTTTTCCGCTCCGGAGGCGATACCCGGTTCGGCATGATTCTGGATATGACGACGATGTGGTTCGGCTCCATTCTGTTCAGTGCGCTGGCGGCATTTGTCTTTCATCTGCCGGTACCTGTCATTTACGCAATTTTGCTTTCTGATGAATTTATCAAGGTGCCATTCTGTCTGTGGAGGTACCGGAAAAAAGTATGGCTGCGGGATGTGACGAGATAAGAGATAGTAAGGGAAAAAACGATATTTCTTGACAGAGATGTTATACGGGCGCATAATAAATTATACAAGTGTGTAATTTATTATGCGCTTTTTACGCCAAAGCGTCGTTTTATGAAGGGTATGCGTATCAGAGAAGATGCGTTTTCAAAATAAATGCAGGGAGGAATGGTTTTATGGGCAGCGCACCGAAAAAACTCGGAGAGGCCGAGCTGGAGATCATGCAGGTCATCTGGAACAGCGAAGGGCCTGTTACCTCCAATTATATTTTAAAGGAATTACAGGGAAGCAGAAGGTGGCAGCTTTCCACGCTGATGACCTCCCTTGCGAGATTGTCTGATAAGGGATTTGTCAGCTGTGACCGATCGACGGGATGCAATCTGTATTCTTCAATTGTTGCGGAGAACGAATATAAAACAGGCGCAAGCAGGCATTTTCTGGAAAAGCTGTACAATAACTCGCTTCAAAATATGGTGGCTACGCTGTACAGCAGTAAGGCCATTAAAAATTCCGATGTGGAAGAGCTCAGGAGCTTTCTGGATGAACTGGAGACAGAACATTTCGGGGAGGACGAGGACTGATGATAACGAGCTGCTTCTTTCCGGAGGACAGTTAGTATCAATTATGTAGAATTTCCTCCTTCCATGCCGCAATCTGTGAAAATAATTCTTCCATATCGATTTTTGAGAAATCCGTTGTATCAACTTTAATTTGTGTGCCGTCGATTAAAAAGGCATCAAATCCTCTATGTTCTATTCCATGCACATAATTCTCATAAGAAACAGATGTTGCTTTTGGTTTCTTCGGATTGCTCTCTTTCTTCTCCGGATAACAGTCATTCACAACATGCCCTCTGTGTCTGTCAGGACTGTTTTCCCGTTCCAGAAAACGCTGGTATATCACTTTATAATCGCCTGTCAGTGTAATTGTCAATACGGAATATTGATATTTTTCTAAAAGATTTTTTATTTCACGCTCTGACGAATATTCAAAATTATTCTCTAAGATAAAGGATTGTCCTGCTTTCATAAGCTGACCTGCAGCATAGTACATAATTTTCATGCTGGCAATTCCAAGATTTACTTTTTCCTCCCTCGATTGAAAGCCAACATTGTCAAATAGTAATTCTTTAACTGCATCTTTTGAAATAACAGGCAGTTTCAGCCTTTCTGCTATCATTTCAGCCATAGTGCTTTTTCCTGCTGCCGGAATTCCTGTCACTAATATACAATACATACTTTCATACTCCTTTCATATCAACCGTTTCTATAACCACTCCAAGTTCTTTTGCCTGTATCAGAAAATCCTCAGATATATTGCTGTCCGTAATCAGTAAATCATACTCTTTTATCCGGCATACGGAATGAATGGATTTTTTTCCGACTTTCTTAGACGGATATAACCCTATATTCATGGAACTGCTCTCCATAACAGCTCTTCCAAATTCCACACCCGCAGGATCATGAATAGAGGCTCCAAAATCCAAAGATAATGCTGTGTGCGACAAAAAAGCTTTATCTATTCGGATATTTTTTACCATTTGAATGGTATAAAAATCATGGCAGTGACCGCGATGGGACATCTCACCTCCCAATAAAATAACGGATATATTCATTTTTTTCCGCAATACCTCTGCAATGGTAACAGAATTTGTCAATACTGTAACCGCAACATCTTCCGGCAAATTTTCAGCCATATAAAATCCAACTAAAGATGTGGTAATATAAATGACATCCTTGTTTTCAATATACTCGATGGCTCTTTTGGCAACTGCCAGATAATCAGTCTGTATTTCTTTTATATCTATTGGATTATATGTCGGAGCAGGATAAATTTCCTTTGGATTAATTGCAATAGCGCCTCCATGTGTTCTCTGAAGTAATCCTTTGCCCTCCAATACCCTTAAATCCCGCCTGGCACAGTCCGCAGAAATCTGATATAATTCCTGAATTTCTGATACCAGTATTCGTCCTGTTTCACTTAGTTTTTTTATGATATCCTTTTGACGTTCTTCCATAAACATAAGATATACCTCATTTAAATATTTGCAATTGTTTATTCTTGTTTTTATTTTATTATAATTGTTTATGCTCATTTGCGCAAGCTTTTCTAAACACAAAATGCATAAAAGAAGATTGAAAGAAAGCAAGCCGGGCATGACAGTATCGGCAAAGAGAAGTCAAAGACCGACGCAGAATCAGCGTATGTCGAGGCAATCAGCTACAACAAAAAGAACCTTGAGAGGGAACTTCAGAACGAGAGCCGACAGCAATCTATTTATAAGATAGATTACAGATAGCAGGGCAGGAGTAGGGAGGAAGAAATTTAATGGAAATAAGAGTATGATTGTGGTATGATTTTAGCTGAACAGATTTAATGGAGGCTTATGCTATGGGAGAGAATACATTGAAAATCGGCAATGCTTTTAAATGGGTAATTTCATATTTTGGAATTATGCTTTTTTATACATTTTTGAATGTAGCGGTTTGGAGAAAAGCGTTTCCAAAGTATTCAGAATGGATAAATATCATAGTTATAATGATATGTGTGGTTGGCTTTATTTCTTTACTCAAAAGAAAGTATGAAATAAATTTACTGTCTAATGTCACGCCAATGGGTATTTTGTTGGCTATATTTTGTTCCGTTTTATTTTTCCTGCTTTTGGATAAATGTTTAGACCCTGTATTCGAAAGCGTTTTTCCCCAAAGTGAGCAGGATTATCAGGAAACAATTCAAAGTTTAATTAAGTCGCCTGTCACAAGTCTGTTACAAGTATGTATGATTGCCCCCGTTATAGAAGAAATTTTAATGAGGGGTTTTGTATTGGGCGGATTGAAAAATACTTATGGAGTTAAAGGGGCATTATTTATTTCCGCTTTGTTTTTTGCCATTTTGCACTTTAATATGGTGCAAACTTTATCAGCATTTGTGTGTGGGATTATATTGGGCTTGCTTTACATAAAAACTAATTCAATACCTTGCTGTATAATTGCACATTGCGGATATAATTTAATATCTTACATTACAATGATTTATCCATATATAGGCAAATAAGATTATCAACCCGACTATCTCTCTCCAAAGTGCACCCCTTTTTCAAACAGAATGTTATTACAATTACAACAGAATAGCAATACAGCGTCGGAGCGTATAGAAATTTAAAGCAAAGACCAAAAGACAAGCATTATGGAATCCTCCTCTCATTTACTCATTTTATCTATGACAGATAAACACTGTTTCTATAAAACGGAAATTTGTTTATCATTGTCACAGAAAAAACACAAAATTATTTATTTTTGGTATTGACTCTCTCGTTGCGTAACGGTTTACGATTGAGCCGAAAGGAGGAAATAATGAAAACCGTAAAGGACGTGTCGGAGATAACCGGAGTAAGTATAAGGACGTTGAGATATTATGATGAAATTGGTTTATTAAAGCCAACGGAATTAACAGAGGCTGGTTATCGGCTCTATG
>CALDLG010000147.1 GCA_937910785.1 uncultured Lachnospiraceae bacterium | reverse complement strand
AGACCTTTGGAATCATTCTGGCGTCTATCGCCGACTCCGGCGATAGACGCCAGAATGATTCCAAAGGTCTTGTTTTCATTGAGCGAGGGAGCTTCAAAGGCCTCCTCCGTATCCTGGCTCTTTTCATCCCGGTCGGACTTTGTTTCCTTTTCCGTGCCCGTCTCTTTATCTGTCTGTTCCTTCGCGGAGGCCGTCAGCCAGTCTTCTTCCGTTCCTGCGTCTGCCGCTTCATTTTCGTCTTCTGGTTCTGAAATATCCGCTCCGCCTTTCGTACCGGACGCAGAAGTCCCTGAAGCTGACTGCTGCCCTTTCGTCTGCGCAGATGCCTGTGTCTGCGTCTGTGCCGGAGTCTGCGGCTGGGCGGGCGTCTGCTGTACCGGCTGCTGAGTCTGCGGCTGGGCCGCCGGCGCTTTTGCGGGCGCCGCCTGTCCGCTTCCCGAATCCTCAGAGGATGAGCCACTTCCTGATTCCTTCTTTCCGGAAGATCCGGATTCCTCGTGTTTATCCTCCTTCGGCCTTTCTTCCTTTGGCTTTTCTTCCTTCGGCTTTTCCTGAACAAAGTTTACATCCATGATATTTTCATCATAGACAAGCGTATCGAAGGAGAGCTCAATATTCATAACCTTATCATCCGTGATCTGCAGTTCCTTTCCTGACAGATTGATACTGTTCAGGCGGTATCCGTCTTTTGCCCTGACGGTCACAGTCTGTGAAGACTGCGCTCTTTCCAGCGTCCGGATCGGTTCACCTTCCACCTCTCCGCCCGCCGAATTCAAAAGAAGCACTTTTTTGACAATGGGTTCCGTATTATCCTCTTTTACCGCCGCAACAGCAAACGGGCTGAAGGATTTCGTGGCAATAACCAGACCATATTGCGTTACAACACAGTCAATCGGTTCCACGCCGACAATTTTTCCGTCCTTTTTTATGAAATGATATGCTTTGTACACGACACCTTCCGAATCCGGTCCGTAGCCCTCCGGAAAACCAACGGACATTCTGACGCTGCTTCCCGTATTTACAATGCTTGTGTTGCACATTTTCAGCTCGATATTGTAGGTTGCGCTTTTAACCACGGTATCGCCCATATTGTTTTCGATTTTATCAAGCATATCTTTATTCTGCTCCGCATCCGGCGTCGTTACCACAAGCTCAGGTTTTGAGGCCACAAGCGTTATATTCGTTACCACATCCTCAAGCTTCTCGCCCGTGCTGAGTTTCCATCCGTTGCAGGAAAGGTCTCCCGGCTCCAAAAGCTCCGGCTTCGCAAATACATTCCAGTAATAACCCTGCGGCCTGTATGCGCAGACAGAGATCTTTTTCTTTACATCATAAGTAAAAACGTCCGGTACTTTCAGACTTCCTTTCCCCCTGAGTCCCGTAATCTCAAAGGCATATCTCGCATAGTTGTCCGAAATCATCCTGCTGGGCGTGAATTTGAAAGTAACGGTGCGGTCTCCATCCCATTCGAATTCTTCGATTTTACTGTTTTCCACCGCACTCCAGCCATCCTGTACCGTCAGTTTGTATCCCGCCGTCTTTCCGTCATATTCTTCCAGCTGCTCGTTGAATACGGCTTTTATCGAATAGGTCATGTCATCTCTGAGATAGCCTGTCGCGTTCGGCGTCAGAGTTACCGCATAAGGTGACGGCACATAATTTCCCTTCGGATTCTGTAATTGTCCCGTTGACACAAGAAAATCACTTTCCGTCCCCTGAAAATTCCAGTTGTTTTTCAGGTCTTCCATGGAAAGATCTTCTCCATACAAAGGTCCTTTCGGAGGCATCGTCGTGACTGCAAACTCAAGCATCTTACTGTTTCCGTTCGCAATAATCAGCGCATCCTTCCGATTCGGCATCATAAACGGTTTCGGATCGGAGTATCCCCAATTTCCCGGTACGTTTTCACCGCTGCCGGGCATATACTGGTAAAAACGGGAAAGGATATAAACGCCTTCCTTTTCCACTGCCTCCTGATATCCCATACCTTTATAACTTATTTTAAAGACACCGACTTCTCCCTCTTCTTTCGTTCCGTCCCGGTATCCGACAACCAGTCCGTTCTGACTGAAAACCACTTTAAAGCCTTCATTGTCCACAGTTCCCATATCGGGCGATGTTTCGCCGCCCTCTTCCGTTCCCGTATTCCCGGAATCCGGATTATCCGTCTGAGAGCGCTCCAGCTGAGGATAAGTAAAACATACGCCGCCCGGTGACATAACGCCATCGGGAATATGATGCGCTTCCATGACCGAACCGTCCGCAAGCAGATATGTATCCTGGCTGCTGCTGCCACTCATTCCGTCATTGGCCGTGGCATCCAGACCATACCATTTTCCGTCAATCTGCACATAATTCCACATATGTAGTTTTCGACTTCCATCCTCTTCCTGATAATATCCCTGAACGAGCACACTCGTAATTCCCATGGAATCCAGAACCGCCTTCATCGCTCTGGCATATCCTTCACACAGGCTTTCCCCTTTCACAAGCGCTCCGTAAGAGGTCCGGATATGTCCCCTGTTTCCCGGACCGCATTCCTCTTCCAGACGATACTCCGTACCCTCTATGACCGCATTATTGATATAAATTACCTGTTCTCTGATTGTCGGAGCGTTTCCTGCGCCCTCTGTGATCCTGTTCACTCTGGCTTCGTGCGCGCCGATTGCCTCTTCCACCTGTCCGCTGTCCGTAAATCCTTCCACATAATAGGATTCCTTATCGTCCCGCTTTCCAAGATATGCCTTGTATCCGCCCTGACTGCCCCCTTCTACGCTAATGGCAAGATTCGAAAAATCCACATAAAATATATCCGGATAATCCGCATAGAAAGCATCCCTCGCTGCTCCATAGTCCTCTAAGAGCCCTTCAAAATTTCCCTCACAGGCCGCAAGCGATTCTTCCGTTATATGTCCGTTCTCCACAAGATCATAGCTCTGCGTTCCTGTTTTAAAAATCCCCTGCTCATACATCTGATACATTGCGTCATAAATCTGTTTCGCCCCGGCGGAAAGCTGATAATAATAATATCTCGCATTATTCCTGTTCGCCGCCCTCACACTGTCGTTCATACCGGTCATACAAAATGACAAAGCAAAAAGCACCGTCAGAAAGATGACCAACTTTTTCTTCCGTTTCATCTCTTTTCCCTCGCTGCAGATTATTTTATATTATGCCAACGTTGACATAATATTTTATTATGTTGATGATAATGTTAACATAACATTTTATGGCAAGTCAAGTCCCTTTCTTTCCATAATATGACATTTTATACTCTCGCCATATATTGCAAAATATCCTTTGGGAGCGGTTGACAAGCGGGCGCCGCAAATTCTATAATTATGGTATGAAAAAAGGCCGGGCAAACTGACCAGATTTCCCGGTCCCGCAAACAGGGGGAACGATAAAATGAAAAGCATTCGAACCAAGATCAACCTATGTCTCATTCTGACCGTTCTGATCGGACAGATCGCAACCGGCATCGCCAGCATCATACCCAATTATAACAGTACAATGTCCACCGTTGAACACATGATGAGCGAAACCGCCGTTCTGGCAGCGGAACGGGTGGAACAGGAACTGTCGGCCTATAAGAACGTCGCCATGGATGCAGGCTGTATTCCACAGTTATCCGATCCGGATGTTTCTGTTGAGGAGAAGCAGTCCATTATCAATGAACGGGCGGCCATGCACAATTTTCAACGTGGAAATATTATCGGAGCGGACGGTCTCAGCATCTTCGACGGTAAGGATTATTCTGACCGCGAATATGTGAAACAGGCCATGCAGGGCAATATTTACGTTTCGGAACCATTGATCAGCAAGATTACAGGAGAATTATCCATTATGGTTGCGGCTCCGCTTTATGCAGACGGGATTCAGGGCTCTTCTATCGTCGGCGTCGTATATTTTGTTCCGCACGAAACCTTCCTGAATGATATTGTCTCTTCGATTCAGATCG
>CALDLG010000146.1 GCA_937910785.1 uncultured Lachnospiraceae bacterium | reverse complement strand
TAGAGGATACGCTCCGTCAATGTCGTTTTACCGGCATCGATATGGGCCATAATTCCTATATTCCTGGTTCTCTCTAATGGATATTCTCTTTCAGCCAAGGTTTTTTCCTCCTGTTATTTTTCTGAAAAAATTCCGTAGGAACTTTTTCCGGGCAGGACAACAGATTTGGAGGTCAGCAGTTTCTGCCGGCCTGATAAACCTTCCTGCCTGTGAAACACAGACTCACTTAATCAGCATTTTCCGCCGATTCAGAAAATCTTTTTACCGGACAAACTTTGTTTGTCTTTTAAAAACGATAATGTGCAAATGCCTTGTTCGCCTCTGCCATCTTATGCATGTCTTCTTTTCTCTTCACAGCTGCACCTGTATTATTCGATGCATCCAGAATTTCATTGGCAAGTCTTTCTTCCATTGTTTTCTCGCCTCTTTTACGTGAAAACATTGTCAGCCAACGAAGTCCTAATGCCTGGCGTCTTTCCGGGCGGACTTCGATCGGTACCTGATAGGTAGCGCCACCGATACGTCTTGCCTTTACTTCGAGAACAGGCATAATATTATTCATAGCCTCCTCGAATACTTCAAGAGCCGGCTTACCAGCCTTCTCTTCCACTCTTGCAAATGCTCCATATACAATTTTCTGAGCTACACCTTTCTTACCGTCCAGCATAATATTGTTGATAAGCTTCGTAACTACTTTATTATTGTATAAAGGATCTGCCAATATATCTCTCTTTGCAATATGTCCTTTACGTGGCACGATTCTTCCCTCCTTATTCATATTTGCAGCAGCGCGCTCTTTCATACGCCGCTGTCTACAATAAATCAACGGTACTCACATGTGTCCTCTAATTCAATGTGTTCGTGCGGTTTTCTATCCAAAGAATCCCAACACTAAATTAGTTCTGTTTGTGGTCCTAATTTATTAAGCCTCGACCTGTAAGTTTGCTCCATGACTTACAAATCTCTTCAACCTGTAAGTTTGCACTGCAAACATACGAAGTTAATCCGCCTTGCGGATTTACTAAAGTTAATTTACAAAGTAAATTTACAGAGTTAATTTACAAAATAAATTTACAGAGTAAATTTACTCTTTTTACTTCTGGCCTTTCGGTCTCTTAGCGCCATATTTGGAACGGGCCTGTTTTCTGTTAGCGACTCCCGCAGTATCAAGCGTACCTCTGATGATATGGTATCTTGTACCAGGTAAGTCTTTTACCCTGCCGCCACGAATCAAAACAACGCTGTGCTCCTGCAGATTGTGGCCTTCTCCGGGAATGTAGCTTGTTACTTCGATTCCGTTGGAAAGACGAACTCTGGCAATCTTTCTAAGAGCAGAGTTAGGCTTTTTAGGAGTTGCTGTCTTCACAGCAGTGCAGACACCTCTCTTCTGCGGAGAAGCCGTATCGATCGCTGTTTTGTGAAGAGAGTTCCACCCTTTCAGCAAAGCAGGTGCGGTTGACTTCTTAACAGATGTCTGACGTCCCTTTCTGACTAACTGGTTAAATGTTGGCATTCTTTTCACCTCCTGTAGATTTTTCTTCTCTGCCTTTAACCGGCCTGTGCATGCAAGAATGATCCGGACCTTTCGCCGATCAGTTTTTCCATTGCATATTTTTTGCATAACAAAAAAAACGCATCTGCGTGCACACTATGATAGTATACTTGCCCGCAAATGCGTTGTCAATACCCTTTTTCCAATTATTAACCGATTATTCCATAATTTCTACGGCATCTTCCTCGATTTCTTCCATTTCCGACATTTCTTCCTCAATTTCTTCGCCATCATACAGGTCCTCGGAAATCTCAATCTCCTCGTCTTCCTCTGCGATATACTCTTCCCGGATTTTTACTTCATTCTCTACGGCAAGGCGCGCCAGAAGATTTTCATCTGTATTCAGTCTTGTACTGCGGTATCGCTTCATACCTGTGCCGGCAGGAATCAGTTTACCAATAATAACATTTTCCTTCAATCCTACAAGCGGATCGATCTTTCCTTTGATCGCCGCCTCGGTCAGCACCTTTGTCGTCTCCTGGAAGGATGCCGCGGAAAGGAAGGAATTCGTTGCCAGCGCGGCCTTGGTAATACCGAGCATAATCTGTTTGCCATCAGCCGGCTCCTTTCCCTCTTTGACAAGGGCTTCGTTCAGATCTTCATATTCGAGTACGTCTACCAGCGTGCCCGGCAGATATTCCGTATCGCCGCTGCTTTCGATCCGCACTTTTTTCAGCATCTGACGCACAATGACCTCGATATGCTTATCCGCAATATCAACACCCTGCAGACGGTATACTCTCTGTACCTCGCGGAGCATATAGTCCTGTACGGCACGAATTCCCTTGATCTTCAAAAGGTCATGAGGATTCACGCTTCCCTCTGTCAGTTCGTCACCCGCCTCCAGCTTCGCTCCGTCGAGAATCTTGATTCTGGAACCGTAAGGAATCAGGTAGGTCTTGGCTTCTCCTGTTTCATCATTGGTAATCACGACTTCACGTTTCTTCTTGGTATCCTTAATGGCTGCCACGCCGCCGAATTCCGCGATTATCGCAAGACCCTTCGGCTTACGCGCCTCAAAAAGCTCTTCAACACGGGGAAGACCCTGTGTGATATCGTCACCGGCAACGCCTCCCGTATGGAATGTACGCATTGTCAGCTGTGTACCGGGCTCACCAATGGACTGCGCCGCAATAATTCCGACCGCCTCACCTACCTGTACGGCTTCTCCGGTCGCCATATTAGCGCCATAGCATTTCGCACAGATACCGATATGGGAACGACAGGTCAGAATGGTACGAATCTTAACTTCCTCGATCGGCTCTCCCTCTTCGTTCACACCCACGCTTAAAATCTTCGCCGCCCGGCTCGGTGTAATCATATGATTTCTCTTTACGATGACGTTGCCATCTTTATCCCGGATCTCATGACAGGAAAATCTGCCTGTAATTCTGTCTTTTAAACCTTCAATGGTTTCTTTTCCGTCCATAAATGCCTTCACCGACATTCCCGGAATATCTTCTCTTCCTTCGCAGCAATCCGTTTCGCGAATAATCAGTTCCTGAGATACATCGACCATACGTCTTGTCAGATAACCGGAGTCCGCTGTACGAAGCGCCGTATCGGACAGTCCCTTCCGCGCACCATGAGCGGACATGAAATATTCCAGAACATCCAGTCCTTCACGGAAATTGGATTTAATCGGCAGCTCGATCGTTCTGCCGGTCGTATCCGCCATCAGCCCACGCATGCCCGCAAGCTGTTTGATCTGCTGATTAGAACCACGGGCGCCGGAGTCTGCCATCATAAAGATGTTATTGTATTTATCCAGCCCTGCGAGCAGTACATCCGTCAATTCTTTATCCGTTTCGTTCCATGTCTCAACGACCGCACGATATCTTTCTTCTTCCGTAATCAGTCCGCGCCTGAAATTCTGGGAAATCTTATCTACCGTTACCTGCGCTTCTTCCAGCATTTCCTGCTTTCTGGCAGGAACAGTCATGTCAGAAATGGATACCGTCATGGCCGCCCTGGTTGAATAATGATATCCGGTGGATTTGATCAGGTCCAATACCTCTGCCGTCTTTACAGCCCCATGAATATTAATAACTTTCTCCAGAATCTGTTTTAACTGTTTTTTGCCGACATGGAAATCAACCTCCAGTTTTAACAGATTTTCCGGGTTGCTTCTGTCCACATATCCCAGATCCTGCGGAAGAATCTCATTGAACAGAAAACGCCCAAGCGTAGATTCCACCGTTCCGCTGACGCTTTCTCCGTCCGCGGCCTTTTTCCGCACTCTGACATGAATCCTGCTGTGCAGCGTACATTCACCGTTTTCATATGCCAGAATTGCTTCGTTAATATTCTTATAATATTTTCCTTCTCCGACTACGCCTTCCCGCTCCTGCGTCAGATAGTAAATACCAAGCACCATATCCTGAGAAGGAACGGCAACCGGACCGCCATCCGACGGTTTCAGCAGGTTATTGGGAGACAGAAGTAAAAATCGGCACTCGGCCTGCGCTTCTACGGACAGAGGCAGATGCACCGCCATCTGGTCACCGTCGAAGTCGGCATTAAAAGCCGTACATACAAGCGGATGAAGCTTGATTGCCTTACCTTCCACAAGAATCGGCTCAAAAGCCTGGATGCCCAG
>CALDLG010000145.1 GCA_937910785.1 uncultured Lachnospiraceae bacterium | reverse complement strand
CCCTGTCCTTCTACTATCATAGTCTGCCGTTGCGGATTGCTCCTCATTCCCTCCCGCACCGGGAGGCGGACGCCCCGATGCGTTTGGTAGCTTCATGATACGCCCATGGGTTCAAAGCTTTGCCCATGTCGTTTCCTGCATAGTCGATGCCCGGTTCTTAACGTGCAGGTGCACTAAGGCGGACAGCTGCCCTTAGGCAGCGTATGCTAAATTATCTTCAGCGTTTATATTTATTTTTGCGATTTGACGCATCGCCTGCGGATAGCTTCTCCAGCTGCAAGACCCCTGTCGAAACCTTGACTGGCCCTGATTTGTATTTATTATATCATAAATAAAATGATTTTAATATCTTTTTTACAGATTTCTGATCTTAAAATCTCTCTCATGCTCTCTTCGCTGGTCCTTCTTCGCGATATCCTGCCGTTTGTCATAGAGTTTCTTTCCTCTCGCAAGGCCGATCTCCAGCTTGGCTCTGCCTTCTTTAAAATAAACCTGCAGCGGGACAATCGTATACCCCTGTTCGGAGATTTTACCGTTCAGCTTGCGGATTTCCTCTTTGTGCAGCAACAGCTTTTTGGGACGCAGCGGATCTTTGTTGAAAATATTTCCCTTTTCATACGGACTGATATTCATGCCGTAAACAAACGCTTCCCCGTTCTCAATCCTCACAAAGCCTTCCTTGATGCTGCATTTCCCCAGCCGCAGCGACTTTACCTCCGTACCATGCAGCGCAAGGCCGGTCTCATATTTTTCCTCTATAAAGAAATCATGGTATGCCTTTTTATTATTTGCCACCAGCTTCATCGCTTCTTTTGCCATCCTGCCTCCTCCTTTCCGCCTTCTTCCGGATCCTCCGAAATGGAAAAATCAATACTCCGCGTCATACGCTCCACGCCATCCACACGAACCCGGACGGATTCTCCCAGCCGGTATTTTCTTCCGGTATCCTGTCCGACCATCTCATAAGTCTTTTCATCATAGACGAAATAATCTCCGGGCAGCTTCGACACATGAATCATGCCCTCCACCGTACTTGGCAGCTCCACATAAATGCCCCAGCTCGTGATACCGGAAATCACGCCCTCGAAAACTTCTCCGATATGGCCTTCCATATATTCGGCTTTCTTCAGTTTCTCCGTCTCCCGCTCCGCTTCCTCCGCGCGCCGTTCCATTTTGGAAGAACGCTCCGCGATACCGGGCAGTCTTTCCTGATAATGCTCCAGACGTTTCTCCGAAAGGCGCCCCCTCAGCTGCTCCCTGATGATGCGGTGAATCTGTAAATCCGGATATCGTCTGATGGGCGAGGTAAAATGGCAGTAATACTGACAGGCGAGGCCGAAATGACCGCTGCATTCCACCGTATACCGGGCCTGCTTCATGCTCCGCAGTGTCAGCCTGCTGATCAGCATTTCCTCCGGCGTTCCTTCCATCGTATCGAGCAGCTTCTGAATCTCCTTCGGATGAACCTCTTCCCCCGAGGTCTTAATATAATAACCGAAATTATGCAGAAAAGTCGAAAGCTTCATGATCTTTTCCGGATCCGGATTGTCGTGGGTACGGTATACAAAGGGAATCTCCAGCCAGAAAAAATGCTGCGCCACCGTTTCATTGGCGATCAACATAAAATCCTCGATAATTTTCGTCGCCACGTTCCGCTCATAGGGCCGGATCTCCTCCGGATGCCCATCTTCATCGAGCAGAATCTTCGTTTCCGGGAAGTCGAAATCAATGGAACCGCGTCTATGTCTCTTCTTTCGCAGAATCGCTGCAAGCTGCTCCATCAGCTCAAACATGGGAACGAGTTCTTCGTATTCTCTGCGTTCCCCTTCATCGTGATCTTCCAGAATTTTCTTAACACTCGTATAGGACATTCTTCTGTCCACACGAATCACGCTCTCCACAATCTGATAATCCGTTACGCTGCCCTTTTCATCTATCGTCATCAGGCAGCTTAAAGCCAGCCGGTCCACTCCCTGATTCAGAGAACAGATCCCGTTCGACAGCTTATGAGGCAGCATGGGGATCACCCGGTCCACGAGATAAACACTCGTTCCCCGCTCCGCCGCTTCCCGGTCCAGCGCGGAATTTTCCTGTACATAATTGGACACATCCGCAATGTGAACACCGAGATGATACAGCGCCCCCTCTTTGGAAAGGCTGACCGCATCGTCCAGATCCTTCGCATCCTCGCCGTCTATCGTCACCATCCGCATATCCCGCAGACCCGCCATATCGGCCTCCGAAACCTCATCCGGAATCCGCTCCGCCTGATTCATGACCTTTTCACCGAAAGCCGTCGGCAGATCATATCCTTTGATGATCGACAGGATATCGACCCCCGGATCATTTATGTGGCCGAGAATCTCCACGATCTTCCCTTCCGGCTTATGCCGCTCGTCGCCGTAATCCGTCAGCTCCACGACTACCTTATGTCCGTTAACCGCTCCCCCGGAACGCTCCTTTGGCACAAAAATATCCCTGCCGATCTTTCCGTTGTCCGGTATGACAAATCCGAAGGAAGAAGCCTGCTCATAAGTTCCGACGATCTGACGTGCGCCATGCTCCAGTATCTTACGAACGGCCGCCTCCTGCCTTTTTCCGCGTTTTCCGGGCATAAGCTCCACCTGAACCCGGTCCAGATGAAAGGCATTATTTACCATTCCCTCCGGAACATATAAATCCTCTTCCCGGCCCTCGATCTCCACGAAACCAAATCCTCTGGCATTCCCGATAAAAGTGCCGGTTAAAAGCCTTTCGTCCGGCTTCCTGTATTTTCCTTTCGCGGTGATCTGTATTTTCCCTTCGCGCAAAAGCGCGTCCAGCACCTTTCGGAATTCCTCCCTGTCCTCTTTTGCCACCTGCATAAAAGCCGCAAGCTCTTTTTCCTTTAACGGAACATACATCTCATCTTCCAAAAGCTCGCAGATCAGTTCTTTTCTTCGCTCAAATTTTTCATTCCATTCCTGATTCATACAAATTCTCCATATTCATGCCGCCTGCTCTCCATATTTCGCCGCGTGCAATTCTGACCGCGGTCCGGCCGGTCTTCCGCATAGAAAAAATGCCTCCGGTTCTTCCACATTGTGTCGGAATTTCCTATAACAGAACAAAATGCCTTCGGCATTATGTTCGGAAGAACCTCCGGTTCTTCCACATTGTGTCGGAATTTCCTATAACGTAAAAAGAAGCACTCTTTTGCAAGAGTGCTTTCACATCGTCTAAAAAACATTCAGGTTCAAAATAACGGCGATCAACATGAATCCTATAGCCAGCCCCGTTGTGATCTTCACAAGCTTCCCTTCCATAGAACGCCCTTTATTCTTTCCCCAGTATGTTTCCGCAGCACCGCTGACGGCACCGAGACCCGCGGTCTTTCCCTCCTGCATCAGCACCAGTATCACAAGCGCTATACAAATGATAATATATATAACTGTCAATGCAATCCTTAACGCTCCCATTCGAAATCTGCTCCTTTCCCTATATCAAGCAGATTCTAGTGTATCACAGAAACGGACAGGATGCAAGGGGGAATTTTATAAAACCGGGGTATAGCAAAATCGGAGTATTCAGATTTCGGCGTTTCTTCCCTGTTTTGTCATCTTCCGTTTCGCACCGATCAGCCGGCAGACAAAATAACAAAACAGAATGTTCATCGATACCCTGGAGAAAATCTCCCCGACCCGCCAGGTAAAAATCTGTGCCAATATCATCTGTACCGCGATAATTCCTGCCATAATTCCTGCAACTGCAGCTGCTGTCATAAACATTTTTTTCATTCTGATATCCCCTTTTCTTTATTTGGTGTTGTTGTTTCTCTGTTGTAAACAGGATATCAGATTATGGCGGCCCGCTCCATCGATTTGCCTTACGATTTCATGCCGTAACTTACACTTTTGTAAGAAAACGCATCACAGTTCAAATGCCAGCGCCGCAAAGGCATCTTCCGGCTCCGGCGGCAGGCTGCGGGCATTCATCAGAAAAGCTTTCATCTCCGTATGCCGCTCCCCCATATCCTCTAAAACCGCGCCGAAATTCCCGTCATGGATACAGCCATGATCCAGAAGAAACTGATAATACGGCCGCTCGTCTCCATGCTCCTCCAAAACTACTTTCCAGGTCTCCTCCGAGTCTTCTCCCTTCGTGTGGGCGCGCAGATAGGCAAGCAGCTCCTCTCTGACGGCGGGCGCAAGACCAATATCGTTCATCAGCCGCAGCATGGCAAGCCGCACCTTGAACCGCCGCCGCTGTTCGATGTAATAATCCAGATTGTTTTCCCTGCTTCCATAGTCTTCCTCCCCGCACAGAAGCATCCTGGAAAACCCCTCCGCATCCTCGCATCCCATCAGGAAAAGCATTCTCGCATCCCATCGCTCCAGCCAGCTTTCACTGCCCGCCTCCGACGGCTCGAACAGATAAAAGGCATCCAGAATGCCCGTTACCGCCGCAAACAGGCGGGAAATCTGCTCTTCCTCCCCGGAAAGCGTCTCTATCGAAAAGCCGCCGGCCTCCTCCACGGAAAACGACGCGATCTGCCGCAGCCGTACACAATCTTTTAAAATACCCTGTCCCGTTTCCAGCTTCTTTCCGGGCAGCACGAGAACCTCCAGCGCACCGCAGCATGCAAAGGCCCAGTCCTGTATCGCGGTAATGCCTTCCGGCAGAAAAAGCCGCTGCAATTCTCTGGCCCCCAGAAAAGCCTTTTTCCCGATAATCGAAACCGGCCTGTCCGCCACCCGCTCCGGTACGACAAGCTCAATGTCTTTCCCCCGGTATTCAGTTAACATAACATCCTCGTCCCGAATCCCAAACTTCAGGATGCCATATGCCGTCTCCAGTTCCCTGATTTCCATAATCCCTCCGATTATCCTCCCCGTTCTCCGCAGCCGCCCGGTTTCAGCGGTAACAACGCGCCTCTTTCACCGCTGCCCGACATCTTCCTGTATGATATGATTCCCGCATGATTACAGAACCAGGTCGATCTGCTGCATCAGCATATCGCTCCGTTCGGACACCATCATTTCCTCATGATGTCTTTGATAGTCTTCACAGCCGTACAGGCTGATAAATTTCGCGCTGTCCTGATTTACGGTGCACTCCGTCAGGAGAATCAGCATTTCGTTGCCGGAGCCGAAAGCGTCTTCCACAAACTCAAAAAGGTAATGCAGTTTTTTTCCGACTTCCTCCGTCTCCTGCCTGTAGGAAGCCGCCTCTTCATCATACCGTGTCTTTAACAGCCGCACCGCCGCGTCCCCATCCGGCACATCACTCAGGCGAAGCTGCTTCTCGCATTCCTGTAAGAAGCGGAGAATTCTCCGCTGTTTCCGCTTTTCTCTGTCGGACAGGGAACCAGCCTTCCGTAAGGCTTCCATTCCCTGCTGCCTGCCTTCGATCTGTCTTATTAACAGGTCCCGGATTCTTTCAACCGCACTGTCCTGCGTTTCCTGCGCCGCATTCCGAAGCGCCTTCATATGCACGAGAACACCGCTCAGATAATCGAGTTTCTCTATATTTTCCCGGATATCGCGCTGCACATGGTCGATCAGCATTCCCATCAGAGAAAGTCTTTCATCGAAATCGGCCTTTCTCGCTTTTTCTCCGACGCCAGCCGTACTTTTCCCGGATAAAATCTCCTCCACCCGGTAATCTCTTTTATATTTCTGATACAGGTCATAATAAGCGGTGAATTCCTTCACAACCCGCGGGTTTCGCAGATACTGCTCCACCAGCGTTTCTTCCACCTTCATGCCCTCCTCTTCGCTGAGCAGGATCATTTCGGACAGATCTTCCCAGCCTCTTGCCGTAATATAGTTTTTGCCCCGGACGGTCGTTTCGACCTGATAGAAATCTTCTTTTTTCAGATCCAGATAATTCAGAATGGCCGTATGCAGATTTCTGTCCCTCGCATATTCCTTCCAGACACCATAATCCGCTTCCACTTCCAGAATTTTCATTCGGTCCAGCGTAACCACGTCGAACTCCCGCACCGACTTATTGTATTCGGGCGGATTTCCCGCGGTAACGATGACCCAGCCATCCGGCACCCTGTGGCGGCCGAACACCTTATACTGCAGAAACTGCAGCATGGAAGGCGCAAGCGTTTCCGACACACAGTTGATCTCGTCCAGAAAAAGAATTCCTTCCCGAATGCCGCTTTCCTTCATCACGTCATATACCGAGGCTATGATCTCGCTCATCGTATATTCCGACACGTCATAGGAAAGCCCGTCGTATTCCTTATGGGCGATAAAGGGGAGCCCAAGCGCCGACTGTCTTGTATGGTGTGTCATGGAATAGGAAACGAGCGCGATGCCAAGCTCCTGTGCGATCTGCTCCATCACGGCCGTTTTTCCGATGCCCGGCGCGCCCAGAAGAAAGATCGGCCGCTGCCGCACTACCGGAATCCGGTACTCCCCGTCCTCATCCTTTTTTAAATAAAGCTTTACGGAATCCTTGATATATTCCTTGGCCTGTTTAATGTTTAACATTCCGCCCTCCATGCCTTTCTCTCTGTCTGCGGTTTTTCAACCCGTTTCTTCCCTCCCGCCCGCCTCTTCCGGACCGTTTTCAATCTGCTCCTCATCCAGCACAATCCGGATCGCCCAGGGCGGCACCTCAGGCGCCTCTCCGTCTTCCCTCAGAAAGACAAATGCGGTATCGTATGCCGGCATCCGCTCCGGATAGATCCCGTAACCGTCCGTAAAATAAAGCAGCCCTTTCAGGTCCGCAAACTCTCCCTTTTCCTGCAGTGCTTCCACATATTGAAAAACCGGCCGGAAATCCGTAGAACCAAAGCCCCGCAGCTTCCCGCTCTGCATGAACAGATCGAACTCTTCCCCGCAGGTTATTTTCGTATCGCTCTGCACCTCGTTATCGCACTGAATGATATGCACATTGATCTTTTGAAAAAAATTCTCTTTCTGCCGCATGATCTGACAGGTTTTATTCAAAAAAGACCGTACCACGCTGCCCCGGCAGGAGGCCGACGTATCGATGGCGATCACAAAGTCCCTGATCTTATTGGCATCCTTATACTCAAGCGGCTCCACAAGCGGCATGTTTCCGTAGTGTGACAGCCCATAGGTATAATAAATATAATCGAACTCATCATCGTTAAGCTGTATCGTCTCCCCCATCGTCATAAACCGACGCAGGAAGTCGCTGTAATCATATTTTTCCCTGGTGGCCTCTTTCAGATTCTCTTCCATGCTCCGGGCCGTATTTTTATCTCTGGAAAAAGATTTTAAATCCGCCTTCACCCGTTCGCTGACCTTGCGCCATTCCTCCTGTGAAAGCGTCAGTTCCTCTTTTCTGTCCCAGTACAGATGCTCGTCATAATAACAGAATTCCCGCCATTCCTTCAACGCTTTGGAGGAGGGAGGTTCTATCCGGAAATGTCTGTAAAGCCGCTCCGCGGTAAGACCGCCCGCCTGTTTTTGCAGAATATCCATCCGGTTCCTTAAAACCGCATCCGAAGGCAGGGCGGCCAGATGCAGATTCATTTCCAGAACAGTATTTTCCACCGCAATATCGGTTGCCAGATCCCACAGCTCACGCTCCAGCTTATCCGTCCGGTAACTATGATAAAAAATGCAATGCAGAAGCACGTGCAGATAAAGCCTGACCATGAAATGGGGTTCCTTCCGGTATCGGGCAAGCAGAAGCGCCGGATCATAAAAAAGCATGCTTCCGTCAAAGGCAAAGACACCCATCTGTTCCCGTTCCTCCAGCTTCAGCCTGTCAAGCGCCACATCCAGAAAACGCATGTTAATCAAAATACCGTCATGCGCCAGTCGAATCACCTCCCGCGCAAGCGAAGATATCTGTTCCGCCATCATTCCGGCCATGCCCTCCTCCGTTCACACAAATTCGCGGCTGAAAGAACCGCTTCTCCCAACCGCATTTTCAATAAATCCATCCAGTTCTTCTTCACGCCAGAAACGGATTGTACTTCCTTTCATGGCCGATATCCGTCATCTCTCCATGTCCCGGATACACTCTTACCTTATCCGGCAGGACAAACAACCGCTCCTTTACGGAACGAACAAGCGCGCCCATGCTGCCCGTCGCCAGATCCGTCCTGCCGACCGAATCCTGAAACAGCGTATCGCCGCTTATCAGAATGCCGTCTTCTTCGAAATAGTAACAACAGCTTCCGACCGTATGTCCTGGCGTCGCCAACAATTTACAGGTCATCCCCGCGATCGTGATTTCCTCGTTATCCTTTAAATATCTGTCGGGAATAACCGTATAAGCCCGCCCTACCTGCTCGGAGACATTGGTAACGGCATCCTCGCACAGCGCCTTCTCCGCCTCATAAGCGTAAATCGGCGCGCCCGACAGCTCCCGCAGCTTATTCGTTCCCCAGATATGATCGAAGTGTCCGTGCGTCAGCAGAATACCTGCCACCCGAAAACCCTTTTCCTGCAAAGCCTCATAAATATACTCTCCCTTGTCCGCCGGATCGAAAAAGATAACATCCTTTTCTCCCTCCCGATAGACGAAATAACAATTTGTCTGACAGATGCCAAGCATCAGTCTGCCAACCTTTAAATCTGCCATGCTTCTTTTCTTCCTTTCATCCCGTCGTTCTCTCAATGTCGATGACGCTCTCAATCGTTCTGATCTTATCGATAATCCGGTTCAGCTCCTCTCTGCTGCCGATCTCGAAACTGACCGTAATCGTAGCCGTCCCCTGCTTATTGATCCGCGTGTTAAGCGCCAGAATATCGATATTCTTCTCCGTTAATGCTCTGGAAACATCCGCAAGCAGACCATTCCGGTTATTGGCATAAATGCAGATCTCGGCCAGGTATTTCTCGTCTCCATTGTCCGCCGCCTCCCGCTGCCATTCCGCATCGATTAATCTGACGCATTCGATTTCCGGCAGATTCAGGATATTGACGCAATCCGTCCGGTGAATGGAAACACCCCGTCCCCTCGTGACAAAACCGACGATCTCATCCCCCGGCACGGGACTGCAGCACTTGGAAAACCGTACCGCCACATCGTGAATACCCTTTACGACGATGCTGCTCGTTCCTTTTCTCGGCTGCATTCTGCCATGCTGCGCGTTTTCCTTTACTTCGGCCAGCACTTCCTCATCGGACAGCTCTTTTTTATGATCATGATCATACAGCTCCTGCATCCGGTTGATGATCTGGCCTTCCTTCAGGCCGCCGTGTCCGACCGCAGCCAGTACGGAATCCCAGTCGCGGAAACCATATTTTTTCATGATCGCTTCCTCATACTGAGGAATCAGGATATCCTGCGTATTGATGGATCTGGCCTTACAGTAACTGAATAGCAGCTCTCTTCCCTTTACAATATTATCTTCTTTTAATTCCTGTTTAAACCACTGATTGATCTTATTTTTTGCCTGCGTGCTCCTGACCAGATTCAGCCAGTCCCGGCTCGGCCCCTTGGAATTCTGGGACGTCATAATTTCGATTCTGTCGCCGTTTTTGATCTCATAGTCGATGGTCACGAGCTTCCCGTTGACTCTGGCCCCGATCATCTTATTGCCGACCGCACTGTGAATACTGTAAGCAAAATCGATGGGTGTAGAGCCCGCCGGCAGATTTTTCACATCTCCCGTCGGCGTAAAGCAGTATACATGATCGGAAAAAAGGTTCAAATCGCTTTTTAACAGCTTCATGAACTCTTTATTGTCCTCCGCCGTCTGCTGCCATTCCAGTATCTGCCGCAGCCAGACAAGCTTTTCTTCCTCCTGGGCTTCCACTTTCTTGCCGTCGGAGGCTTCTTTATATTTCCAGTGCGCGGCGATTCCGTATTCGGCCGCCTTATGCATCTCATAAGTACGGATCTGGATTTCAAAGGGTTGCCCCGAAGAGCCGATCAGCGTCGTATGAAGGGACTGATACATATTCGCCTTCGGCACCGCAATATAATCCTTAAAACGGCCCGGAATCGGCTTATACATCTCGTGAATCACACCGAGCGCCGCATAGCAGTCCATGACCGTATCCACGATAATGCGCACCGCAAACAGATCATAAATCTGATCGATCGTCTTATTCTGGTTTTTCATCTTCTTATAAATGCTGAAAAAATGTTTGATGCGGCCGTCAATCTGTGCTTTGATGCCGGCGCGCGCGATGTGCTCTCCTACCTCATCCACAATGGTCTGAATATATTTTTCCCGGACACTCTTACGCACTGCGATCGTATCCACCAGATCATAATAGGCCTCCGGTTCCAGATATTTCAGGGACAGATCATCCAGTTCCACCTTAATCTTGGAAATACCGAGCCGCTGCGCGATCGGTGAATAGATATCCAGTGTTTCCCTCGCGACCTCCTGCTGCTTCTCGACCTTCCGATACTGTAAGGTGCGCATGTTGTGCAGTCTGTCGGCCAGCTTGATTAAAATAACGCGGATATCCTTCGCCATAGCCAAAAACATCTTCCGCAGATTCTCCGCCTGTCTTTCCAGCTTCTCCGCATCCTTATCGTTGCCGGGGTCCCCATGAAAGCTCAGTTTATCAAGCTTCGTGACGCCGTCCACGATAAGCGCCACGTCCTCGCCGAATTTTTCCGCGATTTCCTCATCCGTAATCGGCGTATCCTCCACCACGTCATGCAGAAGTCCCGCGACGATTGTTTCCTTATCCAGTTCCAGATCCGCCAGAATGATCGCCACGCACAGCGGATGAATAATATAGGGTTCTCCGGATTTGCGGACCTGATCCTTATGCGCCTCATATGCCACCGCATAAGCCTTCTCAATCAAAGAAATATCATCCGAAGGGTGATATTTGCGCACACGGGCAATCAGCTCCTGATACAATGCCTCAGGACTCTGAAATTCCTCTATCGATTCAATTCTTCCATCGTCAAAAACAACTTCTTTCTTTTCTTCTGTCGCCATATAATCACCAGTCGCTTCGCTTTACATTTCACCTGTTTTAGGGGTAGATATTTTTAGAATACATGAACCGCCCTGCTTAGTCAATATAAATAGTGTCAAAAAATCGGTAAACAACCCCCCGCAGACTGTCAATTTTCTTGACGCCGGGAGCGCGAGATGATACCATTTTAAGAAAAATGCACTCTCAGAATCCGGAAGGGGACTCATATGATGACGCAACAGGAAATCGATCTTATGAACTTCGAAAATGAATTACTGCATACCCGCAGGAAACTGAACGATCTGATTTATCAGCTTTCCCATCAGGAACAGCCACCGGAAGACAGAGCGCTCTGTCAGGAAAAAATCTTTTATCTGGAAACCGAGTTAACCTATATGAATCAACAGTTCCGCCTGCTGAAAAACAGACAGGCGGCACAGGCATCAACGCAGTTTGCGCAGACACAGGGTGGGCGCCCGCAGGCAGCCTTTGGGGCCGAGCCGGCCCGGAAACCGCAGACGACGGCTCAGTCGGCGCAGGCACAGGAACCGCAGACGACGGCTCAGTCTTCACAGACACAGGAACCACAGACGGCATTATCTTTTCACACCGAACCTCCCCGTAAGGATTACGAACGGATTTTCGGCAAAAGCTTTATGGGCATTTTCGCTTCCGTACTGATTTTCATCAGCCTGATTATTTTTGCCACGCTCATGCTGCCCTATCTGACCGATTCGATAAAACTGGCAGGACTGTATGTTCTCAGCTTCGGGCTTCTTCTGGCCGGTCTTCTGCTGTCAAAAAAGAATCCCTCGAATAAATTCCACCTTGCGGTCATCGGCTGCGGCGCGGGCTCGCTCTACATAACGCTCCTGTTAAGCAATCTGTACTTCAAAGTCTTTGGAGATATTCTATTATATGCATTCATTCTCGTATGGGCCGTTTTTGTCAGATATTTATCCCGGCTAAAAAGCCTTGTTTTCCATATGATCGGACAGCTCGGCATTCTGATTGCGACAATCCTCGGAACCGCTCTGTGCGTTTCCGAGGCCGATGCGGAAAAATTTCTCGTACTGGTCATTTTCTATTTCATATCCGCCGTTGTTTTCTCAAATGTCATTCTGCCGCTCCTGCATCAGAATATGACCAATCATATTTTCAGACTTTTGAACGTATCCGTACTGACGATCGGAATATTTTGCCTGAAACTGGTTTCCGCTCCGGAATCAGCGGCGCCCCGGACCATTGCGGTCATTCTGCTTCTCCTGTTCCTCTTTATGGAATATTTCCTGATTTACCGGGAAAAATACGAATCCGGCATTGCTTTCCAGATTCTGACAACAGCCTCCTCCTGCCTTTTCTTCTGCCTGCTTAACCGGCTGACGGACTGGCCGGAAGATGTTTTTCCCGCGCTCGTATACGCCCTGTCCCTCCTTCTGCTGTTTTATATTACGAAAAAAAATGCCGGATACCGAATTCTTTCGGAACTCTTCTGTTTTCTGTTTATCTGGACAGCCTGCTGGCAGTCCGGCTTCATAAGCCGCCATCTCTATGCCTTCCTTACGGCCATTCCCTGCCTTCTTTACGGCGGTTTCCGGAAAGAAAAAACCTACCTGTATGCGGGCATCGCTTATATCTTTGTTTTCCTTCCCTTGGCCGACGGCCCGGAACATCTGCTGATGATTCTGATAACCTACGCCATCTTCTGCTATTTCGGCTTCAAAACGGATGATCTGCCCTTCCGGCTGGCCGGCTATCTGACGCTGACGCTTGCGATGACAATTCTCGTATACGACTGCTGCTATGACTTCTTTCGAAATAACGATATCTCCTTTGGCCGCACAAAGGCCGAATTGATTGCCTTTTTCGTCATCGCCGCCCTTCATCTGGTTCTGTCCAAATTTCGGTATCTTGGCAGTGAAAAGCCCATTGAGATCATGACTTATCTCATCAACGGTCTGCTGATGCTTACGGGCTGTCTCTTTTTATACAGCTCTGTCTGGCAGCTTCCGCTGATCCTGATCACGGTATTGCTGTTTATAGTCAACTCGCGAAGGCTTCTTCTCAAGGATGCCCGCGCAGGTTATTATGTCGCACTGAAATACACAATTCTGATGGTCTGCATCCTGGACTCTTATGAAACGGTCAGCTACCTGATCAGCATCAGTCTTCTGGTGTTTGCCATCCTGAGCATCATCGTCGGTTTTTACAAAGATACGGTTACCTTCCGTCTCTATGGACTGGTTCTCTCCATGATCAGTGTCATTAAATTAATTATGTTCGACATCCGGTACGACAGCGCCCTCGAAAATGCCGTCAGCTTCTTCGTCTGCGGCCTTCTGTGCTTCTTCATCAGTTTTCTCTACAATCGAATCGATCACAGCCTCCGAAAGAAATAAGGGACACAGGATCTGTTCCCCGTGCCCCTCTTTTCCGAATGCCGGCCCTGCCGGCACAATCCATTCCACCTTGTATCGCGAACCACAGATGGCATCGCGTACATTTTGCTTTGCGGAATTTACATCATCCCGCCCATTCCTGCGCCGCCTGCCGGCATTGCGGGCTCTGCTTCCTTGATATTCGCAACTACCGACTCCGTCGTCAGCAGCGTGGATGCCACGCTTGTTGCGTTCTGCAATGCGCTTCTGGAAACCTTGGCAGGATCCAGAATACCAGCTTCTACCATATCAACATATTCTTCCTTCAACGCATCGAAACCGATTCCGACATTGGACTCTCTCACCTTGCTGATGATCACGGAGCCCTCCAGTCCTGCATTGGCTACGATATGATACAGCGGAGATTCCAGTGCCTTCAATACGATCTGCGCACCTGTCTTCTCATCGCCTTCCAGTGTCTCAGCCAGCTTGGAAACTTCCTTGGAAGCGTGGATATATGCGGAACCGCCGCCCGCGATAATGCCTTCTTCCACCGCCGCTCTTGTTGCTGCAAGGGCATCCTCCAGACGCAGCTTCGCTTCCTTCATCTCCGTTTCCGTTGCAGCACCGACACGGATAACCGCTACGCCGCCTGCCAGCTTGGCAAGACGCTCCTGCAATTTTTCTTTATCGAAATCTGAAGTTGTTTCTTCAATCTGTTTTCTGATCTGACCGATTCTCGCCTCGATCGCCGCCTTGTCGCCTTCACCGTCAACGATTACGGTATTCTCTTTCTGAACCTTCACGGATTTCGCACGTCCGAGCTGATCCATCGTCGCGTCCTTTAATTCCAGACCGAGTTCAGAGCTGATCACCTGACCGCCTGTCAGAATCGCGATATCCTCTAACATGGCCTTTCTTCTGTCGCCATAACCGGGTGCTTTTACAGCCACTACATTGAAAGTGCCGCGCAGCTTGTTAACGATCAGCGTTGTCAGCGCTTCGCCCTCCACATCTTCTGCGATGATCAGCAGTTTCGCGCCGGACTGTACGATCTGCTCCAGAATCGGAAGAATTTCCTGAATGTTGGAGATTTTCTTATCCGTAATCAGAATATAGGGATTCTCCAGCGTCGCTTCCATTTTGTCCATATCGGTTGCCATGTATGCGGAGATATATCCTCTGTCAAACTGCATACCTTCTACCAGATCCAGCTCCGTCAGCATGGTCTTACTTTCTTCAATCGTGATAACGCCGTCACCGGATACCTTCTCCATAGCATCTGCCACAAGCTGGCCTACTTCCTCATCGCCTGCGGAAATAGCCGCCACTCTTGCAATATGCTCCTTGCCGTTTACTTTCGAGCTCATCTTCGCGATCGCATCTACCGCAACATCCGTTGCTTTCTTCATACCTTTTCTCAAAATAATCGGATTTGCGCCCGCTGCCAGGTTCTTCATACCCGCATTAACCATCGCCTGTGCCAGAACGGTTGCCGTTGTCGTACCGTCACCCGCTACATCGTTGGTCTTTGTCGCCACTTCCTTTACGAGCTGCGCGCCCATGTTCTCAAATGCATCTTCCAGTTCAATCTCTTTCGCGATCGTAACGCCGTCGTTTGTGATCAGCGGCGCGCCATAGGACTTATCCAGAACAACGTTGCGTCCTTTCGGTCCGAGGGTTACCCTTACCGTATCTGTCAGTTTATTAACGCCGGCCTCCAAAGCGGCTCTTGCTTCTGCTCCATATTTGATTTCCTTTGCCATGATGAATCTTCCTCCTGATTTAATTTTTCTGTTGATACGCCATATCGTGAAACGATCCGGCGAAATGCCTTCCGACAACCCGGCTGAATGGATTCAGCCCTCAGAAGCTTTTCTCACCCTTCGCAGACTGCCAGAATATCGTTCTGCTTTACGATAATGTACTCTTCCTCTTCGATCTTTACTTCCGTTCCGGAATACTTGGAATAGATAACCTGATCTCCGACCTTCACTTCCATCTTCACTTCCTTGCCGTCTACCATGCCGCCCGGTCCTACTGCAACAACCTCCGCCTGCTGCGGTTTCTCTTTGCTCTGTCCGGGAAGAACGATGCCAGATTTGGTCGTCTCCTCGGCTACTAACTGTTTCAATACAACTCTGTCACCAAGTGGTACTAATTTCATATTTCTGCCTCCTTAATATAATGTTCCTTTTCTACGGCAGCCGCTTTTCCTTTCTTTGTTATTCGGCCGCCACCCTTTTGTTTTTCTGTTAGCACTCAATCATGTCGAGTGCTAATCGTTAAGCATATATTAGTTTTATCCATGGCACTTTGCAAATGCATACAAATTCGTATTTCTATCATTTCAATGCAATTATCTCCTGTTTTCTTAATTTTCCTCTCGTTTTCTTATCATCTCCCAAAAAACGGGATTTAATACTTTTTTTAGAATTGCCCGTTTTGGACCAAAAGATGCTTTATACCGTCATGATTTCCTGTCATCATACCGAAAAAAGATGCCTGGCCCACCGGCCCGGCATCCTTTTTACCGTCCTCTTTTTTCCAGCCGCTCCCTGTAACCGGGCGCATTCTTGATCTCAAATTTATTATCGAACATTTCATATTCCGCATCCGGCAGCTTATCCGCGATTTTCTCCTCCACATTCGTCTTATAGACAATGCCGCATGCCACGGAAGGCGCCAGCTTTTCGTCTTCGAAGGCAAGACAGTCCGCCTGTACCCTGCGGCAGTAATCCTCCGCCTCACCGTCTCCTGCCATCGGAATCAGCACGATGAACACATCCCCGTCCACGCGGCCGATCTCGTAATCCGCTTTCGCTTCTTTCTGCAGAATGCCGGCAATCGTTTTGATCAGGCGGTCGCTTTCATCGTCGCCGAAATGATCGTTTACATATTTCCAGTCATTGATGTTGGCATTGATCACCGCCACCGGAACAACTTCCGCCGCATCCATTGCGCGCATGCGTTCCTCAAAATGAAATTTATGACTGACGCCGGTCAGCGCATCTTTCGTCTCGCCGTTCACCGTCTGAATATGCTTTTCTCCCAGCCGTTCCTCCAGTTCATCCATATAAATCGCATATTCCCGATGTCTGTATGCCTCTTCGCCGAGACAGGAGAACATCTCCACTTCCGCGTTGAGCGTATCTTCCACAGCCTGTTCCCTGCCCGGTTCCACGCCGTCCGTTTTCACATAAAGATGGGCGATCGTCCTGTTGCATACCCGTATCTTTTTCCCCGGCGCTCCCACCACATCCGGCAGAAATCCTGCAAAATTTCCGATGGAGACGATCTTTTCCCCATGACGATCCGTCAGCAGAAGCTCTACTCCCGTCAGTGCCGCAAGCGCTTTTAAATGTTCCCTTAAAGCGTCCACCGGATACAGATTATCCATCGTATAATTTTTAATATTTTCCCTGATTCTTTGTTCAAAAGGAACCGCTTTGTACTCCATACCGCATACCTCTCCTATCCCCATGGATTCTGTTTCAAATCTGCATTTAGTATACCTTTTTTATGGAGCTTTGTCTACCCTCAGTGAACAGGACTGCCGGCTCCCGGACCGGAATCTCCGGGCCCCCGGCTTTCCGTCCCGCCGCTGTGCTTTATCAGAACGTCATCCATCTTGATCCGTCTTGTCAACTTATCAATTTTATTACACTTCGAGCCGACAAAACCGTTTGATCCGATACAGTTCTGCCTTGTTCCGGCAGGCACGCTGTGCCTTTTTCTTCCCAATCTCCGCTTTCTGTGTTAAAATGGCCATACAACTTATTCTCGCATACAACGGAGGGATATCATGACGCATAAAGAAAAGGCCGTACAGCTTCTAAACCAGCAGTATCACTGTTCTCAGGCGCTATTTGGCGCCTTCGCGGAGGATTTCGGTCTGGACCTGAAAACCGCATTCAAAATCAGCACCTGCTTTGGCGGCGGCATGCGCCAGGGCGGGACCTGCGGCTGTATTACCGCCTCTTTACTGATTCTCGGAATGGCTCTTGGTTTCTACGATTCTCAGGACCGTGAACTGGAGGTTTACGGCAATCAGAAAACCGACGAATTTATACGCCTTTTTACGGAGAAGATGAGCGGAGCCGTCAACTGCCGGGATATTCTCGGCAAGGATATTTCCAAACCGGCGGATATGGCTGCCATTCGCAAAGAAGGCCTGATTCTCCAAAAATGCCCGCACGCGCTGAACACCAGCATAGACATTCTGGAAGAAATGCTCTCGGACATTCTCAGGGATAAGACCCAAAGCGCAATTTCCCCGGAAGATCTTCCCGAAACCGATGAAATGCAAAGCATTTTAAAAGGACTCGCCAGTTTGAAGCGATTTCGGAGAAATGTCAATCAGCTTCTGCATTCCTCCCCAAAGGACATCGCTTTTATCCAGTTCGATATCTCCAAATTTAAAATTATCAACGATCTGTACGGGGAACGGTTCGGTGACGAGATTCTGGATTTTATCAGAAGATCATTGGCAAAGCTGTGCGGTCCCGAACAATATTTCATCAACCTGCGCAGTGATGTTTTTATGATCGTAACCGAATACGATGACGATGACAGCCTTTTGACATTCATCCACCAAATCGATGAAAAAATCAAATGCTTTAAGGACGTAAAGCTTCATATCACGTTCGGCGTATATACCGTCGAAGACCGGAATGACGAAATGCGGCAGATGGAGGACCGGGCCGCGATGGCAAGAAGAGCTTCCAAAAATAATATTCTGACCCATATCCTTTTTTATAAAGAGCAGTTCAAACAAAGGCTGTATAACCGGAAATTTATTGAGGAAAATATGGAGACCGCCATATTGGAAAACCAGTTCATGATGTATCTCCAACCCAAATACAGCATTTCCAGAAACGAGATTATCGGCGCGGAGGCCCTGGTCAGATGGAAGCACCCAAAGCGCGGTATGATCTATCCCGATCAGTTTATTCCGATCATCGAGGAAAACGGTTTTATTCAAAAGGTGGATTATTACATCTGGGAAAAAGCCTGTCATTTTATTAAGAAATGTGCGGATGCCGGCCTTCGTTCCTGTCCTGTTTCCGTCAATGTCTCCCGTATTCACCTGCGCGGCAGCGAATGTATCCGGGTGCTTTCCGATCTGATTGAGGAAAACCATATTCCCGGAAATCTTCTGGAACTGGAGATCACCGAGACGGCCGACAGCAAACAGGTAAGCCAAAAAGCCTTCGAACTGAAAAAAGAAGGCTTCACCCTGTTAATGGATGATTTCGGAAGCGGTTACTCTTCCCTGAATATCCTTCTGGAAACGCCTTTCGATGTCATCAAGCTGGACCGGAAATTCATAGAAAATATGATGGTATCGGACAAAGGCCGGCTGATTCTGGAGCAGGTAGTCTCCATGGCGGATAAGCTGGGGCTTGGACTTCTCGCAGAGGGCGTGGAAACAAGGGAGCAGGTCGATTTATTAAAGCGCATCGGCTGTGATCAGGTACAGGGCTACTATTATGCAAAGCCCATGCCGGAAGAGGAATTCTTCGCGCTGCTGATGGGAGCGAAGAATACATCGCAATTTTAAAGGACCGGGCTGCACCGCAGCCCGGTCTTTTTGTTTCATGATGCTTCCGGTAACAACATAACCTTCTTTCGGAACCTTATCCGAGCAGTGACAACGCCAGCTGATTGCTCTGATTTGCCTGGGAGAGCATGGACGTGCCTGCCTGCTGCAAAATACTGTTGTTCGAGTATTTGACCATTTCGGTAGCGACATCCGTATCGCGGATAGCGGATTCCGCAGATGTGGTATTCTCAACGATATTGTTCAGGTTATTGATTGTATGCTCCAGTCTGTTCTGAATTGCACCGAGGTCGGAACGCTGCTGGGATACTAAGGACAGCGCGCCCTTGACGAATGCGTTCAGGGAGTTGAAATCCTGTGCCGTCGCAACTCTGTCAGCCGCACCGGGAACCAGTCTCATGAAAGTATTCATAATCTTTATCGCCAGTTTGCTGTCCAGGGTTTTGCTATTATAACCCTTTGTACTGATGTTCGTCCATGTGGATACCGCCTTATCGGAAGCGCTGCCGATAATTCCGGTGGAGCTTTTTGTTGTATCCGTTTTTCCCGTCGTGGTTACCAGCTTGTAAGTCGATAAGGTGCCCTGTACAGTACCCGCCGTCAGGTTTCTGAACGTAACCTTCGTATACAGTTTGGTGTCGATATTGTTTGCCAGACCGAACATGCTCATATTCGCGATGCTGATATTAATGTGCTGACCTGCTTCCGCGCCGACCTGAAGTCCTTTGATGAAGGAACCGTCCAACAGATTCATCTCATTGAAAGTCGTTGTACTCTGAACACGGTCGATTTCGCTCATCAGCTGTCCGATCTCGGCCTGAATGGATGCCCGGTCCGTTGTTGTAAGCGTGCCGTTCTCGCCCTTAACAGCCAGCTCATTCATTCTCTGCAGCATATCCTGAACTTCTGCAAGCGCGCCTTCTGCCGTCTGTACGGTGGAAATACCGTCCTGCGCATTGGCGGATGCCTGTGTAAGACCCCTCACCTGACGTCTCATCTTCTCGGAAATCGCAAGACCTGCCGCATCGTCTGCCGCACGATTGATCTTATAGCCGGAAGATAATCTCTCCGTCGATTTTGCCTGTGCGCTCGTGGTAAGACCAAGCATTCTGTTAGAGTTCATCGCTGTAATGTTGTGTTGTACTACCATATAATTACCTCCTTGTTGTTTGTGCCGCAAATCCTTTTACGACATGTTCTTTTTAAACTGATATTTATAATAATTCCGAAGCCCCCAGGACAGCTTCGGATTATTACCCGTTTCAGGACTCCCTATACGGTCCTTTTGCCGCCGGCTGTTCCAGCGGCCGCATCGTTTATCATCACCCTTTTCTTCCGGTATTTTTCCGGCAGATCAGGCACCGCATGATAATGCGGAAGCTTCGCTTTCTCCTCCGAATTCTTCGCGCCGTTTTCCATCACCTTACTGCGGACAACATTCACTTCTTTCGGAATATCCAGCATAATGCGCGTGTGATTCTTACTTCCGCCAAGAAAAACGATCTTGATATCGTCTCCGATCATCAGGTATTCTTCCGGACTCACTGTCAGCCTCAGCATACTCAAACCTCCCTGCTTTCCCCCTCTTTTCGGGGTGCCTCCATGCGATGCAACTTTTTGTACAAAAATGTTGCATTATCATCAACTGTTGTATACTTGTCATCAACAAATCAAACGAATGTAAAGGAGAAAACCAATGAGTGTCACCTATCCAATTAAGAACAAACAGATATTACAGCAGATCAAAAACTACTATGTGGTAACAAAGCCCAATCCCCGCAACTACACGATGATCGTCATGGGACTGAACACCGCTTTCAGAATCGGAGATCTTCTGCAGCTGAAATGGAAGGATGTATATGATGAGAAAAACAATGAATTCCGCAGGCATATCTGTGTCACGGAACAGAAGACGGGAAAAGAACGAATGGTGGCGATCAACAGAAGCGAACAGCAGGCGCTGTCACAATATTCCGAGATCTGCCAGCCACATGCACAGACCGACTATCTGTTTCAGAGCCGTAAGAAAAAAGGCGCCGCGCTGTCTCGCTATCAGGCATACCGGATCGTTAAGGAGGCCGCCGGAAACACCGGACTTCATGAGCACATCGGCTGCCACTCGCTCCGTAAGACCTTCGGCTACCACGCATGGAAGCAGGGCACACAGCCTGCCATGCTGATGAATCTCTACAACCACTCTTCCTATCAGGTCACGCAGCGGTATCTGGGAATCGAACAGGATGAGAAAGACAGCGTATATCTTCATATTGAACTGTAATACGCCCTGAAAAAATTTTAAGAAATATATTAAAGAAGATTTTGAAGAAGACTGATAAAAAAATTCTGAGAAAAGGAAAAAAATGTTATCCGGCTATAAAGTATCCGCAAATCAGGCCGATATATAAGGTGTAACTAAAAATGCAACATTTTTGTACAAAATGTTGCATTTTTATTATGCCCGGATAACCATCCGAATATACGGAAAACTCTTATGAATTGCAGATCTGCCGCTTTTTATCAACAGATAAGATGCCGCGCTTCAGGAATCTGTGGAAGGTATCTCCGTTTCCTTATACCACGCAAGCTCTCTGGCCGGAATCACCTCGAAATTTTCTTCTCCCTCGCCTACCCGCAGAATCACATTCCGAATTCCCGCCTGAATGATCATCCTCGCGCACAAAGGACAGGGCTTCGCTTTGTGTACCGAACAATCCTCCGGATTAATGCCCGTAAGATACAGATCGGCTCCCAGCGTCTGCTCTCTGGAACAGTTTAACAGCGCATTGGCCTCCGCATGAATGGCCCGGCAGATCTCGTACCCTTCCCCCTGATGCATATTCCGGGGAATTCTCGGACACGAACCGATATCACAACAGTTTTCGAACCCGCGCGGGGAACCGTTATATCCCGTAGAAATCACTGCATCGTCTTTCACAATGACCGCACCGTATTTTCGTTTAATGCAGTTGCTCCGATAGGCAAAAGCCTCC
>CALDLG010000144.1 GCA_937910785.1 uncultured Lachnospiraceae bacterium | reverse complement strand
GAAGCACGCGGGAAACAACACCCTTGTTACCATGACGTCCGGCCATCTTATCACCAACAGAAATCTTCCTCTTCTGCGCGATATAAATACGAACTGCCTGGTTGACGCCGGGAGATAATTCATCTCCGTTCTCTCTCGTAAATACCTTCGCGTTGACAACAATTCCATATTCACCATGCGGAACCTTCAAAGAGGTATCTCGCACTTCTCTCGCTTTTTCACCGAAGATTGCACGCAGCAGCCTTTCCTCGGCCGTCAGCTCCGTTTCGCCCTTCGGCGTTACTTTTCCGACAAGAATATCACCGGCGCGTACTTCCGCACCGATACGGATGATGCCTCTTTCATCCAGATCTTTCAGCGCGTCATCACCGACACCCGGAACATCTCTTGTAATCTCTTCCGGTCCCAGCTTCGTGTCACGCGCTTCCGCCTCATATTCTTCGATATGAACGGATGTATATACATCTTCCTGAACAAGTCTTTCACTGAGCAGTACGGCATCCTCATAATTATAGCCTTCCCACGTCATAAATCCGATCAGCGGGTTCTTGCCGAGCGCAAGCTCACCGCCCTCCGTCGAGGGACCGTCCGCGATCACTTCTCCGGCCTCCACATGAACGCCCTTATATACGATCGGCTTCTGATTATAGCAGTTGGACTGGTTACTTCTGGAGAACTTCGACAGACGATATTCATCCTTTTCACCGTCATCATACGTCATTTTGATCAGATTGGAGGATACATAATCGACCGTACCCGCCTTTCTCGCCAGAACGCAGACTCCGGAATCGACCGCTGCTTTCGGTTCCATACCGGTTCCGACAACGGGCGCTTCCGTAAACAAAAGTGGCACTGCCTGACGCTGCATGTTGGACCCCATCAGCGCACGGTTGGCATCGTCGTTCTGCAGGAAAGGAATGAGCGCTGTCGCAACGGAAAATACCATTTTCGGAGATACATCCATGTAATCAAACATGGCCTTCGGATATTCCTGCGTCTCCTCTTTGTAACGGCCGGACACATTATTACGTTTAAAATAGCCGTCCGCATCGAGTGGTGCGGATGCCTGCGCAACATGATAATTATCCTCTTCATCGGCCGTCATGTATACAACCTCATCCGTAACGCGCGGATTGGCCGGATCGCTTTTGTCGATCTTACGATACGGAGCTTCCACGAAACCGTATTCATTGATTCTTGCATAGGATGCAAGAGAGTTAATCAGACCGATATTCGGACCTTCAGGCGTCTCAATCGGGCACATTCTTCCGTAATGGGTATAGTGAACGTCACGAACCTCAAATCCGGCACGGTCTCTTGAAAGACCGCCCGGGCCCAGTGCGGACAGACGTCTTTTATGCGTCAGCTCGCCGAGCGGGTTGTTCTGATCCATAAACTGCGACAGCTGGGAAGAACCGAAAAATTCCTTTACCGCAGCCTGTACAGGTTTAATATTAATCAGCACCTGCGGAGAAATTTCTTCCGCATCATGCGTCGTCATTCTTTCACGTACTACTCTTTCCAGTCTGGACAGACCGATCCGGTACTGGTTCTGGAGAAGCTCCCCGACCGCCCTGATACGCCTGTTGCCCAGATGGTCGATATCGTCATCGTTACCGATCCCGTATTCCAGATGAATATTATAATTAATGGAAGCAAGTATATCTTCTTTCGTAATATGCTTCGGAATCAGTTCATGTACATTCTTCTGAATAGTCTCTGCCAGAAGTCCCGGATCATCGCCGTATTCATCCAGAATCTGCTTCAATACGGGATAATAAACGAGCTCCGTAATACCGAGCTCTCTCGGATTGCAGTCCACATGACTTGTAATGTCTACCATCATGTTAGACAATACCTTGACATTCTTTTCCTCTGTCTGAATCCAGACATAAGGAACTGCCGCGTTCTGAATGGCATCCGCCATTTCTGCGCTTACCGTATCGCCCGCCTTTGCAAGCAGCTCGCCGGTAGAAGTATCGATAACATCCTCTGCCAGAACATGATTTCTGATTCTGTTCCGGAACATCAGCTTTTTATTGAATTTATATCTTCCGACTTTCGCCAAATCATATCTTCTGGGGTCGAAGAACATCGCATTGATCAGGCTTTCCGCACTTTCCACGCTGAGCGGCTCGCCGGGACGAATCTTTTTATACAGCTCTAAAAGCCCTTCCTGATGGTTCTCCGAAACGTCTTTGGAAAAGCTTGCTTCAATCTTGGGTTCCTCACCGAACAATTCCCGGATCTCATCATTGGACCCAACACCCAGAGCCCTGATCAGCACAGTGATCGGCACCTTTCTGGTTCTGTCAACGCGCACATAAAATACGTCATTGGAATCTGTTTCGTATTCCAGCCATGCGCCGCGGTTCGGGATAACGGTCGATGCAAATAATCTTTTACCGATCTTGTCATGGCTGATCGCGTAATAGATGCCCGGAGAACGTACTAACTGGCTGACAATAACACGCTCCGCTCCATTAATTACAAAAGTGCCTGTCTCCGTCATAAGAGGCAGATCGCCCATAAAAATTTCATGTTCCGTAATTTCATCTTTTTCTTTATTGATCAGACGAACCTTCACTTTTAAAGGCGCCGCGTAAGTCGCGTCTCTTTCTTTACACTTCTCAATAGAATACTTGACGTCCTCAGCACATAACTCAAAATCTACGAATTCCAGACTCAGATGACCACTGTAATCCGAAATCGGAGAAATATCGTCAAAAACTTCTTTCAGCCCTTCATGCAGAAACCACTGATAGGAGTTCTTCTGAACTTCGATCAGATTCGGCATCTCCAGAACCTCTTTCTGTCGTGCATAAGTCATACGCGTGTTCTTTCCAGAAGCAGTCGCGCGGATTCTGTTCTTTTCCATCGACAATTTCACCCCGTTCTTTATGATTTAGCGCCTATTTATCGAATAATACACTACAAATAAGCATACCACACCACAATAGTGCACCATACATTCTACTACAACCCGCCCCTCCGAGTCAACCACTTATTATTCAAATTCAAAATATTTTAAAAATTTTGAATATTTGAATTCATTTTAAAATCTGCAATTTTAAAAATATGAAAAATTCCAAGAGCTTTCAGAATCATAAAATATTCCCGCTGCTGTCTTGCGCAGGAATATGAGATTTTCTTAATATTCTGTTCAATACTTAGCAA
>CALDLG010000143.1 GCA_937910785.1 uncultured Lachnospiraceae bacterium | reverse complement strand
GTACCGTCGTATCTCCAAGAGGCACCCCTCTCAGAAAGTCATTTGTTCCCATATAAACCACGATCACATCCGGATATCCGCCATCGCTGTTTCTCAGATCACCAATTCTCAAATTGCTGCATCCTGACTGATAATCCTCCATGCTGAGAGAGTCCCCCGTACAGGTACAGCCGGAACTGGAACCATTAACGCACAGCTCCATCCCCGTATTGTCAAGAAGCTGCTTCCACCATGTCTGGCCGATCTCCGATACCGTTCCGTTCATCGGAAAAAAGCAGGAATATCCCGCCGGAATCCAGCCGTCAAAGGTGGAAATACTGTCCCCCAGAATCGACAGTTTTTTCGCACTCTGAACGCCTTCCTCCTCCGCTTTGTCGCGGAAAGCCGCAGAAGCATCTCCCTGCGCGGCATCTGTTCCCTGCATTTCTCCTGTCTGCGGATCAGCTTCCGGCTCCTGCGCTTCTCCCGGCTGCCCCGCCGCCTCTGCTTCCGGCTTTTCCCCCGGACCGCCGCTCCCGCCGTCTGTCGTACCTGCCAAATCCTGCTCCCCGTCCGACGATGCGGAACCATCCGTCATCTGCTCCTGGTCCGACGATGCAGTATTCTCCGCGCTCTGTGTTCCGCCCGGCTCTGCCTCCGACTGCACCTTCGTTCCTGCCTGTGCGCCGCATCCGGTAAACAAAAGCAGACTTCCCGCCAGCATCCCGGCCATTAATATTTTATTGATTGCCCTTCCATTCATTCCCTTTATCCCCTTTTTATTTTCCGGCCTTTTTATTCTTAAATACGGACTGTCTTGCGCCATGCAGCTTATCGTGATGCTTCATCACGTCATCGGCCGCATCCATTCGAAGCCCGGCATCGATAAAATCGCAGTTCTTACAGAACGGATAATTCTGCCGTCCCTCCTTGACCGCGTCGCGCAGCTTCCGATAGGGTTCACTGTTCCATCCGTCCCGCAGCGACACTTCATGCAGATCGGCCAGATTCGTCTTCTCGAAATTATCACAGCAGCAAATTCCCAGCCTGCCGTTTGGCATAATCCACATATCCGTAAACGGCATCAGGCAGGTTTCTTTGATTACCTTTTCCGTTGACTGCTTATTCGGCGCACTGCCTGCCCGATTTGTCAGCACTTCTTTCAGGTAGCGTATCTGGATCAGAATATCCACGCCTTCGAATTCTTCGGGGTGTGCCTTTACATACTCATAGATCACCTGAATATTCGAATGAAGCTTCCTGTCCAGACAATAATTATTGATAATCAGCTGATCCACATAAGGAATGATCGATTTTACCTTATCCACGTCCAGAAGCAGGCCGTTCGTTGACATGAAGATAAAGGCTTCCGGCAGCTGCTCTCTTGCATATTTGTGAAATTCCACAATACGCTTGTCGAGCCAGGGCTCATTGTTTCCATACAGGGTCAGATGTCCCTTATACCCCCAGTCCTTCAGCTGGTCGATAATGGAATAATACAGTTCATCCGGCATTTTCATATATGGCCGCTTCTCCGCATGTATATTGGCCGTACAGAACTCACAGGTACTGTTACAGCGGTTCACCGTTTCCAGATTAACGACGACCGGGTGCGGCGCCTCCTTTTTCTCCCGAAGCTCTCCATAAAAATACTCAATATATTTTTTCTGCTGCTTCCTTCTTGTCAGAAACTGCAGCTTTAAATAGCTCTCGCTCGATAAACGCGGTAAGTATTTTCTGGCATTCCATCCGATCACTCCCGCAAAATTGTGTATTCTGATTGACATTCCTCTGCTCCTTCCTCAAACTGTGAATCCGTCCCGCGGTGCGGAAATTTTTATCCGCCATGCCGGACACAGGCGTCTTCCCCGCTCATTCGACTCGGTATAAATAGATTGTGCAGCTCCCGTCCTTTGCCGTATAGCTTTCAATCGGCGCAAGCCCCGCTTCTTCCGCATTGGCAAGCTCTATTCTGGAAAACAGATACACGCCGCCCAATGCTTTCAGGCTTTCCGCATCGATATAAATATTCCTGTCCGTCGCCTGAATCGATTTCGTTGCCCTCACAATGCTTAAATCCGTTCCCGAATATAAATAAGCCCTCGCTCCCCAGTCATCATAATATATTCGGGTCTCCTCCACCCGCGCAAGCGCAGGCGCGATGATTTTGCGAAATTCCTGCTTATACCGCTGTGAATAAAAACCCAGATATCCATCCAGCGTGGCAATTCCGTTATATTCCAAAACTGCCGGGTGCATTCCATAAGCGACCGACCACTCCCCCTGATAGGAAATATCTTCTTTGATCCTCTCCAATAAATCTACCGCATAAAACTGTTCATAGTCAAGCTCATCTACTTCCGCCCCATGGAAATATTCCCAGGCTCTGTAATAACAGGTGTAATACAAATCATTATACCGCCCCGGCGACAATATCACCGCGAGAACGGCAATACATATAATAGCATTCGCCATCCAAACCTGTATGACATCCATGTCATATAGTCTGATCAGAATCAGAAACAGGGCGCAGTACCACAGGAACGGATTAAAAAATACGGTTCTGTTGAACTGTAAGCCCTTAATTGGCGGCAGCAGCGTTTCCACCAGCCTCCGAAACGGCCCGCAGTCATACAGTCCATAAACGATACTGTTAAAAACAAGAAAAAGCATCACAAAATTGAAACGGTCGTGAAAAATCCGGCGTACCTGCTTTTTCATTATATAACATATGTTGTTTATCAAAAAATATGCCATACAGACCGGCAGCACTACTTTCGTATGCACGCCATCCGCATGATAAATGCCGTCCTTCCATACGGTAAAAACCTCACGCAGCACTTCTTGGGCCGTCAGATCGGCATTCACCATCGTGGAGCGTATCGTCTCCTCTTCTCCAAACAGCATCTGACCAAACAGACGGTATTCACATACCACATAGCCGGACGCCAGCACGACCAGACCGATTATCAGAGACCAGGCCGGCTTTCGGTCCTTTATGGAAAGCCAGATCGCCGCGATCACCATATAGCCCAGAAGAAAAATACCCATATAGGAAAAATAGGATACGAGCGGATATAAAAATAACAGCAGGTATTGTATTTTGGACGGTTTTCGGTATATTCTAATCAACAGATAAGCCGCAAGCGGCATCGACGCAAACGCAAATCCAAAAGCCGGAAATACACTTAAAATTCCGTAAACAAATCCCGTCATATAAATCACGGGGCGGTAAATCATATACTTCTCAGGATATAATTCTTTCGCCAGCAGCCGGAAGGAGACGATCGCGATCGCTGCCTTCAATAACAGCCCCAGCACATAGGCCGTATAAGTCGGAAAGATCATATACAGCAGGCTGTAAAGCGACAGCTCCGAAGGCAGATTGTCCCGGCTGATTCCGCCGAGCATCGGCACCTCTGCGCCATGCTTCCAAAAAGACCCCGTATTTTTTAACATCTGGAACTGTGCCAGAAACAAATCCATGTTATCGTGTACTGCAATATAGCTTTTTTCCCCGAATCCGAAAAATACCGCCCCTTCCAGCAGCAGAAATCCTGCGATCGGGAAAAGGAACCAGTATTTTGTCAGCCACAGGAACCAAGCCTGTTTCTCCAGTTTTTTCAAACCGTCTACCAAACCTTTCCGCATAATGCCGCTATTTCCGGCCGGTCTTCCGGAACACAAGGATCTTCTGTCCGAAGAAGTTCATAACGATAAAGAGTCCCATTCCAACCACCATCGCCACATTATCCACGATCACTGCCGGCTGGGAAGACAGCACAATTCTTACAAGCGGTTTTGCCACACCGAAGGCGATCAGATAACAGAGCGCAATATTGAACGCAAACCGCCATACAAGCCACCTGTCCTTCTTTTCCACCTTAAATGTTACTTTGCTGTTGGCATGATAGGAAAAAATACTTCCGATAATGTAGGAAATCGCACTGGAAACCCAGTAAGTCATATGAGCCAGATTATAAAGCAGGAACATGATCAGCCATCCTAACACCGTATTGATGACTCCAACCATGCCAAAATGTATCACTTCCATCATAAATTCTTTGTGCTGTTCATATAAATCCCTGATCTTCTTCATACGAATCATCCATGCCTTTCTCAGCCTGCGAACTTTGGGCCGAAGGGCACAAATTCGCCTGTTTCTCAGTTTATTTTATCCGCGTACCGCTCCATCCACTCCTGACGTTCTATGGCGGTCACGCTGTTTTTTCCGTAAAATTCTTGTGTTACGGTATTGGTCCAGGCCGCCTTATCGCCGGTGACCGGCATATGCATCAACGGTCCCTGTACATCGTTGATAAAAGGAAGAACCACATCCTGTACGCCCTCCTCCTCCATCAGCTTCGTCTGCAGCTCCATCTGCTCTTTATAATCCGCAGCCTGTCCGCTCGTAATATACACAAGCGAAACATATGAGGTGCTGATCCGGATGCTGCTCCGCCATAAAACCGCAGACAGCAGACAGATCACAAGTCCCGGCGCTATAACGACCCGGAATGCCTTCCTTCCGGCCGCTTCTCCCCACCGACTCCGCAGCCTTTCCGCAAGGCGCTGTGCGGTCATAAACAAAATTCCCGAAACGGTAAGCAGAAATACCTGAAAATTCGTATTCAGCACACCTCTGGAAACTTCCACACCCGCATAAATGGCCGGCGCCTGCATCGCGCTGTAGAGACAGAACAGCATCGCCGCAAGCCATCCCGGATATTTCAGACGGTAAATTTCCCCGCAGGCACAGCATAACAGCAAAAATACCAGAAACAGAAACAACAGCCCCGTAAAAATGAGCGGCCTTTCCCCAAAATAGGTTCCAATATCCCTGATTCCATATAAGAAGGAAAGAGCGATCGTTTTGACCGCATCCAATACGGAAAATCCAAAATCTTCGCCGGCCCGCATCTTATTCCCCGGCGCCTTCATGCTGATCACGAGCCCCGCCAGCTCCATCAGAATGGGAACCGCCAGAAGCAGAATCTTTCTCTCTTTCCTGTAAAGCCATGCGGAAAGCATCACGTAGCATGCAATAATCAGAATAAACAGCGCCGCCTGATAATTAGCGCCTCCGAGCAATGTCATCAACACAATAATCCCGAAAAGATATCTTTTTCGGTATTCCTCACAGTATCGAAGAAGCCATGCCGCCGCCATCTGCCCCATCGTAAAGGGCAGCATATAGTGCGCACATCCGTTGTACCAGAAGATGGAGGACTTGGGGCTTGGCACAAACTCCATGCTGATGATCAGAAAGCATACCGTAATAAACAGACAACTCCACCGTTCCACCTTAAACCCTCTGCACAGAATCTGCCGGAACAGGTAAAAGGTGCTCCCACACCACAAAAACACCATCAGAAACGCGACAATCACATAAGCGCCGTCATGAAACACTTCCGGCTGCAGGGAAAAGGCGAATACGCTGAACCATGTCCCCTGCCATCCGCCGTAATAGTTCCGAACGGTCTGACATGCCGCTCCGATCACCGCCGGCAGCGAATGAGAGCTCATCCAGGCTGCTCTCGTCAGCGCGCCATATCCGTAATCGTCCCCTGATGCCCTGTTCACAAATGAAAGCGAAAGGACCGGCAGCATCAGCAGCGCGAAAAGCAAAATGCCCGCAAATGCCATAAATTTCATAAGTTTCCGCATTTCCTTCTGACCGGTATCCATTCCCAAACCTTCGCTCCTTAACTTTTGTAAACTCTTTTCGCTTGTTAAAACGGACTTCTTTCGTTATAATAGGGTTCAGATTGCTTTATATTCTGATAATCGGGGTGCCTTATATCTGATAATCAGGTTGCTTTATATCTAATAATCGGATTGTTTTATATCCGATAATCGGATTTTTTATATCCGATTTCAACAACTATATTCTAATATACACAATCCTGACATATTTATCAAGAATCAGGGCGCAGATTGCGCCGGAATGCCGGGGATTCATCCGTCAGCCGGGCCGAAGCGCACAGGGCATAGTTCCTGGCGGAGGTCCTTGAAAGGCGCCGGCACTTAGCGAAAAGGCGGCGCCGCCGCTTTTGAGCTTAGTACCGCTGCTGCCTTTCACGGAGCGGAAGCGTGCCTCCAAAGGAATATGCCCTCTGCCGCCGGCGCTGTCCGTTCTCGGAAATATCTCTTCACAGCTCACACCAGCAGCCCTGCAAGAATGATACTTGCTATAACGCCTGTTATTGTCGAAATGACCGCTCCCGCCAACGTATACCTCGTCTTTGTTACTTTCGCCGCCATATAGTATACGGACATCGTATAGAAAACCGTTTCCGTACAGCTCATCATAATAGAAGTGGTCATACCGATCAGCGAATCGGGGCCATGATTCTTGAAAATATCCAGAACAAGTCCCGTTGCGGCAGAAGACGAAAACATCTTCACAAGAATCAGGGGAACAAGCTCCGAAGAAAATCCTAACCATTCCGTAATTCCCGCAAAAAGATTCCCTAGAAAATCCAGGAATCCTGAAGCGCGCAGCACGCCTACCGCCACCATCAAACCGATCAGGGTCGGCATAATCTGAATCACGGTATGAAATCCGTCCTTCGCCCCTTTGATAAATTCCTCATAAACATTTGTCCTGACGGAGATGCCGTAGGCTACGATATAAAATATAATAACAGGGATTATGATATTAGAAAAGTGTGCAAATACCTGTGTCATAGAAACGCCTGCATAAATCCCTTTTTTAAAATTTATGCAGGCGCTATTCTTTTTATGTGTTTCTTTCAAGCGCCATCAGGCCAAGCTTCAAGGCGCCCATGATGCCCTGCTTGTCGTCAAGACTCTGGGGCACGATAAAAGAATCGAGATCCTCCAGCTCTTTTGTTTTCAGATAACCGTTTAAAAGCTCCCGAAACCGGCTTCTGATCAGCGGAAAGAGCTGTTTCTGATGCATAACGCCTCCGCCCAGAATTATGCGCTGCAAAGATAAGATGCAGGTGTAGTTGACAAGCGCCTGTGCAATATACTCTGCTTCCAGCTCCCAGACCCGGCTTTCTTCCGACAGCTCACCGGCCTTCCTTCCCCATCTTCCCTCAATGGCAGGCCCGGCGGCCAGTCCTTCAAAACAATTTTCATGAAAGGGACAAAACCCCCGATAGTCGTCTCCCGGCAGTTTATGCAGCAGAATATGCCCGCCCTCCGGATGGAGCATCCCGTGCACAAGCCTTCCGTCCACGATAATGCCCGTTCCGATACCTGTTCCGATCGTAATATAGATACAGCTGTTCAGTCCCCGGCCGATTCCCCATGTATATTCTCCCAGCACCGAAGCATTGACATCCGTATCAAAACCCACCGGAATACCGAGTGCTTTTTCAAAAGCACCTGTTATGTTATAATTCTGCCATGCCAGCTTGGGCGTCGTCGTAATATAGCCATATGTATTGGAGCCGCGATTTAAATCGATCGGCCCGAAACAGCCGATGCCAAGCGCCTCAATTCCCTTATCCTGATAAAAAGAAATCAGCTTCGGAACTGTAAGCTCCGGCGTCTCTGTCGGAATTGAGATCTGCTCCAGTATTTCTCCCTTTTCATTACCGATAGCGCACACCATCTTTGTGCCTCCGGCCTCCAAAGCACCAAGCCTCATACTGCTCTCTTTTCCTTTCATGCATTCACAATCGCATAGGTTTCACGCGCAATCGCAAGCTCCTCATTCGTCGGAATCACCAGTACCTTCGTCGTGGAATCCGGCGTTGAGATCACCAGATCCTCTCCGCGCTTCGCATTCTGTTCCTCATCCAGTGCAATGCCAAGGTAACCGAGCCTGCTGCAGATCATATCACGCATAAAAGGACTGTTCTCTCCGAGGCCCGCCGTAAAGCAGACTGCATCCACCCCGTTCATCGCCGCCGTATAGGCGCCGATATATTTCGCCACACGATAAGCAAAGGTTTCCATCGTACGGATACCTGCATCCTCGCCTCTCTCATAAGAAGCCTGCAGATCACGGAAATCCGAAGAGAGATTTCCTGACAATCCGAGAACGCCCGATTTTTTATTTAATACGGCCATCACCTCATCGATGGATTTTTCTTCCTTATGCGCAATAAACTCAATAATTGCCGGATCAATATCGCCGGAGCGCGTTCCCATAATCAGCCCTTCAAGGGGCGTAAGTCCCATAGAGGTATCGATACACTGTCCGTTCTTCACAGCCGATACACTGGCTCCGTTACCGAGATGGCATACGATAATTTTCAGATCCCCGTAGTTTTCTCCCAGAACTTCCGCCGCTCTTTTGGACACATAGGAATGACTTGTTCCATGAAAACCATATCTTCTCACTTTGTATTTTTCATAATATTCATAAGGCAGGCCATACAGATAAGCCTCCTTCGGCATCGTCTGATGAAATGCCGTATCAAAAACGCCTACCATCGGCGTTTCCGGCATCAGCTCTTTGCATGCCGCGATACCGATCAGATTCGCAGGGTTATGCAGCGGGGCGAGATCATTGCATTCGGTAATCGCCTGTACCACTTCCTCCGTAATCAATGTGGAAGAAGCAAATTTTTCACCGCCATGTACGATGCGGTGGCCTACCGCTCCGATTTCGGACAGATCCTTTACGACACCGGAGGTCTCATCCGTCAGAGATTTTAAAACGAGACGGATTGCCTGTGTATGATCTTCCATAGGCGTAACAGTTGTTATTTTTTCTTTTCCCGTAGGCTGGTATACAAGCTGGCTACCCTCGATACCGATACGCTCACATAACCCTTTTGCAATCAATTCTTCCGTTACCGCGTCAATCAGCTGAAATTTCAGCGAAGAACTTCCGCAGTTGATAACTAATATATTCATAGTAAAGACCATTCCTTTCTCTCAGTCTGAAAATTATATGCCTCCCGCGAACCGGGGGCTATGCTTACTTACTGTTAACTTAACTGCGCCTGCACTGCTGTCAGCGCAACAACGCCGACGATATCTTCCCAGGAGCATCCACGGGAAAGATCATTAACCGGCTTGGCAATTCCCTGAAGCATCGGTCCGTACGCCTCCGCCCTGCCGAGTCTCTGCACCAGCTTATAACCGATATTGCCGCAGTCCAGATTCGGGAAGATCAGGACATTTGCCTTACCCGCAACCTCACTGCCCGGAGATTTGGATTTCGCGATATGAGGCACCAGCGCCGCATCCGCCTGTAATTCTCCGTCGATGCACAGGTGCGGATACATCTCATGCGCAAGTCTTGTCGCTTCCACCATTTTATCAACAAGCGGATGCTTTGCGCTTCCCTTCGTGGAATGAGAAAGCATCGCGATGATAGGTTTTGCACCCACAAGGCTCTTGAAGCTTCTTGCGGAGGATTCCGCGATCGAAGCCAGCTCTTCCGCCGTCGGGTCCTGATTCAGACCGCAGTCAGCAAAAAGGAAGGTTCCTCCCTCTCCGAACTCGCAGTCCGGCACATCCATAATGAAGAATCCGGATACCAGCTTGACGCCGGGCGCCGTTTTGAGAATCTGAAGAGCCGGCCGCAGCGTATCCGCCGTAGCGTGATTCGCTCCGGCTACCATACCGTCCGCATCATTTGCCTTAACCATCATAACGCCGAAGGTAAGATAATCCTTTAACAGTGTCTCTCTTGCCTTTTCCGGAGTCATTCCTTTATTTTTTCTTGTTTCATAGAGCAGATTTACATATCCTTCCAGCTTGTCTGTCTTCTCCGGATCAATGATGGTAACGCCGTTTAGCTCTACTTCCAGCCAGTTCGCACCGTCCAAAATTTTCTCTTCGTTCCCGATCATAATGATATCCGCGATTCCCTCCCTGATGATATGGGATGCCGCAATCAGTGTTCTCTTATCGGTGGTTTCCGGCAGTACAATGGTCTTCTTATCGCTTTTCGCCTTTTCTTTCATAATATCGATATATGCCATAACAGTTGTTCTCCTTTTTGATTTTCTTTCTGCTCCTGCACAATGTCAGGTTCTCTATTTTGGTCTTACCGTAAGACTCTGAATCAGTCCGTTTTCATCCACTTCCCGCACGGTTGCGATTGCCATTACGTTATAACCGCCGAAATTTGCGATAAACTCCGCCTGTGTATCGTTTACCACCTCGGCTTCGGCAATCGAATACTGACGGAAACCGAATTTATTCCGGAAAAACATATTGATCGCTTCTTTTCCGTAAATATGATATTCTTTCTGCGCCGAAGTATTGGTACAATAATCGCAGATCTTGCCGTCTTTCGCAAAAAGCTCCGCAAGTCCCTCAAAATCTTTCTTTTCCATAGCCTGAACATATTTTTCAATCGGTTTCATCATAACCCTCCATCCTTCTCAATCTGCCGTACAGGCGGCGTCTAATATACTTTTTCGGAGTTTAACAGCGCATCCGTACCGCCGTCTACAAACATTACGTTGCCGTTTACGCCCCTCGCCGCATCGGATGCCAGAAAGATCATAACCTCCGCGATCTCATCCGCCTCCATCAGACATTCCTGTCCGTATTTGGTCGGAATCGGAAGCGCGTTCAGCGCCATTTTGGCCGAAGTGCTCATGGTGGCCGTCATCGCTGTGCTTACATTGCCCGGAGCCACCGCATTGATCCGCACGCCGTTTGCCGCCCAGGAAGAGGACACCCGTCTCACCCATCTCGCAAGCGCATATTTGGTCGATACATAAAGGCTGTTTCCCACGCTGAGATTGGAAGCATCCATCTGGGATACAAGGCTTAACACTCTCTTTTCATCTCCGATATTGTTCAGAAGATCCGCGATATCCATACGCCCCGCCCCCTGGGAGATCGTGTTGGATGCCGTCACAACACAGCTTCCCTTCTTTTTATGAAGCAGGTCATAAGCTCCCTTTGCAAGCGCAATCGTACCGAAATAATTCAGGGAGACGATCAGCTGCAGATTCCCGCAGGCTCCGGATACGCCGGCGTTGCAGATCACCCCGTCCAGACCTTCCGGATGCATTCTGTGAAGCGCATCAACCGCTTCCCTGCGCCCCTCTTCGGATGCCAGATTCACGCAGATGTCTCCGTCTTTTAAATCGATATTGATGACTTCATGGCCGCGCTGTAATAACAGTTCCTTCGTTCTGGCGCCGATTCCGCTGGAAGCGCCGGAAATTGCATATACACCCATTTTTGTTCCTCCGTTTCGTTTTTGCTGTAAATTTATTATAATAAAATCCATCCCCGTTTACAATAGTGCGGTTTATTGTAACCGCAGCATTTCCGTATAAGCGAGCAGGAACGGTCCCACTCCTTTCGCATCATCCTTTACGACAGGCTCCGACATATAATAGTCAAAGGTACCCGCGCGCATCTCTTTTCCTCCAAGCCCCGCTACGAGACAGATGCCGTCCAGATGAAGATTTCCTTCCCCGTCCGTGGAAAGATATTTGTCACAGATCCCCTGAAAAGCCTTCTTTCCTTTTTCACGATAACTTTCAGGCAGAAAGCCGAGGCGTACGCCCTTTAACAGCGCATAAGCCATAATCGCGCTGCCGCTTGTCTCCAGATAATTCTTTTCCATGCCTCCCACATTGACAACCTGATACCACATGCCGCTCTCATCCTGATAACGCAGCATTGCATCCATAAGGTCCACGAATGTTTTTTTCATATTATCGCAGGCCTCCCGGTGCGCCTCATGATCGGAAACCTCTGTCTTATCCAGCGTGTCAAGCAGCGCCATCGCATACCAGCCGAGCGCGCGCAGCCAGAAATTCTGGCTCAGTCCGGTCACCTTATCGCACCAGAACATCTTTCTGGAAGAATCGTAAGCGTGATAATAAAGTCCGGTCTCACTGTCCCGCATATTTTTTACGACCTGCGCAAATTGATTGAAAATATCATCGTAATTTTTCTTCCCGTTAAAACGCGTTTCATACTCCATGTAAAAGGGCTGACACATGTACAGACCATCCAGCCAGACCTGATTCGGATAAATATTTTTGTGCCAGAAATTTCCTTCCTTCGTGCGAGGCATCTTTTCGATCTGACTGTACACAAGGTCAATGGCTCTGCGGTATTTCTCTTTTCCCGTCAGATCATACAGCTCAAACAGCGTTTTTCCGGCATTTACATTGTCGATATTCAGTTCGTTTACATCATAACCGTCGATCGTCCCGTCTTCACTTACCTTACAATCAATGAAAGCGTCCGCAAATCTGAAATATTTATCGTCTTTCGTAATGGCATACATTTCCAGAATTGCCTTAATCATACAGCCGTCGATATAATTCCATTTCGATTTGACTCCCTGAAGAATCTTCTCAATGTTCCAGATCGGCCTGTCCGGTGTGCTCTTTTCCATCAATTCCTCGATATACTTCTCAATTCTGTCCACTGCTGTAACCCTTCCTTTCCCTTACGCTCCTCTTTTCCTCCGGCTGTCGTTTTTCTGATGCGGCTTATTCCTCCGACCGGTTTTTTACGTGCAGATACTGTCCGTAAGCCATCAGTAAAATCTGGGTTTCCGGCATCCGGCCGCCTTTTTTTATCTGTTCCTCCATATCCGCCACAAGTTTCTCCACGACTTCCATTCCCGTATCAATATATTTTTCTCTCAGTACAATCCCCATACGGCAGGCCTTTAAAATGCAATACCCGATGAGCGCGCTCCCACATAAATCCGTCTCACTGCCGCCCTGGTCTTCCGGGCCGAATGTTCGCGGAAAAAGACCGCTTTCTCTGTCCCGATACCGCAAAACATCTCCAAGCGCCAGTTTAAACATATCCTGAAGTTTCCGGTACTGCTCATAAATCTCAATGCTCATGCAGTCCATCGTATCCACAAGCGCCGCCAGATACTGTGCGGCGCTCATACAGCAGCGGTCCTTCTTCCCGTTTGAAAAGATCTCCTGTGCACATTCAAACCGTTTTATAATATCCTGATACTTTTCTTTTTTATCATAAACCGTTTCGTATTCCATATAAAACGGCGCTGTCCTGTACAGCGTTTCCATGTCCGCATCCTCCGGCTGTCCGTCGGATGCCGCGCATCCGCCCGCGCTTTCAAAATATGTACGCAGACAGTTCATAAGCGTTTCTATTGCCTTTCGATATTTTTCCTCTCCGGTATTTTGATACAGAAAAAAAAGGCATCTTCCCGCATGAATTTTTCCGGCGGTATCTGTCCCCGCAGACTTATCTTCCATATCGCCGTTCTGCGTCACAAAAAGCTCAAAGTATTTGCGGATAAAAGAAGCATACGGCTCTTCTCCTGTCTCATCATACAGCTGTCTTGCCGCAAGAAGCGCCCATCCGTCCTCTTCGCTTCCGTATTCTTCCGCATACCGGTATGTTTCAAAATACTGCTTTACATCGTTTTCTGTTTCCATTCCAACCCTCCACTCTTTTTCAGATTCTTTTTTTCTTCCAATATCCGGTCCTGTAGATGATGTAGAGCAACAGCGCCGACAGCCCGTTGCTGACCACGACGGAATACCACACACTGCGGACTCCAAGATGCAGACATACCTCTCCGATATAAAGTGTTGCAAACCGGAATACCCACAGCCTCGTGGCATCAATCACCATCGTCACTTCCGTATGTCCGCTTCCCTGAAACAGTCCCATACTGGAATTATATACGCCATTGGCAAAGCACCAGAATGCCATAATGCTCAGGAACTCTGCCGCCATCCCGATCACTTCCGCATCGTCGGAGAAAATCCTGACGATCGCCGTCGAAATTGGCATTCTCGACAGAATCAGCCCTCCCACAAGCAGGAAAACAACGCTGCCAAACATGGATACCTTATACCCTTTCTCAGCCCTTTCGTACTTTTGGGCCCCCACATTCTGTCCGACAATCGTTGCAACCGCAGAGCCTACACTGTTTGTCGGCAGCGTAATCAGACTGTTGATCTTATTGCCGATGCCATATGCCGCCATCGCCTCTGTTCCGTATTTCAGCACATTCCTGCTCATCAGCAGAAAACCAAACTGCATCGTGCTTCCGCCGATTGCAGTCGGAAGGCCGATCACCAGAATATTCTTCAGCTTCTCTTTCTCAAATTTCAGCCTGCGCAAATCCAGATAAACATCCTTCGAACGGTTCTGCAGCAGAATAAACGCAATGACCGCCGGAAATGCTTTGGCTGCCACAGTGGCGAGCGCAGCTCCTGCCACGCCAAGCTTAAAAACAATCATCAGCACCGGGTCCAGAATCAGGTTCAGCGTAATGCCGGTCAGGTTCAAAAGCATTGGCCGTACCGTATCGCCCTGAGCCTGATTGATTGCCGTATACATATTGACGGTATAAAGAAATGGCATATCGAGAATAACCAGCTGCAGATATGTTTTCCCGCACTGCCACGTCGCCCCCTGCGCGCCAAGCCACGTCACGATTCCCGGCGTTGTAACCGCACAGATGAAAGCACAGACAAACGAAAAAATCAACGCACAGGAGAAGATCTGGTTGGCCATGCTTCTCGCATCCTCATCCCGTTTTGCCCCCAGATACTGGGAAATCAGAACTGAACCTGCCACCGTAATGCCGGAGCCGAAATTGATAATGATATTCTGCACCGGCGTTACCAGATTAATGGCGGCTAATTCTTCCGTCCCCAGCTTCCCCAGCCAATAAGTATCCGTCAGATTGTACATCGTCTGCAAAAAGCTGTTGATAACAACCGGCACAGCCAGCGCCAGAATCGCCTTCACAATGCTTCCGTTCAATAACAATTCCCGATTGGATTTATTCTTCATTTCTAATTCTGCATCTCCTGATAATCAAATTTCCGGAATGGAATATAAAGCGGCTCCTCCCCGGCATAGCCGTATATACCGATCATCGCCCCCGTAAAGCGTTTTCCCATGGAAATTCCCTCATCACAAAGATAATATACATTGGATAATTCTGTCAGCATCCTTTTTTCTTCTTCTACTTTACCACAATAGAATCGCCTGTGCAAATACTCCGTCTCCACGCCAAGCACATATTGCCCGCCGACGCAGTCTTCGGATAAAAGCTTCTTCGGATGAACAACATCCTCTTTTCCGATATGCTCCTTTACCTGCACGATCAGGTTTTCTCCCTCTCTCGAAAGATAACAGCACACCCACGTATTTTCATCATAATAGCAGGTAATTCCCGCTTCCTGTCCTTCTTTAAGCTCCGGCACGGTAAATTCCGATTCCGCCCGGAAACAGAAAGCGCTCTGCCTTCTCACCAGAATATTTCTGGCCCGAACGCTGGCAAGCGGATGCGTGCTTCCCTTCAGGATCAGGTCGCCGTTCTCGAAACGGACCGCATCCTTTTCCGGCGGACGCGGCGTCATGAATTCACCGGGAAGACCGTTCGCGAAAGTTCTTCCCTCCTCCGCAGCTCTTATATCCCCTGCCTGCACCGCGCCGTCCCTTACCGAATCATCCCTGCGTCCGGCAGCTTCCTGATCCGGCAGTTTCGGCATCTTCTGCAAAACGCTCGGCCCTTTCAGTCCGTTCACAATGGGCCAGCCGTCTGCAGTCCATGTGATCGGGTCAAGCGCCGTCTCCCTTCCGAGAATGCTGTATCCGTCTCCAATCCTTCTGCCGCACAGATAAACCATATACCATTCTCCATTCCGGGTGCATACCGGTTTGCCATGTCCGCACCGCTGAATGCCTGCCTTTTCATCCATCTGGCGCATGATCGGATTATAAGGACAGGGCTCATAATTCCCCATAAGCTCTCGGCTTCGCGCCACCGTAATCCGATGCCCCGGTCCTGTTCCCCCTTCCGCAAGAAACAGATAATAATATCCGTCTTTTTTCAGAAGATGAGGACCTTCGGGCGCCCGCTTCTGATCTCCGTAAAATAAGAGAGAAGCTTCCGAAATCTGCTTCGTGCAGTCGCTGTTTAATTCAAAAATCCGCGCGCCCCTGTTCAAAAGCATATAATGCCTGCCGTCCTCATGGAAAATGGACGGATCGATTCCGTCTTCATCGATAATCGCTGGTTCGCTGTACGGCCCCTCCGGCCTGTCGGAGCTCACCACAATCTGCTTTCTGTAAACCGTTCCCGTATCGTTGAGCCGATAAGTCGCCGTAATATAATATCTCCCGTTATTAAACGAGATGTCCGGCGCCCAGTATCCGCGCCCCCCTTCCAGCTCATCCAGGTGAGCCCATTCGGGATTCGTGATCGCATGTCCGATGATTTTCCAGTGGACCAGATCTTTTGAATGCGAAATCGGTATACAGGGGAAGAAAATAAAGGTGGAATTCACCATATAATAATCCTCTCCCACCCGGACAATGGACGGATCGGGAAACATTCCCGTACGAATCGGATTATGATACATCTCTTCATAGGCCGCTCCCACACGCTCCCGGTAATAGGAAAGAAGCTCCTTATGGCCGCGCTCCCAGGCGATCTGATAAGGAGTAATCAGATCAATGTCTCCCGCTGTGATATCCATCCCCACTTTCTCTACCAGATAGCGGTTCATCTGCGTATCTCCCGCCATAGCCGCATAGTGAAGAATCGTGCGGTTCTTATCATCCACCGTATTCATGCTCGCTCTGGAATATTCAACGATATATTTTACGATCGGAAAATCCCCCGCCTTTGCAGCGTACAGGCAGAGCGGAACGCCTTCCTCCGTCTTTCTGTCAATGCAGGACGGGTCCTCTGCCAGAAGCCGGGCCGCCTCTTCCAGATTCTTTTCCTCAATTGCCTTCTGCAAGGGATGTAACGTGAATGTATTCAAAATCCGCATAGCCTCCTTTTTCACCTGTCACTAAGTGACCTTCCGAATCGCTCTTTTGAACGCCTGTCTCTTCCAGCGCATTCGCAAACAGACCGATTTTCGCGCCTACCCATGTATGATCCGAGGGCATGAAATCCGTCAAAACTGCATTTTCCGCTTCTTCAAGCGTATAGAACATTTTGAATACCGGACCTTTTTCCCCCTCTTCCATCGTGAAAGAAAATATCACTTTCTCCACCTCCGGTGAAAGATGGGAAAGTACGGTCATTTTCTCTTTCACACTGCCGTCTTCCGCATCATAGGCTTCGGCATAAACGAGTGTTTTTACGCCGTCCATAATTCGCACCGCAAGGTAGGCGTAGTGGCCGCCCATCATAACCATGCCGGCCTGTTCCTTTTCCTTTAAGCCGTTTACATACAGGCAGGCCGATGCCTTAAAGAAAGGGCAGACCAGTTTCTGCGTCAGCACATTGGAGCATTCCCATAACACCGGTTCCTTTTTCCCGGATGGATTCAGGGCATTCAACCGCAGAAAACCCGGATTTTCTGTCAATGAACAGAAGGAATCTCCGGGATTTCCAAGCCACTGCCACATCAGGTTCAGCTTCTTATCCTCAAAATCATCGGAAGCCTCCAAAGAGCAGGGGGATTCGCTGATACCTGTATTGGGCTTCCGGCAGACCAGACAGGGTTCCCCGCATCCATCGCAGGCATTTACCCCCATGACCGGCCAGTCGTTTTCCCATACAACCGGCTGCATATGTACGATGCGGCCATACAAACCTCTGTCCTGAAAATGTATAAACCATTCGTCTCCGTTCTCCGTATCCACAAGCCCGCCCTGATGCGGCCCGTTTACAATCGTATCTCTCTGCTTCAAAACGATCTTTTCATCGTAGGGGCCATAAATGTTCTCAGAACGAAGCGCGGTCTGCCAGCCCGTTTTGACACCTCCCGCCGGAGCCAGAATATAATAAAAGCCATTTCTCTTATATACTTTCGGTCCCTCAATCGTCGGCTGTGTCTCCACTCCGTTATACAGAATATGATCGTCGCCAAGCGCTCTCTTTCCGTCATAAGACATCGGAAAAATACCGAGATAACTCTTAAAACCGATCCGGCTCTTCGCATATCCATGAATGACATAGGCTTTATTATCATCATCCCAGAACGGACAGGGATCGATCAGTCCCTTTCCTTCCAGAACAAGCACCGGTTTATCCCATTTTCCGAGAGGGTTTTCCGTACTGACCATGAAAATTCCCTCGTCCGGCATTCCATAATAGATATAAAAACGATCGTTATGATAACGTATTGCGGGCGCCCATACTCCCCTGGAATGCTGAGGCATATCGTATTTCTCATAATCAATTCTGTCGATCGCGTAATTGACAAGCTTCCAGTTCACCAGATCCCTGGACGTCAGAATCGGAAGTCCGGGTACATAATTAAAGCTGGATGCCGTCATATAGTAGGTATCCTTCACCCGGATTACATCCGGGTCCGAATAATCTGCGAAAATAATTGGATTTTTAAAAGTACCGTCCTCTAAATCGGGTTTCCATAAATATTCCATTTTGCGTTCTCCTTCTCTGATATAAAACTTCGTTTCGGTATTCTGCCTCAGGATCCGCCCTGTCCGACAGACGAAAAAGGCTCAAGGTCATTATGCCCTGAGCCATTTCCATATCATATTTCGTCTAACAGTAAGTCTTTGTAGACTCCGCCTAATTCCTTCAACCCTCTGGCAATACATCCGCCATACACTACGGCGCCCGCATACTGCAAATGCGTATTGTCTGCAAGACCCTCCATATGGTAAGGATATTTTCCTTCCGGTATATGCATATACCAGCTTTTGGAAGCCTCCGCCCCAACTCTGGTCATCTCCGCGCGGCTCATGCTATTCAAATCGATTAACGGTACATTCAGCTTTTTCGCTGTCTGCTTCATCGCTTCCACATAATCGCCATGTTCCCCCGGACCAAGAGTCACCTCATCGATAAAACATCTTCTTTCCAGAGGCGTTATCAACACAGGTAAAGCCTTCTTATTCCTCGCCACATTAACGAATTTCTCCAGATTGATCATATAATCGGAAAAAGGTTCCGTATATCGGTCCGGATCTTCCTTCTTTTCATCGTTATGTCCAAACTGAATAAAAAGAAAATCTCCTTCCGTAATTCTGTTATAAACATCGGGCAGTCTGGATTCGTCTATGAAGCTCTTCGTGCTCCTGCCATTCTTCGCGTGGTTTTCAACCCTTACTCCCGGCTTTAAGAACAGATGAAACACCTGACCGATTCCTGTCTGCGGATAAGTCATAATACCATTATACTGTACGGTGGAATCACCGGTCCAAAAAATTGTTGCCATAGCCAATCAATCCTCCAGATATTCCTTTCAGTCTGTATGTTTTATTCCTTTACAGCCCCGATATTAACACCCTGTACAAAGTATTTCTGTAAGAAGGGATACAGAATCATGAACGGAATAATAACAATGATGATCGCCGCATTTTTAACCGTATTTTCCGTTACGTTTCCGGCCGTCGTCGGAAGATCACTTCCCATGATCATACCGCGCAGCCTCATCTGGAAGTTATATAAGTCGGAGTTATTGATATACAGTTTGTAATGTGTATAATCGTTCCAGTAAGATACCGCATACATCAGGCCGATGGAAGCAAGCGCCGGCTTCGACATCGGGAGTACAATCCGGACAAATGTCTGCATCGGCGTACTGCCGTCCAATGTGGCGGCCTCATACAGACTGGCCGGAATTCCTTCAAAGAAGTTCCGCATCAATACCAGATTGTATACGTTCAACGCGGGGTATAAAATAACAACCCACAGTGTATTCGTCAGATGGAACTGGCGTAATACCAGATAAGTAGGAATCATACCTCCGTTGAAAATCATGGTAAACAATAACATGTTTGCAAAAAAACCACGACCAGGCATTTCCCACTGAATCAGTACATAAGCGCCCAATGTTGATAAAGTCAGCGCAAGCAGAGTACCGACAATTGTTGTGAAGAAAGAAATAAGCAGCGGACGGGACAGCGTCGGGTTCGATAATACCATCCGGTAACCTTCTATACCGAATTTCTCCGGCCACAGCTTCATACCATATGCTGTCTTTAAATCAAAAGAGTCAACCAGTATCTTCCAGAGCGGTATAATAATAATCAAAGCTATAATGATGAATATAAGACCGTTTATTACTGAGAAGACTTCTATTTTCTTTTTCTTTTTCATATCGCTTCTCCCTCCTATACAATTCCGCGGCCTTCGCGTACCTTCTTACTCCACTGGTTACATACGAGTACAAGTACCATGCCGACTAATGATTTGAATAGACCAACGGCGGTCGTATATCCGTAGTTCGGAATCGAACCACTGTTAAAACTCTGATAATAGATATATGTTTCGAGAACGTTGGATACATCCAGCACTGCATCGTTCTGCAATACAAAAACTGCCTCGAACAAATTCATAACCTTTGCAAGGTTCAGAATGATAACGGTCAAAATCGTATTGGAAAGCGCCGGGAACGTAATATAACGCATTTTTCCCCAGCGTCCGGCGCCGTCGATAGCCGCCGCCTCATAGAGCTCGACATTCATGCCTGCCAGAGTCGCCATAAAGATAACGGTCTGCCAGCCGGTCTCTTTCCACAGCTGAATTGCATAGAATGTACCCCTCCATGTTTTAGAGCTTCCCAGGAAATAAATCATATTGTTCGCATCCACCAGCCCCAGATTGACGAGGAGTGTATTCACAAGGCCCTGACCTGTAGGAGCCAGAATCAATGAGAATAAGGATGCCGTAACAACCCACGATAAGAAGTGGGGCAGATAAATAATCGTCTGTACGACTTTCTTAAAATGAATATTGATAATTTCATTCAGGAACAGTGAAACAACAACCGCTACCAGCGTTGTCAGAATCAACCGGATAACACTGATCTGTAAAGTGTTCCAGAATGCGGACCAGAATCCCGGCATGCCAAACATCTTGCTGAAATTCTCCAATCCAACAAACTTCGGAGCCTTGATTCCGTTATAATTTGTAAAACCATATCTTACCCCAAGCATGGGCAGATAGTAGAAAATAATTGCAAAAACCAGAATCGGAAGAAACATCACATAAAATCCTGCGTATTTCTTCATTCTAACCCCCAATGGTTTATTCGAACCCGGTTTCTGGTTGGAACCTGACTGTTTTTTCTTCATGAATGCCTCTCTTCCTTCCCCGATAAAAATAATTTACCTCTTTTTATGAATGATATGGAGCTATGGATCGTTCCATAGCTCCATATATTGTTTTTTCCAAAACTGACTCAGAGGAAAAAGATATATTAGGTTTTATTACTGATTCAAAGAATCAACAATCTGCTGTGACCATGCAGCGCCGCCATCAGCTTCATACTTAGCGTATCCTTCTTCGATGGTCATTTCGCCCATAGCAACCTTTGCAACGATTTCGTTCTTCAGGGTCGTCAGATCGCCGTTGTACTCTGTCATAGCATCCGTACTCGGAATCAGATCTGCCGTTACACTGTTTGTCGCAAACAGCTCAGCTGAAGCTTTTGCTTCCGGAGCAACTGTCTTTTCTCTCGGATCGCCTGCCAGTTCAACCAGCGCAAGGTTCGGGTCAATGTGAGCCTTGGTATACTGTGTACCAGGTGTCTCAAGGTTATCTAACATATGGAATTCACCATCTGCGTATACCTTTTCTTTAGACTCGCCTTTGTCATTTGTCTCGCCTGCATATAATGTTTCAGCAGCGGTTGACCAGTGTACGCCTTCCACACCATATGTGAAGAGGAACTGTACATCCCCCCCGTCCTGCATCGCTTCGATGAAGTATTTGAATACGCCTTCAGGATTTTCGCATGTAGATGTAATACACCATACCGGAGGAACACGGTCGAGGTATGCACCAACTTCCGCAAGCGGAGGAAGCGCTACCAGTTCGCTGTCAATTTCATTGTTCTCAAGGTTATTCTTCAGGTTAGATGCCCATGTACCTGCCCAGTAGGTAAATACACCGAAGTCATCGCTGTAGAATTTGTTACGGCAGTCAGCCGTACCGTTTGTCAGAGTAGTCGGATCGATTACGCCCTTTGCGTAAGCGTCTGCCAGTCTTTCAAGAGCCGCTTTCATAGCATCCTCTGTGAATCCGTCAGCATAAGTGCCGTCAGCCTTCAGGTAGAAACTCGGATGAGCATCCTGATAGAACTCAGGCAGGTAGTTGATATACGGAGCCTCGGCACCGATAAAGCCTGCTGCCGTTACACCAAATGTATTGCCATCCACGCCGTCGCCATCCGGATCTCCGGTTGTGAACGCTTCCAGCATTGCAAGATATTCTTCATAGTTTGTAGGAGCGCTTGTGATGCCGCAGTTGTCCATCCATGCTTTCTTCACATAGGTAACACATCCGTTACCACGAGCGGAAGGCATACCATAAAGTCTGCCGTCCAGCTTAACGCCTTCAACAACACCCGCGCCGTTATAAGCTTCCTGTCTTGCCTTTAACTCAGAGTTATCCCACGCATCTGTCATATCCCAGAGCACGCCTTCAGCAGCATATGCCGAATAATATGTACTGGAAAGGATAATAACATCCGGCCAGTCACCGCTTGCGATTGTCTGACCTACGTTGTCATAGTAAGCGTCATGGTCAGGCTGGATAACATTTACTTTGATTCCTGTCAGTTCCTGGAACTTAGCCCAGAACTCTTCCTGTGCATTCTCTTTTGTAAATACGGTACCGTCAATCATAATGGTGATTTCTTCCGGTTTCTCAACATCATCCGCCGCCGGTTCCGCTTCTGCCTGTGTTGTGTCTGCTGCCTCGGTATTGTCAGCCGCAGCCGCATTGTCGGTGCTGCTTGTATCTGTCGTAGCCGTATTATCGGTAGTAGCCGCGGAATCAGTCGTAGAAGAGCTGTCCGCATTGCCATTACCGCCGCCGCATCCTACCAGAGATGCTGTCATGGCAGCAACCATGAACAAAGAAATAACTTTCTTTTTCATAAATACCTCCTTAAAAATGTAAATAATTTGTCATTGGATATGATTGCAATCATCTGTATCCTATTATATAACTATAAGAAGCTTCTGTCAAAGTTTTTTTTCGATTTTACGCCATAAAATCATATTTTAAACACTGAAATTTCAGACTTCAATTCCTGCATATTGTCTCCCAGCACATCCGCAGTCCTGTTCAGGTTCTCTACATTGGCCAGAAGCCTTCCGGCAATGTCTTTTACTTTCTCCGCTCTGTCGGCTGTTTCCCCGATAATATTCGAAATATTCTGAACACCCTGCACGGTATCGCTGCGTTCCGTATCGGCTTTGTCCATACTTGCAACAATTTCCTTCAGCCCTTCGGCAAGCGTATTCATCTGCCGGCGCATATCGCCAAACACTTTGATTACCTGCTCCACCGCCTCGCCCTGCAGATCGACCATTTTCTGTGCCTGCCGGGCATTCTGCACGCTGCTCTCCGTACGGTCCATAATATGTGTAACATTGCGCTGGATCTCTCCGGCCGCCTTCGCCGAATCATCGGCCAGTTTTCGGATTTCCTCCGCAACCACTGCAAAACCTCTTCCGGCATCGCCCGCCCGCGCCGCTTCAATTGACGCGTTCAGGGACAGAAGATTCGTCTGCTCGGAAATGGAAGTAATCGTCTCGACAAAGGAATTAATAATCTCATATTCTTTTTTCAGCGATTCGATACTGCTGCCCACCTCGGAAGTAATCTCCGTCGTCGTATGAGCCCGCTCACCGAGAAGCTGCACATATTCCATTCCCCGGCTGATCATATTTTCGTTCTCGTCCACAAGCGCTTCCACTTTTTCGATAACCCGGTTAACTTCCTGAAGCTCATTGGAAAGAATATCCGTTCTCGCCACACATTCCAGCGCATTTTCCGACTGTCTTCCGATTCCCTCATGAATCTCTTCGATTGCACGCGTGATATCCTGTGAGCAGTCATTAATTACCTCTGAAACCTCTTCCACGCTTCCGGCGGATTTCTCCAGCTCGTTTGTCGCGTTCGTTACCTTGTTGACCAGATTTTTCGTATTGGTGATCATATTGGTAGCCGAGCCAGCCAGCTCCTGGAACTCATCGCGGCTCTTCGCCTCTACCGTAATCGTCAGATCGCCCTTCGCCACTTCGCCGAACCGTCTGGAAAACCGCTTCATGTTCGCCTGAATGCCTCCGGCCACCATAATACCTATGATCAGTGCGATCACACAGGCCAGAATCGTAAGCACGACTGTCGTCGTTTTGATCTCCTGCGCCTGACTCGTTACAACATCCATCGGAACGAGCGCACATACGGTAATATCCTCAATGGTCTCGCTTCTGCTGTAAAAGAACAGATAGGCATCATCATGAAATGTGATTTCCGAAGACCCCTGAAGCTGCTCCGCGTTGATGCCGTTATAAAATTCCTGCCCGAAAAATACCTGTTCGCCTTCCGCAAGGATGCTTTCCTCTCCTTCTTCCAGCTGCTCCACGATGATCTCTCTGCCGTTTTCCGTAATAAATCCGATAATGCTGCCTTCTCCCAAATCGACGCCCTCAAGAAGTCCTTTGATTTCAGCCTTCTTAATATCGATTACGACACATCCGTTTTTGGATCGGCTCATAATCTCAAACGCCATGATGTAGTCATTATCCGACAGCTTCAGCTTTTCATCCAGAAGGGGATGGGAATCAATCCAGCTTTCAATTCCCTTATCCTTTACAACCTGCTCTTTATATTCATCATAGAAACCGTCAGCGCTTGCGCCGTTCGCAGTCGTAACGACATTGGAGCCTTCTCTCGGGATAATGTGCAGATTATTGATAAAGGGAATGGAGGTGCTTGACGAAATCATATCCGTATCGATGCTTTTCATGATTTCCTTTAGCTCGATCGGTGATTCCACCGTCCCCTGCAGATACTTGCCCACATCTCCATCAAAGGCATATTTAAGTCCTTCGGCTTTGATAAAGTCACAGCTCATTTCTATGTATTCCTTGGACATCGCAATCGTCTGCAGCGTAGATTCCTGAAATTTTTCGCGCAGGCCCTCGGCCGCCTTCTGATAAGCGGAAACACCGATCACAATCATGAAAATGATCGGTACGAGAAAACAGACGACGATTTTATTACGGATGCCGAGCAGCTTAAAGCCCGGACCTGCGGCCGTTTTTTTCCCGGCTTTGACATTTTCCTTTTCCGTCTTTTCCGCTCTTTTCTTTTCTCTGGCGTCCCTCTTCTTTTCAGCCTCCGCTTTCCGGTCCTTTTTCTCAGGCTTTCGTACGGCGGTTCTCTTTTCCTCTATTTCGCTGCCGCTTTTTTTCGATTTTGCGGACTTTATTTTATTCATCATAGCAGTACCCCGTCCTCCTTCTCTTTTTTGTCCACAGCACTGAAATTTTATATTTCAATCACTAATAGAACTATTATACAATATTTTTATCTGATTTGAAACATTTTTCGTAATAATAACCATTTTCGCCGTCCTTTTGATCATGCGGTAAATCCTTTTTGGCGAAAGAGAAAGAATTATGATACAATGGAATCCTGTAATCATCATTGCAGGCAGCTGCCGAATGGCAAGGCTGCAACGACAGACGAGGTGAAAATATATGTGTACACTTACTTTTGAAAAAAGCTCTCCGGAAGCCGTTGGCATTCCGGGCGATTCCGTCATCCGGTTCACAGAGCGCCTTGAGGCGCGCCGGATTCCCATGCACAGTCTGCTTCTGATGCGTCATGACAGGCTGTTTTTCGAAGGCTACTATGCCCCCTGCGATGCCGGCACAATGCACCGCATGTTTTCCGTCAGCAAAAGTCTTACCGCGATTGCGGTCGGGCTGCTTGCCGAAGAAGGAAAGCTTTCTCTGGATGATCCTATTATCAGCCATTTCCCCGAAAAGCTTCCGGACCAGGTTCATCCCTGGATCGCAGCCATGACAATCCGGGATATGCTGATGATGCGTTCCTGCCATGCCGCCACCACCTACAAGCTCAATATGAAAGCGGACTGGGTGGAAAGCTACTTCATCACGCCGCCGACGCATCCCGCCGGAACGCTCTTTCATTACGATACGTCGGCTCCCCACACGCTCTGCGCGCTGGTGGAAAAAATAACCGGACTTCCCATGCTCGATTACCTGAAAAAGAAGCTTGCCCCACTCGGCTTATCGGAACAGTCCTATATGATCAAAGACCCCTTCGGCGTCTCCATGGGCGGCTCCGGTCTTGTAGCGCTTTCCACAGATCTGTTGAAATTCGGCTACTTTATCGCGCACAGAGGAAAAGTTCTTGGTCAGCAGCTACTTTCCGCTTCCTTCATCGACATGGCAGTTTCACATTTAAGCGATACATGCGTCACCGCTCCCGTTCCGAGCGAAGCGATAGGTTACGGCATGCAGTTCTGGCGCGGCAGTCATAACGGCTATACCTGCTACGGCATGGGCGGACAGCTTATCATTTTTCTGCCCGATTACGATCTGATCTGCGTCACGACTGCGGATACACAGGATGTTCAGGGCGGCAACCAGCAGATTTACGATGCCCTGTACGAAGAAATCCTTCCGCACATACGGGATTATACACTGCCCGCCGACCCGAAATCATCGTTACTTCTGCGCAAAACCGCTTCCTCGCTTCGGCTCACACCTTTGCAGGGCCCTGTCGTATCCGATACCGCTGACAGAATTGGAGGGAAAACTTTCCGCATCCGCTCCGGAGAATCCGCAGATGCCGCCTCCGGATTCGAAAGTTTCAGCGTCTGTTTCGGCCAAACCGACGACGGACAGGATTTCGGGACGCTTTCGTTCCTTTACCGCGGGAAACCCTATGCCGTTCGTTTCGGTCTCGGCAGTCTGCAGACCGGCTCCTTTCCGATCTACGATCTTTTCTATGCGGCAAGCGCTGCCTGGCTTGGGGACGGAACACTTTACATACGGGCGTACATTATCGACTCCTATGTAGGAAGCGTACATTTTCAGCTGTCTTTCGGTCAGGATGATCTGACCGTCTTCATGCGGAAGAAGGAAGAAAGTCTGTTTCAGGAATTCAACGGACATCTTTACGGAACAATCGCCCCGGATGATGCCATATGCGCGGAAGCTTAATTCCGCTTTACAGGCTTGTTTCTTCCCACAGCCGCTGAATATGGCTTCGCGCAGTCTCCGCATTTTCAGGAACCGTATTTTCCAGTGTCACATGGATATACGGTTTCTCTTTTTTGATGAACCGGATGATCTCCGAGTAATCCATCTCTCCCGTACCCGCCGCAACGGAAATAAGTTCGTCGTTCTCCACCTTAAAATCTTTGATATGCACTACGGCAATGTCTTCACCGAGCAGCTCAATCGCTTCCCGTATGATCTGCTCCCTCTCCTGATAATTGCTGATATCCAGCAAATTAACGGGATCGAAAATAATCTGGAGATTGGGAGACTCAATTTCACGAAGCACCTGTTTTGCACGTTTCGGATTGCAGACGATATGTTTAAATACCGGTTCTATCGCGAAAATCACACCCATCTTTTCCGCATATTCCACAACAGGTCTGAGATTTTTGATAAAAATCCGCAGGGCCTCTTCGGAATGATTCCGTTCTTCGAATCTGTACGCCTCATTGACGGCTCCCGTTTCCGTACCGACCACGCCGGCTCCCAGCAAAGACGCGAAACGGATATGCGCAAGATAGCGCGCCTGATTTTTTTTCAGGCTTTCCTCATTCGGGTTGGCCAGATTCAGATAGCATCCGAGTACGGCAATATCGATTCCCGACTCGGCAAACAGATTTTTCAGATAATGGGCAAAGCCCGGCGTCAGAGCGCCGTCCGCCGTCGAATATTCGGAAATCACCTTGGAAAGCGCCAGATGTCCGCAGGCAAATCCCTGGCTGGCGGCGATCCGCAGGCGTTCCGGAAGCGGCGCCTTTTTGATGTCATGCAAACGTATCCCCAACTGCATTGTAATCCCCATCCTTTCCCTCTCATTTATGTTTTTGCGCTTTCTCCCTGCTCTGCACGGTCCGGCGTCCTTTCAGCTCTGCTGCAGCTCTTCGACTCCGGCCAGCTCAAGCGCCTCTCCGACCGCGCCTTCAATCTTCACGTTTTCCAGAATCAGCTGTTTTACATTCACGGCATGAATCCCTTTCTTCGAGCAGGGTTCCACTCCCTCCGACATAATCGGCACATCCGTTCTGGCATCTTCCGCAAACGATATGGAACAGTTTCGCATTTCGATCTTCTCAATCTTCTGTTCCGGAAGCCCTTCGAAGAAAATCGCCGCCACATGACAGTCAACCGCATGAATATTCTCAAAAAGAAAATGCTTTAACGCAGGCGTCCTTTCATCCACCGGGAAAGCCTCTCTTGACTGCACATATTCCGTCTTTCCGTCCGGATCGCAGAAGTAAAAAGCATTGGCGGCAAAGGGTGTCATGACATTATCCATTTCAATATCCCGAAAGGTGATGCCATCCAGAATGGAATCCTCTCCCCGGCCTCTTCTCGTCTTAATGCGAAGCCCTCTGTCCGTATGGGAAAAGCGGCACTTCTCCACTACCATGCTGCGCACGCCCGCGCCGATCTCGCTTCCGACCGTCACCGCGCCATGCCCGTTCTCCATCAGGCAGTGGCATACATGGATGTTTTCGGACGCTCTCTTATATTTTCTGCCCATATACACTTTGCCGGATTTGACCGCGATGCAGTCATCCCCCAGGGAAAAATGCACACCCATAATTTCCACATTCCGGCAGGATTCCGGGTCCAGACCGTCCGTATTCGGAGACTGCTGCGGATTGCGCACCTTCAGACCGGTAAACAGCAGATCGTCGCTGAAAAACGGATGAATCACCCACGCCGGACTGTTCCGGAACGTCAGCCCCTGTACCTGTATCCGCTTACATTGGTTTAAAAACAGCATTCTCGGACGAAAGGCTCCAACCATTACCTTCGGATTATTCCACCAGTTTTCCTTCGAAGCACAGCCATTCACAATCCCCTCTCCGTAAAGCTTCACATCGGATACGCCGATACCGGAAATAATGCCGGCAAACATCGGCAGCGGATTACCCTCCCATGTGCCGAGATGATATTCGTCTTTTTCGTCATAGCTCTCAATTCTTCCCGGAAACCGCGCAAAACGGCTTCTGTCCGTTTCCGCAAGCAGCTCCGCGCCCCTTGCGATTTCCAGATTGATTCCGCTCTTTAAAAAAATACTTGTGATTTTGTATTTTCCTTTCGGAATTAAAACACGGCTCTTCGGAGGACAGGCCATAATTGCCGCCTGAATGTAACCGGTATCATCAGACACTCCGTCTCCTGCCGCTCCCAGCTCCCTGACGTCAATCGTTACAAACTCTTCCTCTGTCCGGAAGGAAATGCTTCCCGCCTTCGTACCGTCCTCCTCCTGTACGTCGATTACATATTCCGTATCCGGTTTCAAATCAAAGAGACTGGTAATCACCGTATCCGCAATCCCATACATTTCACGGTTTAACAGCAGGCGGTATTTCTTTTCCGTCTCGTAAGTTCCCCCGTCGTTCAGTTCCAGTGTCGCGCTCCGCGCCGTAACCATAATCAGCCGAATATCCATGACAACCCCATATCCTTTCTGCTCATACATATTTCCCTTTTTATTAATTTCCTTATATAACAAAAGGCGGCAGTCTTTTTCTCTGCCGCCTCTGCAATTCCATTCCGGTTCTCCCCGCAGAATCATCTTCCTGAGATATGCCCTGCAAACAGAATCCGCAACGCAAATCGATCAGGCTTCTTTTGCCGCTTAACCCGGCTGTTTTCCGATATAAGCCAGGATTCCGCCGTCTACATAAACGACATGTCCGTTAACGAAGTTGGATGCATCGGATGCCAGGAATACTGCCGTACCCTGAAGGTCTTCCGCTTCTCCCCACCTTGCTGCAGGTGTCTTCGCAATGATGAACTGATCGAATGGATGTCTCGAACCGTCAGGCTGTATCTCGCGCAGCGGAGCTGTCTGAGGCGTTGCGATGTAACCGGGGCCGATACCATTACACTGAATATTGAACTCGCCGTATTCGGATGCGATATTTCTTGTAAGCATTTTCAGACCGCCCTTTGCAGCCGCGTATGCGGATACGGTTTCACGTCCGAGCTCACTCATCATGGAGCAGATGTTAATAATTTTTCCATGTCCTTTTTTGATCATGGACGGAATAACTGCCTTAGATACGATGAACGGAGCGTTCAGATCGACATCGATTACCTGTCTGAATTCCGCCGCCGTCATATCACACATCGGAATACGTTTGATAATGCCCGCATTGTTTACAAGAATATCGATAACGCCGACTTCTTTTTCCACTTTGGCAACCAGTTCGTTTACCTGCTCCTCATTTGTTACGTCACACACATAACCATGAGCCTCAATTCCTTTTTCTTTGTAAGCAGCAAGGCCCTTATCTACCAGCTCCTGCTTGATATCATTGAAAACGATCGTTGCTCCCGCCTCTGAAAATGCAGTTGCAAGTGCAAATCCGATGCCGTAAGATGCACCCGTCACGAGAGCTACCTTGCCTTCCAATGAAAACCTGTCTAAAATCGCCATGTCTTTCTCCTCCTTTATTGAAAATTAATAAGTGGCTTCTTTACTATTTTACAACGTAACGCCCTGTTTGAAAATCGCCATATCGTGAAATCCTGCTTCTTCACTGCATACCTTTTTCCCGGATGCCACCGCAACGACATAATCAAATAATTCCTGTGCCGTCTTCTCAATGTCCTGATCCTCGACCAGCACGCCTGCGTTAAAATCTATCCAGTTTTTCTTTTTCCCCGCAAGTGCGCTGTTGCTGGAAATCTTAACAGTCGGTACGGGGGATGCAAAAGGTGTTCCGCGTCCGGTGGTGAACAGCACGATATTCGCGCCGCTTGCCGCAAGAGCCGTAGACGCTACCAGATCGTTACCCGGTGCGCTGAGCAGGTTCAGTCCCGCCTTTTCCACACGCTGTCCGTAGGCCAGCACGCCTTTGACCGGCGCGCTTCCGGATTTCTGCGTACAGCCCAGCGATTTATCCTCCAGAGTGGAAATGCCGCCCTTTTTATTTCCCGGCGACGGATTTTCATAAATTGTCTGGTTATTATTCTTAAAATACTGTTTAAAATCGTTGATCAGTTTCACCGTCTCATCGAACAGTTCCCGGTTCTCACACCGATTCATGAGCAGTGTCTCCGCACCGAACATTTCCGGCACTTCCGTCAGAATCGTCGTGCCCTTTTTGCTGATGAGCAGATCGGAAAACTTTCCAACTAACGGGTTGGCCGTAATTCCGGAAAATCCGTCGCTTCCTCCGCATTTCATGCCGATGATGAGTTCGGATACGCTGATCTTTTCCCGTTCAAAAGCCGATGCATAGGAGATCAGTTCATCCAGCAGATCCGCGCCCGTCTCCATCTCATCTTCCGTCTCCTGACAGACAAGGAATTTCACTCTATCCGGATTTACCTCTCCGATATACGGCTTCAGCACCTCAATATTGCTGTTCTCGCATCCCAGTCCCAGCACCAGCACTCCGCCCGCATTGGGATGATTGATGAGGTCCGCCAGTATTGTTCTCGTATGCTCCTGATCGTCCCCCATCTGGGAGCATCCGTAAGGATGCGGGAAAGCGATTACCTCCTCCACCGAACCCTTCAGCCGGCCGTTCGCCGCTTTGGCCAGCGCCGTCGCAACATTATTCACACAGCCGACCGTCGGAATAATCCAGATCTCGTTCCGGACCCCGGCCTTGCCGTCCGGCCTCCGGTAGCCCATGAACGTCGCATCCGGTGTGGTATTTTCCTGTACCGGCGTCGGTTCGTAACTGTATTCCAGTAAATCTCCGAGCGCGGTTTTTATATTATGCGTATGTACCCATGCGCCTGCGGCAATCGCTTCCTTCGCATTGCCGATACGGAACCCGTATTTGATGACTTCACCGCCCGGTGCGATGTCACAGACTGCCATCTTATGCCCTGCCGGAATCGTCTCTTTTGCAGTCACCTGCACCTCGCCGGCATTTACGGTCTCCCCCGCCGCAATTTCCTTTATTGCAACGATCACATTATCATTTTCATGAATTCTGATATAATCTTTCATTCAGTCCGCTAACCTCCATGATTCCTGCGCAATCGTCTTTTGCCATTAAGCAAAAACCTTTTCCATTGTCTTACGCATTCCCATCGCGCGGATATCCGTCAGGTAAGAAACAATCGCTTCTTCCACACCCGCAAGTGCGCTCAGATCCTGTCCCCAGAAATCTTCATTGGCAAGCACCGCATGCGCGAATTCTTTCGGCTCTTTACCGCTGTTTGCCGCAAAGAATTCCAGTACGGCAGCATCGTCCATAATATTGTATTCCTGTCCGTCACGGTGTCCGATTAACGCCTTGTCTCTGATTTCCGTTCCGGTATAGAAGGCCATCAGCGCCGCAAGCGAAAATGTCAGATGCGCCGGCACTTTTCCTTCTTTCTCGATGTATCCCAGGAAACTCGGCATACATCTTGCTCTCCATTTGGATACGGAGTTTAAGGAAATCGACAGATGTGCGTGTTTCACATATGGATTGTTAAACCTTGTCAGCACCGCTTCCGCAAATTCGTCAAGCTCCTGTTTCGGAAGTGTCAGCGTCGGAATCACTTCATCGAAAATCGTCGCCTTGATGAAATTCAGAATCAGTTCATCATTCATAGACTCCAGTACGATATCGTTTCCACACAGGTAGGAAGCGAGCACGAAAGATGTATGCGCTCCGTTTAAGATACGCACTTTTCTCTGCTTATATGGTTTCTGATTATCTGTAAAAATAACAGGAAGCCCCGCCTTCGGCAGTGGAAATTCACCGCTGATATCCTTAGCGCTCTCGATAACCCAAAGGGCAAACGGTTCACCCGTTACGATCAGATTATCCTGATAGCCAAATTCCTTACACAGCTCCTCCGCCTCGTCTCTTGGATATCCGGTGACAATTCTGTCCACCAGCGTGGAAGTAAATACGCAGGCATCGTTAATCCATGCGGTAAAGCCCTCTTCCAGATTCCAAAGCTTCGCAAGCTTCAGGACACATTCCTTCAGATGAATTCCATTATCGTCGATCAGTTCTACCGGGAGCATAACCAGACCCTTGTCCTGCGCGCCGTTAAAATGCTGATATCTTTCAAATAAGAACTTCGTCAGCTTGCCGGGATAAGTCTTCGGCGGGTTCAATTCCATTTTATCCGTATCGTCATAAACGATGCCGGCTTCCGTTGTATTGGAAACGATAAAGCGAAGCGTATCCAGCCTGGCAAAATCCGCATATTTCTCATACTCACCGTATGCATCCACAACATCCGTAACACTTGTCACAATGCGGTTGATCCGCTTCGGTTCACCGTCTACAATCCCCCTTAACTGTACCGTATACTGGCATTCCTGTTCATGGAAGCGCTCCAGCGTCCCGAATTCAATCGGTTTTACCAAAACAATATCTCCGTCAAACTCCCCTCTTTCATTCGCGATATCAATCATATAATCGACGAACGCACGCAGGAAGTTTCCTTCTCCGAATTGAAGTACCTTAACCGGTCTTTCTTTTTTTCCCGTTTTCTGTTTGCTCAAAAGTTCCATCTGCCGCAAAATCTCCTTTCTCCACATTGCCTCACTCATATTTTTCGTGCAATTCCTCAAATGTAAGCAGTTTCATATCTGTATTTTTTCACATTTTTTCCAATTAGTCAATATATATTTGAAACTATTTTCATCTTTTTCACATGTTTTTTTGCAGAACCACAAATAATTTCATACGAATCCTCCATGTCAGGGCAGTCGGCTGTAATGACACGCGTCGAAAATCCCAAATTTCCGGATGCGGTCAGCCATATCCCCGCTCTGACCAGAATTCGTGGCGAAATGCCCTCCGGCATGAACGTTAAAAGCTGTTTTCATACTGTTTCCGGAAAAGAAAGGTTTTTAGAAAACGCATGGATTTTATATTGCTTTCTCTTCCTTTATAATGTATAATATTTGCAGTTATATTGTAACCGTTTTCATACGCATAATTACAGGAATTATCAGCTTATTTCCGCGGCGGCGGAACAAGAGGTAACACGCATGGCATTGACGATTTATGATATTTCCCGGAAGGCCGGTGTATCAACCGCAACGGTTTCCCGCGTGCTGAACGGCAGCGGAAATGTCAGCCCATCCACCCAGAAAAAAGTTATGGACATTATTGAGGAATATGGCTATATTCCGAATGCTTTTGCGCGGGGAATGGGACTTCGCTCGTTAAAAACAATCGGCATTCTGTGTGCGGATTCTTCGGATCTTTTTACGGCCAGAGCCATCTATCTTCTGGAACAGGAGCTTCAGGCAAATGGTTATGAATCACTGCTGTGCTGTACCGGCTATAACCCCGATGTAAGAAAGAATTATCTGAATCTGATTTTATCCAAAAAAGTGGACAGCATCATCCTCGTCGGTTCAAATTTTATCGCTCCGACAGGTCTTGAGAATGAATATATTAACGAAGCGGCTTCCCATGTTCCCATCATGCTGCTAAACGCTTCTTATAATTGTCCGAACGTATACAGCACGCTGTGTGATGACCGCGCTTCCATGTATGAAGCGGCTTCCGCCCTCATTCGTTCCGGGATATCCGATCTGATTTATCTGTATGATTCCGATTCCTACAGCGGACTGAAAAAACTGCGGGGCTTTCAGGACGCCCTGAAAGAAAACGGCATTTCTCATTCCCCGGAAAACATTTACTTCTACGATGGAAAACGGGATTCCATTACGGACATCGCAGTTTTTCTGGAACGTATTTCCGACAGCGGAATTGAATTTCACGGTATTCTTGCCTCCGAAGATTCTCTTGCAATCGGCGGCGTAAAATATGCCCAGCGCAGAGGACTCCGCATTCCGGAAGATCTTTCTGTAATCGGTTACAACAATTCCATTCTCACTACCTGCTGCACGCCGGAACTGACTTCAGTGGATAATTGTCTGGAAACCATGACGCATCAGCTCGTTCAGACGCTGCTGTTTGTTCTTGCCGGCAGGGAAATGCCGAAAAAGGTTGTTTTCTCCGGAAAACTGATCGAACGAAGCACCACCCGGTTTCACGCCTGAAACCATACTGTTCCCGCGCCCGCACCGGGCAGATGCTTCGAATATCATAACCACGAACCTGTATTATTTTTACCATAAACTTATGCAAGAAAGGGGTATTATCATGAAACAATTCATGGACAAAAACTTTTTACTCTCCAACGAAACCGCACAGAAACTGTACTTTGATTATGCGGCCGAAACTCCGATCCTGGATTATCACTGCCATATTAATCCACAGGAGATCTTTGAGGACCGGAAATTTGAGAATATCACACAGGTATGGCTGGGCGGAGATCACTACAAATGGCGTTTTATGCGTTCCTGTGGCGTAGATGAGCGCTACATAACCGGAGACGCTCCGGATAAGGAAAAATTTCTGAAATGGGCGGAATGTCTCGGTAAGGCAATCGGCAACCCGCTTTTCCACTGGTCTCATCTGGAACTTCAGAAATATTTCGGATACACAGGCGTCCTGAATAAAAATACCGCGGAAGAAGTATGGGAGCTGTGTAACAAAAAACTGGCCGATCCTTCCATGACGGTCCGCAATATCATCAAACAGTCCAATGTTACGCTGATCTGTACGACAGACGATCCGATAGATTCTCTGGAATGGCACAAAAAGATCGCGGAAGACAATTCCTTCGACGTGCAGGTGCTTCCCGCATGGCGTCCGGATAAGGCGATGAACATCGAAAAACCTACCTATACGGAATATCTTGCATCCTTATCCGAAGTATCCGGCGTAAAAACAGACACCTTCGCCGGCCTGCAGAAAGCGCTTTCCGTCCGCATGGACTTTTTCGCTTCCATGGGCTGTTCCGTTTCCGACCACGCGCTGGAATATGTGATGTACGCACCGGCTTCCGCAGAGGAGATTGAGGCAATTTTTGCGAAACGGCTGTCCGGCGGCAATGTCACGCGGGAAGAAGAGCTGAAATTCAAAACCGCTTTCATGATCTTCGTCGGCAAAGAATATGCGAAGCGCAACTGGGTAATGCAGCTCCACTATGGATGCAAGCGCGATAACAACACGCTCCGCTTCAATGAGCTCGGCCCCGATACCGGTTATGACTGCATCAACAACTATGCTCCTTCTGCCGAAATGGCCGATTATCTGAATGCGCTGATCCAGACAGACGAGCTCCCGAAAACGATTATCTACAGTCTGAATCCGAACGACAATCAGGCCATCGGTACGATTCTCGGCTGTTTCCAGGATTCCACAGCCGTTGCCAAGATCCAGCAGGGTTCCGCATGGTGGTTCAACGATCACAAAACCGGTATGCAGGACCAGATGATCTCCCTCGCGAACCTCGGAAATCTTTCCGGATTCGTCGGAATGCTGACCGATTCCAGAAGTTTTCTTTCCTATACGAGACACGATTATTTCCGCAGAATTCTCTGCAACCTGATCGGTACATGGGTGGAAGACGGAGAGTATCCGGCAGACTATGAGACGTTAGAGGAAATCGTAAAAGGCATCTGCTATCACAATGCGGTAAACTACTTTGGATTTAAACTCTGATCATTGAAACTTTAATCATATTAAGAAAGGACTATAATATCATGGAATTAAGAACAGCGGCATCACCAAAGGATGTCAGATTTTACACAACCGAACGTCTGAGAGAAGAATTTTTAATCGACGATTTATTCAAACCCGATGAAATCAAATTGGTGTACAGTCATATTGACCGCATCATTACAGGCTCCGCCGTACCCGTTAAGCCGTTACAGCTTATCGCAGGCGGCGAGCTGCGCGCACAGTATTTCTGTGAAAGACGTGAGCTCGGCGTCATCAATATCGGAGAAGCAGGCAAAATTACCATTGACGGCAAGGTTTACGAAGTCGGCCATAAGGAAGGCATGTATATCGGCATGGGTTCCAGAGATATCGTTTTTGAAAGCGTAAATCCTTCCGCACCGGCAAAATTCTATTTGAACAGTGCACCGGCACACAGAACCTGCCCTACCGTTCTGATCAAACCGGAAGGCGAAGCTTCCGAAGGCGTTGTCATTGTAAAAGACAGCAACAAGGTGGAACTGGGTTCCCTGGAATCCGCAAATCACAGAACGATCTGCAAATACATTCTTCCGGGCCAGGTGGAAAGCTGTCAGCTTGAAATGGGTATGACCAGACTGGAGCCGGGCAGCGTATGGAACACGATGCCCTGTCATACACATGACAGACGCATGGAAGTATATCTGTATTTCGATATGCCCGAAGATGCACTTGTCATGCACTACATGGGCGAACCTACGGAAACGCGCCATATCATCATGAGAAACGAACAGGCTGTTATCTCTCCGAGCTGGTCTATTCACTCCGGCTGCGGCACGCAGGCTTATACCTTTATCTGGGGTATGGTCGGAGAGAATCAGGACTTCGATGATATGGACGGATGTGAGATGAAAGATTTGATGTAAAACAGAGAGGAGCAGTCACCAAAATGAAAATCGCATTAATCAATGAAAACAGCCAGGCGGCAAAAAACGAAATGATCTGCAATACGCTGAAAGCAGTTGTAGAACCGATGGGACATGAAGTATTTAACTATGGTATGTATTCCGCGGAAGACGAGCATCAGCTCACCTATGTACAGAACGGTATTCTCGCGGCAGTTTTGTTGAACTCCGGCGCTGCTGACTATGTCATCACCGGATGCGGCACCGGCGAGGGCGCCATGCTTGCCTGCAACTCGTTTCCGCAGGTACTGTGCGGGCATATCGAATCCCCGCTGGATGCCTACCTGTTTTCTCAGGTAAACGACGGTAACTGCATCGCGCTTCCCTTTGCTGAAAACTTCGGCTGGGGCGGCGAACTGAATCTGACCTACATTTTCGAGAAATTATTCTGCGCACCGGGCGGCGGCGGATATCCGAAGGAAAGAGTCGTTCCGGAACAGCGCAACAAGAAGATTCTCGACGAGGTAAAAAAGGTAACTCACAATGATTTGGTTTCCATCCTCGGACAGCTCGACGCAGAGCTCGTAAAAGGCGCATTGAGCGGCGAACATTTTCAGGAATACTTCTTTGCAAACTGCAAGGATGACGCAATCGCAGAGGCGGTTAAAAAGGTTCTGGCCTAAAACCGGCCCGGCAGCAATGGCACAGTCAGTGCAAGTGCCTGATTTCCTGCAAAACAAAAGCTATGCGGCGGAGAAATCCGCCCGCATAGCTTTTTTTGATCTGCTTGCTTACTGTACCCCCGCCTGCTTACGCGCTTCCTTACAAAGCTCCGTAATCTTGTCAAAATTACCTGCGGAGATATCGGCCTTTTTGCATACCCAGCTGCCGCCAACCGCGAAAATCGCCGGATTTGCAACGAACTCTGCGATATTCTCCGTATTAACGCCGCCTGTCGGGATAAACTGCATATCCGTAAACGGAGCCGCAAGATTCGTAATCGCCTTTAACCCGCCGTAAATATTGGCCGGGAAAAACTTGACAACTCTCAGGCCCAGCTTACGCGCCGCCATAATTTCCGTCGGCGTAACGCATCCGGGCGCAACATCAATATTCTTTTCCACACACCATTTTACGGTCTCTTCATCAAAACCCGGTGAAACGATGAATTTCGCGCCTGCATCCACCGCTTCTTTGGCCTGCTCCAGATTCAACACCGTACCAACGCCCACGATCATATCGGGACACTCTGCCGCAACGTTACGGATGCTGTCGAGCGCCGCCGCGGTACGAAGCGTAATCTCCATTACATTGATGCCGCCCGCTAACAGCGCTTTGGCTGTCGGCACAGCATCCTTCGCATCCTCAATCACCACTACCGGAACAATAATGGAACTTTTCATGCTGTCTGTTATACTGCTCATTTTATTTCCTCCTGAATCCATGTATACTTTTCTGTCAGCGCTGTACTCTCGCGCCTGCGCCGCCCATAATCGCTTCCACTTCCTTCTTGCTTGCCATCGTGGTATCACCGGGCGTGGTCATTGCCAATGCGCCATGAGCCGCGCCATAGTTGACCGCGAGCTCCGCATCCTCTGTTGTCATCAGGCCGTAAATAAGGCCCGATGCAAAGGAATCCCCTCCGCCGACACGGTCCATAATTTCCAGCCCGTTATAATCTTTTGCCTTATAAATTTCCCCGTCCGCCCAGCAGATTGCGCTCCAGTCGTTCACCGTTGCGGTCTTTACCTGACGAAGCGTCGTCGCAACAGCCTTAAAGTTAGGATAAGTCTTCGCGGCTTCGTTAATCATCTTTTTATAACCGTCCAGATTCAGCGTTTTCAGGTTCTCGTCATTTCCTTCGATTTCAAATCCGAGGCATGCCGTAAAGTCTTCTTCATTTCCGATCATAACATCAACATATTTCGCGATTTCTTTGTTCACTTCCTGCGCCTTGGCCTGTCCGCCGATCGCGCTCCACATGGAGGGACGATAGTTCAGGTCATAAGATACAATCGTGCCATATTTCTTCGCTGTCTTAATCGCCGCAAGAACGGTCTCGCATGACTGCTCTGACAAAGCAGCATAGATTCCTCCCGTATGCAGCCAGCGTACACCAAGCTCACCGAAAATGTGCTCGAAATCAAAATCTTCGGGAGTCGCTTTGGAGATCGCCGTATTGGCACGATCGGAACATCCTACCGCGCCGCGGATTCCGAAACCGCGCTCCGTAAAGTTAATGCCGTTACGGCATACGCGTCCGATACCATCCGTTTTCATCCATTTGATTAAAGATGTATCCACGCCGCCCTGGTTGATAAAGTCTTCCATCAGCATGCCCACTTCGTTATCGGCAAATGCGGTAATCACTGCCGTATTCATCTTAAAGCATTTCTTCAGACCGCGGATAACATTATATTCTCCGCCGCCTTCCCATGCTCTGAAAGATCTGGCCGTACGGATTCTTCCCTCACCCGGATCAAGTCTGAGCATTACCTCCCCCAGAGATACTGCGTCAAATCTACATTCATTTACCTGTTTCAAACCCAAATTCATGAAAAAATTTCCTCCTGTTCCATCTGTATATTTTCAGACTATTCCTTTTTATTATAATTTGAATTAATAATATTCTCAATCCCTTTTTCCGGTTTTCTTACTTTTCATCTGAAAAACAGTATCAAAAACCGGTATTTCCTTACAGATTTTATTGAAATCCCCGCTCAGGTATCTTAAAATGATGATAAACTTTAAAATCTAAAAACAACAATAACCAGATTATCCAACAAAGGAGGTCCTTTCATGCAGCACGCCAACCCGTTACTATCCAATAACAACAGTCCCGACAGGTTTATCACGATCGGAGAAATCATGCTCCGTCTGACACCTCCAAACTACGAAAAAATCCGCACGGCGACCACTTTTGAAGCGAGTTACGGCGGAAGTGAGGCAAATATCGCGCTTGCGCTCGCCAACCTCGGCGTTGACAGCACCTTTTTCAGCGTCGTCCCGAATAACAGTCTCGGCAAAAGCGCCATCCGCATGCTGCGAAGCAATGACGTACATTGTACACCGGTTATTCTGAGCACGCCCGAACAGACTCCTACGCACCGCCTCGGAAGCTACTATCTGGAAACCGGATATGGTATCCGGGCAAGCAAAGTCACCTATGACAGAAAGCACAGCGCTATCTCTGAGTTTGACTTTAGCTCCGTTGATTTAAATCAGCTTCTCGAAGGCTTCACCTGGCTTCATTTAAGCGGCATTACACCGGCGCTTTCGCCTAACTGCCGCCAACTGATCATGGACTGCCTGAAAACAGCGAAGGAAAAAGGCATTACGGTCAGTTTCGACGGCAACTTCCGGAGCAAACTGTGGACCTGGGAAGAAGCGAGAGATTTCTGCACCGAATGCCTGCCCTATGTGGATATCCTGCTCGGTATCGAGCCTTATCATCTCTGGAAAGATGAAAACGATCACAGCAAGGGCGATATCAAGGACGGTATTCCGTTACAGCCAAGCTATGAACAGGAAGACGAGGTTTTCCAGGCCTTCGTTTCCAGATATCCGAATTTGAAATGTATTGCCCGCCATGTCCGCTATGCCCACAGCGGAAGTGAAAACAGCCTGAAGGCATTTCTCTGGTATGAGAATCACACTTTTGAAAGCAAACTGTTCACCTTCAATATTCTGGACCGCGTCGGCGGCGGAGATGCCTTTGCAAGCGGACTGATCTATGCGATGATGCACCATTACAAGCCGATGGATATCGTTAATTTTGCGGTCGCAAGCAGCGCCATCAAACATACCATCCGGGGAGATGCCAACATTACGGATGATGTGGAAAGCATCCGCAATTTGATGAATATGAATTATGATATTAAACGATAGCGCAAAATGAATGAAGCTTCTTAAAGCGGTTCCATTGTTTCGTAGGTCACCTCATAGGAACCGGCTGTCAGGCAGCATTTTCCATCCCGCACCTCTGCGAACATGGGATTGTTCTTCTCATCAAAGGTTTCCGGCCGGGCGTAAGGCAGCGTAAGCATTGCCTGCGCCCCGAACGGAACCTGTACGCTCATCCGCACATGCCCGGCATCGATAATCTGCCAGTGCACCCGGTATACTCCCAACGGACTGTCATAAACCGCCTTTAATTCCCGCAGCTCCCGGTTCAGTTCCGGTACGATATCCAAGGTTCTTCCGCCTCCGCTTTCCGGCATATATTTCAGACCCGCTCCATGTGCAAAAATCCATTCCAGAACCGAACCATAGGCATAGTGATTCAGACTGTTCATTCCGATACCGGAAATACTTCCGTCATCCAGTACGGAATTCCAGCGTTCCCAGACCGTAGTCGCACCCAGTTTTACCTCATGGAGCCAGCCCGGATATTCCTCGTTTAATAACAATTTATAGGCCAGATCGCTCATGCCATAATCGGATAGCACATGACACAGAATCGGCGTTCCGATAAATCCGGTCCGAAACTTTTCGTCACAGTCTTTAAACAGTTTTTTCAGCTGTTGTATGATCAGCTCTTCGTTCTCTGACAGATGATATTTCAATGTCAGAAGCAGGGCTGTCTGTGTCTTAATACAGCAGCGGCCCGTAACGGAATAATACTCCTTCCTGATCTCCGCAATCTGTACGTCGTGCAGTTTCTGATATACCTCATGATCATCCTCATATCCCAGTACGGCCGCCGCCTTCGCCGTCAGTTCCGCACTTAATGCAAAATAAACAGCCGCGAGGAAATCCTCGTCCGTACCGCCCAGCATCTGCTCCGCATCCTGTCTTGGATGATCCAGCGCCAGCCAGTCTCCAAAGTGAAACTGTTTACGCCAGCCATGATCTTTTTCCTCCAGGGCGCGCACATAATCCACCCATGCCTTCATCGAATCGTACTGTTTACGCAGGATGGACGGATCTCCATAGAACAGGTACATATTCCAGGGAATGATGCAGGCCGCATCGCCCCATGCGCAGGCAGCCTCCGTAATTCCGGCGGATGGCACGACGTTTGGCACCATTCCGCCAAGCTGCTGCTGCTCGGAATAGATATCATATAAATATTTTTCATAAAAGGCATAGCTGTCCGTCAGATACATCGCCGTCGGTGAGAAAACCTGCGCGTCGCCGGTCCAGCCCATTCGCTCGTCCCGCTGCGGACAATCTGTCGGCACATCCAGAAAATTGCTGCGAAGTCCCCACCGCACATTGCTGATGAATTTATTTACAAGCGCATTACCGGTTTCCAGATCACCCACATCTTCAATATCACTGTAGAGAACAAGCCCCGTAAAATCTTCCGGCCTGAGATCTCCGATTCCCTGTATTTTCACATAACGGTATCCGTAATAAGTAAACCGCGGCCGAATCGTCACCGGCTTCCCGCCGCTGATATAACGGTACTCCGATTTCGCGCTGCGCAGATTATCATTATAAAAATTATCCTGTTGTAAAATCTCGCCTGTCTGAACCACGATTTCCGTACCCGCAGGCACATTCACTTTTAATGTAAAAATACCGGCAAATTCCTGCCCCATATCGAGTACCGTCTCTCCCGCCGGCGTATGAATCAGTTCCACAGGCCGCATCGTCTCTTTCACACATACCGGAAGACTTTTCCTTGCCATCAGCCGTCCCCTGGGCGCCTCACAGACAACCGCCTGCTCCGCCGGCAGCGGCTCCAGCGTATCATCCACCCGCTCTCCATCATACAGGCTGGAAAAGGTGATATTGCTCCGGCGTACCTGCCAGCTCTCATCCGTTCCGATCATCTCCTCCGTCCCATCCGCATAAAGCACCCTAAGTTCCGCAATCAGCTTCCATTCGTTCCCGTAAAATCCTTTTTCTTCTCTGGCCGTAAATCCAAACCGCCCTTTATACCAGCCGTTGCCAAGCAGAATGGACAGCATCCCCTTCTGCTGCAGGACCTCCGTCATGTCATAAGTCTGATACTGCACCCAGCCGTTATAATTATTGGAATAAGGCGCCATATATTCTTCCCCGATTTTTACACCGTTAAAATATGCCTCATACAATCCAAGACCACATACATACAATCTGGCCTGACGCACCTGTTTTGCCGGCACAACCTCTTTTTCAAAAAAGGGATGCCGCTTTTTAGCATTACCGCAGGTAATCCACCGCCCCAGCCAGGGCTCGCCCATCCTTGCGGTTTCAAACCATTGTATTTCCGATTCGGCTTCTTCCGTTTTTCCATCCGGCGCTTCTGCATCCGTGCGCACCGTTACTTTCCAATAGTAGCGGGTATAGGGGCGAAGCTTCACTTCCACCGGACAGGCAAGCGAGTTTAGAGCCGGGCAGAAGCCTGTGTCGGCCTCCCTGTGCTCAAAGGCTTCATCCGTCGCCACCTGTATTCTGGCTTCCGACTGTTTTTTTCCCGTTGCATTTCTGACCTTCCATGAGAAAACCGTCTCCTCCATCTCGAATCCAAGCGGATTCTTTAAGTGATTTACTTTACAGCTGTAAATTTCCATTTCCCGCATCTCCTTTCCCAATCTGTTTAAAAGCCAAAATAGATCTCCCTCAGTTTACTGTTTGCCATCACGCTCAGATATCGTTTCATCGCCATTCGGCCCGCATTGTGTGTCACATTTTTACTTGCCAGCTCCCAGGCCCCCGTCACATGTTCAATTATCTTTCCTTCTTCTCCGTACTCTTCGGCCAGTTCTTCCAGCAGCCTGACCGCAGCGAGGTATCTTCTGTCTTCTCCGTTTTGCAGAAACTCATAGAACATATCCCGAAAACAATAGACCCTTTTATAACGGGCCTCTATTTCCTCCAATATGGAAAGCAGTTCTTTTGTGATATCTTTTCCACCCGGATTTTCCGTCGGCATTTCATCCACAAGCGCCCGATGACGCTTTGTCAGACCGGACAGCCATCCTTCCATCTCCTTCGACAGAATCACTTCCCCGGAGCCGTCCCACCAGAACGCCCGGTCATCGTCCGACAGATAGTAATTCGGCTTTCCTTTCAGTTCCTCCGGCGTATTCCAAAATGTAAACGGTCCGTTATCACAAAGAAACACGGAGGTTCTGACAGCTTCAACAGGTGTATCGGCCGCCGCTTTTCTCCGCATCACCACCTCGTCGGATGCATACTGCGGCATTATCTCATCATGATAAACATTTTCATGCACTTCCTTCCACAGAGACCAGAAGCTTCGGGCCGTAATCTCTCCTGTCAGATAAATCAGCACGCGGGCAGGCAGTGTGAGCGATTTCTGTGCAATCTTACGCATATCGGATTCCCGCATATTTTCTCTGTCGCTTCTCCCCCTCTGAACCAAATCCAGAATTCTCCGAATTTTTTCCTTTTCATCTCCTTTCCTGACAAAGTATCTTTTCAATAATACTTTACATTGATATACCGCTTCAGGATAAGAACCGGCAATAAGCCCTTCTTCTTCCAGTGTATGTGTACCATACAGGACATAGCAGATATCCGCCAGACCGGCTCCTCCCATAGCCCAGATCAGAGAATGCGGTATCGTATCCAGCACCTCATAGGAACCTGCGATCTCATCCTCCTCATAAGCATTCTCAGCCCGCTCCAGACAGTATTTTTCAAAATTATCCCACAGACGAAATCTTTTCCGCAAGGAGAAATCCGTTCCCAGAACCTGATTAATCCAACCGATATACAGGCTTCCTTCCACAATCTCCCCGTTCATTTCCGTAAAACCGGCCCCTTCATCATAAAGCTCATAGAGAAAATGAACCGCCGTCACCACATCACAGAATTCCTTACCCCCGATTTTTCCGGAAAAAAATGATGTACTTTCAGCTCTGTATCCTGCCTTCTCCCATACACCGTCTTCGAAATAATTAAAATGAAAACAGGATTCCCCATCCCGGTCCATCTCTGCCGGGTTCAAAAGTATAATTTTGTGTCCGGACATGCAGACCTCTGAAAGCTGCATCATGCCTCCATAATTGAGGAGCTTCAATACATGTCCGGTAAACTCCTTTTTCTTTTCTTCCGGAATACGCATGTTCCCGTTATAGTCCACAAAAACGCCCATCCCGTCTCCTCTCGTCTAAAACCCCAGCACTTCTGATCTTCGCATACGATTCGTCAGCAAAGACATATATCCTTCCAGTTTTCTGCTGTCTCTTTTCCTGCGGCATTTTCGCAATATCCACTCTTTTACCTGCTCCGGTGTCAGTTCCGGAAAATACTGCAGTATCTCGTCCAGAAACTGCCGGCAGATGAAAACAGCTTTCCGATACCGGATATCATCCGCATGTTCCAGAAATTCCTTTACCATCATATGGCTTATATAACGGCAGCCCCATATTTCCTCCAGTTCCCGAAGAATATCCGCCAGATACGTTTCCATCGAAACGGCCTCTGCTGCCGCAGCATCCGCCTCCTGATACTTCCGCTTCCAGTCTTTCAGATTTTCTTTCATATCCTCCGACAGATATAGTTCCCGGCCGTACTCAAACTCCAGAAATTCATCCTCATTGTCACGCTGAATTGCCTTATAAAAACCATATGCCTCCGTCCATGATGCATGAAAGTCATCGAGATCTCCAATCCCTGTTTTCCCACGTTTCGAAAAGGAAAGCTTTAATCCGGTCATTCGCTCTATCAGCAGCACATATGCCCGGATATCGCATAACCGGTCCTCTCTCATGAAAAAGCATGGTTTCTGAGAATATGCCTCCTGCATGGTCATGACCATATTCATAACCAGAGCATATTCTCCGTATCCTCGGTCCGGCGCCATAAGTGCACAGGTATTCGTATCATATTCCGCGGTTGTTCTCTGCCACCGCTCAAAAACGGAATAATCAAACCGGACAATTCCGGCTTCATCCGGCTCCGGTTCCTGAACCACTGTCAAAGTCCTCCCGCCAAACACCGTCTCCTTCTGTCTCCTGATCCCGCCCAGCCGCAAAAGCTTTAAAACATTCTCATTAAACTCTGCCCTTTTCTCTTCCGGGATACTGATATCCCCCATCATCCAATATTGATTCTCCATAAACAGCTCATGCCCTTCTCTCAGTCGGCCCGGCCGCGGATACTGTCTTCCACATGCATCCCCATTGTATGTACAACGAATTGATTTTCTGCCCTGAGATAATTATAAGGGTATTTTGATTATTTGTCATTGAACTTATCGTATAAAGATGTTGAATTCAGCTTCATAAAGAAGCAGTGCAAATTCAGATATGGTCAGCCGCCCTGCTGTTCCAAAAAATGAAAAGCAGGTTAATATAGCTCTTGAACTGTATCTTTTCTATTCTGCTTCTTGACTTAATCTTTTAAATTGAATATAATGTACTTGTCCAATAAGCACATTATGGCTAAGGTGGTGAAGAATGGAAATTATTATCAGCAATAATGTAAACAAACCGATTTATGAACAGATTACATCACAAATAAAAGCCATGATAATGAGCGGTGAATTACAGGCCGGAGATTCTATCCCTTCAATGCGTTCATTAGCAAAATCAATTCATGTAAGTGTCATTACGGTTCAAAAGGCTTATGAAGATTTGCAAAGAGATGGCTTTATCGAAACGGGTGTTGGAAGAGGAAGTTTTGTATCCGCTCGAAACAAAGAATTTTATCAGGAAGAACAGCAACGCATTGCAGAAGAACATTTACAGGCTGCTGCTGAGATAGGTCGAACCTGTAATATTTCTCTTGAGAAATTAACGGAGTTGTTGACTTTATTCTATCGGGAAGTCGAATAGAGAGAAAGGCATGGTGGTTAGTATGGAAAACATTTTAGAATTACAGCAGGTTTCCAAAACATTTTCAAAATCCGGTTTTTCATTGGAAAATGTGTCATTTAATTTGCCGTATGGCGTAATTATGGGGGTTGTTGGAGAGAACGGCGCCGGAAAAACAACTACCATTGACTGTATTCTTAATACGGTTGCAAAAGACAGCGGAAAGATAAATCTGTTTGGAAAGGAAATGTCTGATGCAGATACGGAAATGCGGGAAAAAATTGGTGTTGTCTATGATGGCAACAATTTTCCTGTTTATTGGACTGCAAAGCAATTAGCAAAAATTATGGCGGGATTTTATAGGCAATGGGACAATACCTTGTTTCAGAAATATTTACAGGATTTCAAATTACCTGTAAATCAAAAAATCCGGCAATATTCCAGAGGAATGACAATGAAATTAGCGATTGCGGTTGCCCTGTCACATCGTCCGCAGCTGTTAATTTTAGACGAAGCTACCAGTGGACTTGACCCTGTCGTGCGTGATGAAATGTCAGACATATTCCTTGACTTCGTACAGGAAGAAAATCACTCTATTCTGCTATCTTCTCATATCACAGGCGATCTGGAAAAGGTTGCGGATTATATCACTTTTATTCATAATGGCAGGCTCATTATGACCGTATCCAAAAATGATCTGGTATATCATTACGCTGTTATGCGCTGCAGGGAAAGTCAGTTTCTCGCATTAGACCCCGGTGATATTCTTGCATATCGAAAGCGTGATTATCAGATTGATGTATTGGTTTCCGATGGAAAAGGCGCACAGAGAAAATACAAAGACATTGTAACAGATCATATTTCCATTGACGAAATATTTTTAATGTTGGTAAAGGGGGAGCATGTATGAAAGGGCTTTTCAAAAACAATTTTCTTGCCGTATGGACGAATGCAACAATTTTTTCGGTTTTTATGCTTGTAATGGGAATTATCGTTATGATTATCCCGGATCAGACGCTGCAGATGTATTTTACCATGATCGGTATTGTCGGATTTTCGATAAATGCAGCAACCGCCATCGGGAATGAATTTTCTTCAAAATGGGGAAAATATAAACTCACACTGCCTGTTAAAAGGACTGATATTGTAAAAAGCCTGTTCTTAAACCAGCTTTTATGGCTAATCGTCGGATCGTTTTTTGTTGGTATCGTAATCGCTTTATCTTATATGTTACATGGATTTTCTTTTGAACAGTTTGCAGGTATGATGAATTTATCTGCATTAGGAATCAGCATAAGCCTTTTTATGGGAGCATTCTTTATCCCATTGATTTATCTGGCAGGAGAAGATAAAATTATAGTTTTCCTGACAATCTCTTTGCTTTGTGCAACTGGAATTGCTGCAATCCTTTTCAATATAAATGATGCGGCACCTTTGCTTGGAACAATTATTATGATTATTTCTTCCTCACTGCTGTTTATCTTATCGTACCCGTTAACCGTCTGTATTTTTAAGCGAAAAGAATATTAAATGAAACGGCAAACCCTGTCGGAGCAGTCAACGGTCAAAATAAATGGGCTAAAGCCCGCCGCTGGCAGCCCGACCCGGGTTGCAGATGAGCAGTCTTTGAAAAAGCTCTGAAAGCGCTGATGCTTATGCTTTAGATTTTACCGGCAGTGTGAGAACCATATCATCAGGCATTTGGGGAAAAAACTTTTTTATTCATCAGGAGCATTCGTATCTTTCCGATTTTGAAAATCCAACTGAACCAGCTTCTTCGCATTTGGCAGTAAATTTTCTTTCTGCGCAGTCAGTTTATATCCAATACCTTTCAAAGTCTGAATCAATTCCTTTTCTTCCATTTGATGATAAACCTTATTAAGATCATCAAATGCATGAATATAGGGCGAATCAGACACCCAGCTGTCACCTGCATTGATTTGAATAATACAGGAAACGAATCGGGGATGTACTTGCTTAACTGCCTTTTGAAAACAATCATATCCAATGTATTCAACCAATAAATTGGCAACCAATAATTCCGCTTTTGGTAGCTTATCTGTTTCTTCCAGCAGATTTAATTGTAAACATTCCAATATATCAGATATATTGGGATATCTTTCATAAACCGCTTTTAAATACTCCTTATTAATATCAATTCCATATACTTTCCGATATTTGTTTTTATCAATATGTTCCAATCCATTGCCGCCGGCAATCCCCAAAACTGCGACAGAACTTACGGGATAACCCTCAAACTGGCCTTTCATCATTTGATTCATATTCTGTATTTGCATAACAGAATCCAATTTCATGTGATTTTCATAATCTGATAATAATATTTCTTCCCACGGATTAAGCATTGCATTTCCTCCCAAACTACGATACAAGCAGTTGATTATAAAGATCTGTATACGACATCGCCCGGAACATACAGCTCTTCTTTTGATGAAATCTTACAGCAATTTCTTCCCCGCCTTAACAAGCAGCATCATGGGACGGCGCATTTCATCCTTCATTCCCGGAAGATGCATCATATCCCGCGGCGGCGGCGCCTCTTCAACCGCCTCAATCCGAAATCCCGTCTGCAAAAGCGTATTCAGTATCTGTGTCAGCGTATGATGCTGTTTTTCCACCATATGGCCCAGAAAGTTCGTTTCCCTTTTTCCCGGATAAAAATATTGATCAACCGGCCAGTACAGCGGTGTTCCGTCGTCTCCATAAATCCAGTCCTGCCCGACTCCCGCGGTAAAAACCGGATGTTCCATATTAAAAAGAAAACAGCCGCCTTCCCTCAGCGTCCGATATACTTTTTGATAGATTTCCGCCAGATCGACAGCATAATGCAGGACCAGATTGGATATCACCAGATCATAAGCCGCCTCCGGATATGTGTATTCTTCAAGATTTCCTACCCTGTACTCAATTCTCTCATCCGCGTTTTCTGCAATCGCTCTCTCGATCATTCTGCGGCTGCCGTCTATTCCAAGAACCGCAGCTGCACCGTTCTGAACCGCAAATTTACAATGCCATCCGTACCCGCACCCTAAATCCAATACGGTTTTTCCCTTTAAATCAGGAAATAACGGCCGAAGCTGATGCCATTCTCCCGCGGAACGCAGTCCGTCTTTACTCCTTGGCATATCCGCATAGGCTTCAAAAAATTTATGGTTATCATAGATATTGCTCATCTCATGATGACCTCCTTCGAAATTGATATCCTGATAAAGTATTACTGCCACTTTAAATATATCATATAATTAACGAAGATAACAGGAAATAAAGCCGTTGTTTTGGCATGCTCTGCCATATATAATATATTCCGCATCAAAAAAACCGGAAAGCTTTACGCTCCCCGGTCCCGGATAATTACGCTGCATCGGATCAAAAATATTTTCTAGTGTAACGATTTTGTAATAACCAGACTTTATTCGCAGAATGAATCTTTTGTATGCAAGGCGCTTTTTCGCAGGCGTAGCGGTGGCTACGTCAAGAAAAGGCAACGACGCAGACAAAGATTCAAGCAAGAATAAAGTCTGGTTAATTACAAATCGTTACACTAGTTAATACCGGTAATTCCCAGCTGTCCGTCTGTCGATTTAAATATAATATTGGGTACGGCATCCCCCAGGATCACTCCCGCCATTGTTTCCTCCAGCGTTGAAATGTCAACCGCCGCAATCACCGCACATCTTTCCTCTGTGAAAATAACATCCTCGCCCAGTGCCATAAAGGCTTCCTTATCTTCAACAACCTCGCCGTTTACCGCAATCGGAAAACTGCACAGCCCGGCAAGAGCTTCCAGATCCTTATCGGCCACCGCAGCCTGAATCTTTTCCGCAAATTCTGCGATTTCTCCGTTATCTCCTTTTTCCTCCAGATCATTATAATTATCGTTCTTCTCTTCCACTTCGCTTTCTGCAGGCTCACTCTCATTCTGCGCATCGTTTGCGGAAGCATTTGATGCACCGGCATTATCCGCTTCCTGTTTACCGCATCCCGCACATGCGATCATCAGCATTCCGGCCAATAAAAGAATTTTCCATTTTTTCATAAACTTTCCTCCCTAATTTCATTTGAATTACATATTCTTTTATGCAATCCAATTATACTTGAATGGATTTGGAAGATCAATTTCCTTTTCTTCGCAGATAAACCCTGATTATTCGCATACGGTCCTGTGGCTGCTTATCCCCAAAATATCCAAAAACATTTTAAAAAGCCAACCTCTCAGGTAAAAAATCAGCTAAAGCTTAAACCGAAACTTTGAGCAGAAAATTCTTTCCATCCCTCACTCCTCACAAAACTTAGCAGGGAGCCTCTGATCTCTTTGAATGCAGCATCAACATGGACATCCGCATTACCTGGTATTATGAAGACGACAAATGATTATCCTTGTGGATATCGGACATCACGATATACGAAAGCAATTCTAACACCTCTCCAATATCCCCATTTATACAGATTGATTGCCTCTCAATCTCCTGCGGACAACCGGCTTCCCCATAATTGACACAAACATATACGGCCTTCGGATTCTCTGCCGTCATCCCCCAGAACGGGTACTTAATAATCCCGGGCGTATTTGCGCCAACTCCCAGTTCAAGATACAGAATATGCGCATTTTCATGTCTGCGTACAAAGTCACTATACCGTTCTTTTGCCTGATACCACCCATTATCCTGCACAAAAGTATCATCACATCTTAAATTCATGCTCATGGGTTTCCCACAGACAGGGCAGTGCGGAAGGATCTCTGTCGGCACCTTCATATCCTTTTGCATTTCTACCATCTGCCTTACCATTTCTTCATTGTCGTAGGTTTTCTGACAGCATGGCTCACTGCATTGCAATAGCCCATAATCCCCCTGTGTATAAAACAGTCTTTCTTTATCAAAGCCAGCGAGCTGGAACTGATGGTCCACGTTGGTAGTCAGAACAAAGTAATCCTTTTCTTTTACCAGCTCATAAAGATTTCCGTACACTTCCGTACTTCCCGGCTGATAACGGTTATACCATATCTGTCTGCTCCACCACGCCCAATATTCTTCCATGCTGTCAAAGGGATAAAAAACTCCTGAATACATATCCTGTATGCCATATTTATCCGCAAAATCAGAAAAATACCTTCGAAAGCGCTCTCCCGAATAAGTCAGTCCTGCCGCTGTGGAAAGTCCTGCCCCCGCACCGATTAAAACCGCATCCGCATTGTTGATTTCATGTTTTAACCTGTCAATTTTGTGTTTTATCATCAGTGCATCCGAAGAATG
>CALDLG010000142.1 GCA_937910785.1 uncultured Lachnospiraceae bacterium | reverse complement strand
TCTTTTCCGTATAATATTTTATTAAGCTTATCACATTTTTTTTCTTCATGATACGTACTCTCCTTCTCATTTTTCTCTATACTCTAATCATAACGCCTTGGGACATTTTTGTCAATACTGGGACAAAAACAACAAACCAAAAGGGCATTTACGCACAATCCCGTAAATGCCCTTTTGGTTTTTCTCTGGCAAATTTTATGTACAGAGCAGTTTGCCGCTGTTACGCCGCTTTCTGCAAGTGTCTCCGTGTTACATTCCCATCAGCGAATACATGGATCTGCCACAATCTGGATACGAATACAGCCAGATGATGAATAATCTCATCCATCGAGAGATCTTTATAGGAAAACTTCTTTTCCTCCGAAAAATCATAGTCCAGCGTCGCACGCAGCTCTGTAGCGCTGCCGTAGAGCACGGTCGCTCCATTCAGCACCCATTCCTTCTTTGTGATGTTGTAGTCCCGGATGCTCCCGGAATGAGAATCAATACCGGTAAACAGCTTCCTGTGAATGGAAAGATACTCGTTTGGTGTAAAGCTGAAGGCACGCTCGGAAAGAAGCGCAGCGATTCGCGCCGAGACCTTGTCCGCCTCCTCAGTGCGGTCTGACGCATCAAGGGCAGGATTTTCTTCATAATAGGACTGCAAAAGTGCATTTGCCTCTTCAAAGGATATCTCGCCCTCGATATTCCGGACCGCAGTATGCACCAGATATTCCGATGGTTTCAGCCCGTCAACCGCCTGCAGGCCAATGGCCGTATGCCACGCATAGCCTTTGTCCCTCTTTGCCGGTTCGGATTCTTTGATATATTCCTTAAATGGGTCTTTGTTCACTCCATATCACCTCGCTACTGCTTTTTTGTCCTCGCAGGAAATCCTCCGCCTCCGCAGGTATCGTCCAACATGACTCTGTCTTTGATACCATGTGCTTTTCCCCAATATGTGTTTTGATGCCCAACATATGGAATGCCGCCTGAGCAGCCGGAGGATGCCAAATTCCTCCTCGCCATCACGAAGCATCTGCTTCATAGCATTGACATAGAACCATGGAAGCCGGGTGTAATTGTATCATCTGTTATCCAATAATGAATCATTTCCATGAGCAATAACAAATCCCCTCCGGCTTTAATGCCTTGCCTGTTAAAATCATAGCTTTCTACTGTTGATCACGAAACACATGTCATAGTGATTACAGCATCGAACATAGCCGTAAAAAACTCATATATGCCTGTTTAAAACGCATACCTCGTTCCATTGGAAAATAGCAGTCCGTCCGTTAATTCCACGCATAAAATGATCGTATTCTCGTCCTCGAAATTATTATGCCCATTGTCAATCCACTCAGCAAATGCATTTTTCAGCTTTTCCGCAATCTGATGATTTTCTTCTTTCCCGAAATAACCCAGATTGACAGCTTTTCCATGTGCCGTAAACCACTCACCGGCTATCGCAGCCGTTGCATTGTTTTCTATCTGCCTCATTTTATTGGAAAGCGCATATGTAATTATATAAAATGCGCCATTTTCATAATATGCGTCCACATATCTCACATAGGGCATTTCATTTTCTACCGTTGCCAGTGCAATTACCGTATCTTTTCCGAAACGCTCCATCATTATTTTTTCAACTTCTTTACTTAGTTTCTCCATACCGTTATCTCCCTCACATTCTCCGTTTTTTGATCTTTTCAACAAATATAGTACAGACCTCTCCATGATCCCGCATATAAAAATCGCCGCCGGACAGCGACGATTTTTAATTTATACTGTCAGATTCCATCTCTCAGGCACGCTACGCATTAATTTTGGAATAGCCAAAAGCATTGGCAAATGCATCGATCGGCTTATTATCCTTGCACAGAGCACAGCCTTCGGAACTAAAGGTCTTGTAATCCGGTATGTCCGCCGTACTGAACAGGGAATTGACCGGAATCCCCATCACACTGTTTGCCGCGCTGAATACCGCGCTGATGCCGCTGATGGAAGCGCCATAATAGGTAAGCGTCTGTACCGCCTTTGTAACGGTTTTACCGGTTGTCGCACTGGCTAACAGAAGTAATATGTTCTTTCCTTTTATCATTGGAAGGTAATTATCCCGGAAAAGCATCTGTCCGGACGAAGAATATTCCGGCGTGATAATGTAAATCGTCTGATGTGCATTTCTGGAATAAACGCCGGCTCTCGTCAGCTCCTCCGCCAGAAACGCGCCGATGATTTCACAGCCGTCAATACATACGATCGTGTCTACCACCATGGATACCATAATCTGCCGGCTCAGCTCCTTCGCTGTCAGGGATGCTTCGCTCAGACGCGTCTTCAATGTCGTCATATCAAGAAAATAATTGATATGAGAACTCGGTGTTACAAAATGGCCGGGAATTGCTTTCAACTCAATATTGGGGTGGGCTTTGGAACTAATTCTGATCATTTCCTGCATACGCATACCTCCTTTTCATGACTTCATGCCCCGTTTTCGGAACCATTCGTCCTTGCTGATGATAATTCCATTATACCGTTAACCAGGATGCACGGCAATCGTTTTCCATACCTTCCACGGCTTTCTTTCATGACTTTTTGGCACGAAGCGTTTTAACCGGCTGTTCCGCTTCATTCCCCAAAATCACTTCCACGGTGTTTTCGTTTTCCATGCCGGCATCTCTGCCATCCTGTATCCGCAGGGACACGCGAACGGACCCGGTTCCCGTTCTGCGCACATAGACTGCCAGATCGCCCCTGTATGTTTTTCTGTAAGCGGCGGAAAAAGGCGTCACATCGGCAAGGTCTCCGTTGTCAATACCTGCAAGACATCCGTCTCCCAACACCTGAACCTCCACTTCTCTGTCAGCGGAAATGACCTTTCTTCCGTCTCTGTCAACCAGCTTTACTAACAGCTGATACAAATAACCCGGTCTGCCGCTGCTGTCCTTCCATGACCGGCCGGTCAGCGCATCCCGTTCCTGCCACAATGTCACGGACAGTCCCGCCGCCGCGCCTCCGCCAACCGGACTTACGGTATTGTTCCTGTTTCCACAGGACGCCTCCGGACCGCTGCCAGAGCGGCCTTCCGCTCCGGCCGCCTCAACGCCTTCCTCTTGCCAGAGAGCCTTCCGCCTGTCATATTCCGGCTTCGGAAATCCGGCCGTTGTCAGAAGGCCGGCCTGCGAGCCGTGAACGGGCCAGCCCTTCGCCTCACCCAGATAATCGATCCCCGTCCACAGAAACTGGCCGCAGATATAAGCATTTTCCGTTACCGCCCTCCACGCTTCTTCGCTGTGCCCGTTTTCGCTTCCGAGAAAAGTCTTATCCGGAAACCGTTTGTGATCTTTTTCATATAAATGCTCTTTATAATTATATCCGACTACGGTAAGCGCATCAAAAAAGCCAAGCTCCGAAGAAAGCTCCGGGAAAGCCGCCGCAAGCGTGACCGGGCGGCTTTGATCCTCTTCCCGGACAATGGCCGCAAGCCGCTTCGCCAGAACGGCCAGTCTTTTCATATTGGGCTTATCCGCATGATACTGCCTTTCGTCCTCCGGTTTGTTGGCATCATTGTTTCCGGTCATGGTTTCAAACATCGGATGGCAATAAGGGTCATTCGGATAATCGATTTCGTTTCCGATGCTCCAGAGAATGACGCTGGGATGATTTCTGTCGCGCCGCACCATCGCACGCAGATCCTTTTCATGCCATTCCGGGAAGTCTTCATAATATCCCTGATGCTTCGGCGGATAGACATTATGGCCTGTGGACCATTTGTTTTTCGGGTTTTCCCATTCGTCAAACGCTTCATCCATCACAAGAAAGCCCATCGCATCGCAGAGCGCATAAAGCTCCGGCATATGGGGGTTATGGCTGCACCGAATTGCATTACAGCCGCATTCTTTCAAACTCGTCAGTCTGCGCTGCCATACCTCCGGACGCACCGCCGCACCGAGGCAGCCGCCGTCATGATGTACGCAGACGCCTTTGATCTTCCGGTTGATGCCGTTCAGGAAAAATCCTTCGTCCGGATGGAACGCGATCGTCCGGATGCCCACCTTTTCCTCATGCACCAGGTATTCTTCTCCATGATTTACAAGGTACCGGGTCTGCATTCGGTAAAGACATGGCTCCTCCGGCGACCACAGCCGCGGATTTTCTATTTCTCCGTTTAACGCGAGCTTTCCCGTCTCTCCCGGCGCAAGCGTCAGTGCCCCGGCCAGATCCGCCGCGATTTGTCCCTCATCGGTAAGCAGCAGCGTTCTGATCTTCAGCTTCGCGTCTTTATGCCCGGCATTGAACGCTTCCTGAATCACTGTCACCTGTGCGCGGGTCCTTTCTCCTTCCCCGAAAATCCGGTCGGTCCAAAAAATACTGCCGTATTCCGCAGGATGCACCGGTTCCTCCACAATCAACCTCACTTTTCTGGTGATCCCGCTCCCGGTAAACCATCTGGAATCTGCCAGATCTTCATGCACTGCCTTCACGCTGACTTCGTTTTCCTCTTCACCGAAATTCACAAAATCGCTGATGTCATAGGAAAAGGAAGTATAGCCGCCCGGTCTTTTTCCCAGATAATAGCTGTTGCAGAAAACCTGACTGTTCTTATACACCCCATCGAACGCAAGGCGCACACACTTTCCCCTGTATTCCTCCGGAAGCCGGAAACAGACGCGGTACCAGCCTGTTCCACCCTGCAGGTAACCCGTTCCACTCGAATATTCCGGGGAAAAAGGCGCTTCCACCGACCAGTCGTGGGGAACCGTAACCCTCCGCCAGCCGCTGTCGTCAAATCCCTTATACCAGGCGCCTTCGCATTCTCCAAGATGAAAACGCCAGTTTTCTGTCAGTTCCATCGTTATCGTATCCATTGATATTCTCCATTCTGATTTATTTTTAATCGTCTCATCCTCAATGAGAAGAACGCCCCGCGAACTCCATGACCAGTCCCGTCAGACAGGTGTCATCATACAGACTGCCCGGATATACATCCTCGATCACAAAACGCACTTCCAGTACACTTGCATTTGGAACGATAATATCCGCCACCGGCAGAACAAAATACTGCGGAAGTATCGTGTCCTCCAGCTCCAGATACGCATAGAGCCGTCCTTCCACATACATGGCAAGCCGCTTAATTCGTCCATTTTCCACCCATGTTTTCCGGTCCTTCGCGTACCCGTTCACAATACAGATCTCCGTATAGTGATACAGACTGTTCGGTACCGGCTGCGGGTTATCCGGCGTATAATTTTCCCACAGCCCTGAGGGAAAATAAGTACAGCCCTGCTTCACGGTAATGCTCTCCCCGATACCGGGTCCGTCCACGCCTTCCGCCCAGGCCGCTTCCCGGCTCTGATACCATATGTTTTCCGCCGCATACCGCTCATTCGACGAAGGAAGCTCTGAGGATGCTTCGACGTCACATACGAAATCAATACAGCCGCACCAGCTCGAACACCCGCTCCACTGCCAGTCGGGATAACCGAAATTCGGAGCGTTCTCATCCTCATCCCAGGTGCACCACAGCTCATCTTCCGCATCGTCTCCGTAAAAGAAATTCCGCACCGCAGGCTTCAAAACAGGCGGTTCGTCATGATATCTGACAACCGGTTCTTTGGATACGATCACCGCACGCGATTCGAAACCATTTTCCCTGGCATATTCTGATACCCTGTTATGCTTCTCTTCCTGTCCCACGCCGTAACAGATCAGAAGCTCCGGATCACAGCCCTCAAAAACATTTTCTCCGATCCGCGCTTCCACATCCGGAATCAGCACATTTCGAAGTTCCCCATTCCCCGCAAAAGCCTTTTCCTCTATTGAAAGGGCGCAGTCCGGCAGGGCAAGCCGTTCCAGATTACAGCCTTCAAAAGCCCGCGCGCCGATGCTCTCCAGATTCGCCGGAAGCGCTATATCTTTTACCCCCGTATTCCGAAAGGCATCTTCCCCGATCCATCTCACCGAATCGGGAAGCAGCGCCCCGTACATCTGCCAGCCCTCAAAGGCGCCCGCTGCGATCTCCCAAACCGGCACGCCGTTGATATCGGCCGGAATTTTCAGATACCATTTACTTCCGTACTGATCTCTGATTTCTTCCATATACTGCCAGAAAAACGGTTCGTATTCCCCGGCAGCCCCGGTAATCGAAAGATATTTTCCTCCCCATCCCCAGTCGCTTTTCTCTTCATAGGTAAAAAGCTGCTCCAGAAGGGGCGTATCCGGACCCGCTTCTACAGTTTCCTCCGTCCCGTTATCTGAGGCCTCTTCCTTTTGTTTCGTTTCACCCGCTGCCGCATCCTCCACATCACCGTCGTTTTCCGTCCCCGCCGTAACCGGCAGCGAAAGAACCTGCGGAAGACTTTTCCCCTCCCGTACCGCCGGTTCGGCTTCTTCTTTCCGCGAGCCGCATCCGGTGCATAAAATCACACAGCTCAGGCACAAAGCCGCAAATACCGAAAAAAGCGTCTTTCCCCTTATCCGCCTGCTCATCCTGTCCCCCTTCAATAACATTCGTTATTACATCAATATCTTTATGAAAATTCTATCATACCGATTTGCAGTACGCAAGTTTGAATCCGCCCTTACCGGACGAAATCTTTTACCGGACGAAAATTGGCCGGGAACCGGCTGGCGGCGTAAAGCATTTGCAACCGCCCTGATTCCATGTTATACTAACCGTAATTATATGAAACTAACAACTGCTGAATGATTTCATTTCATACAAAGTCCATTCCACACAAAAGGAGCCCCGCATGAACCTGAAAAGAACCGAATCACAGGAAAATTATCTGGAAACGATTTTAATGCTCAGCAGGAAAAAACCTGTTGTGCGTTCCGTAGACATAGCCAACGAACTGGGCTTCAAAAAGCCAAGCATCAGCGTTGCCATGAAGAATCTGCGGGAACAGGAGTTTATTACCGTTACCCCGGAGGGCTATATTTACCTCACCGAATCCGGCCTTAAAATCGCAAAGGGCATTTACGAGCGGCATGAGGTGATTACCGCCGCATTGAGCAGAATAGGCGTGCCTGCTGATATTGCGGAGGAAGATGCCTGTCGGATCGAGCATGTCATCAGTGAAGAAACCTTCCACGCAATCAAAAAATCGCTGCTCACCGGTAGCGATTCTGGGAATGCTTTTACACCGCAGTAATTTCTTCCTGCATCAAAAAAACCTTCCATTCACACATATTAGAGACAAGCCCTTCCATTCACACAGAAGGGCTGTCTTTCTTTTATGAATCATTACAGTGGCATTTACCGCCGCATTTGCCGGCATTTGGACAGCCTATACAGGTCTGCCCCTTTTTCTTCGCCCGGATCACAGAACCACATGCCAATGCGACCAGAGCCAGAATCACAAACAGAATCATTACATTAATCATACTTTCACTCCCGCCTTACCGCCTGCCGACAGGCTGTATTCTCTCTGCAGGTTTCTCCCGGCGCTGCTGCAAAGATATACCACAATTGCCACAATTACCACTACCGCAGCGAATCCGCCCGCAAATCCGGTCCCAACCGTTCCGGTTGTGATCAGGGTTCCGATCTGGTATACGAGAAATGCCAGCACATATCCCGTGGCAAGCTGCAGGCATACGCCGCCGAACAGCCATTTCCGGCTCTTGATTTCCGAATTCATCGCTCCGATTGCCGCAAAGCAGGGCGGCGTATAAAGGTTAAACATAAGACAGGCAAGGGCTGCCGCCTTTGTCAGCGCGAACACAGCCGCCACTTCATTCCCCCCGCTTATCAGCGCAAGCTCCTCCGTATCAATGAAATTAGTTACTCCGTAGCAGACCGCAAGCGTACCTACGACATTTTCCTTGGCAATAAATCCTGTAATCGCTGCCGCCGCCATCTGCCATACGCCGAATCCAAGCGGTATGAGGAGTACCGCAAAGGGTCCCGCAACAGAGGCCAGAATCGAGGTATTTTCCATTCCCTCCTCCACAACTTCAAACCTCCAGTTAAAGCTCTGCATCAGCTGCACCAGTGTGTTACACAACAAAATGATTGTTCCCGCTTTGACAATGTATGCCCAGCCTCTGGAGAGCATGGAAAAGGCGGCTCTCTTTATGGAAGGCAGTTTATATTCCGGCATTTCCATGATAAAGAAAGACTTTCGGTTCTTATAACCCGCAATCCTGTTTACGAGCAGCGCTCCGAAGAAAATAAGGGCAATTCCGATGAAATACATGAAAGCTCCCACCCAGGGCGAATCCCCGAAGAACACGCCCGCAAAGAGCGCGATAACCGGCAGCTTCGCACCGCATGGCATGAACGGAGCAAGCATGGCCGTCGCTCTTCTTTCCCGTTCATTTCTGATCGTGCGACACGCCATAATGCCTGGTATGCTGCATCCTGTAGCAATGACAAAGGGGATGATTGACTTTCCGGATAATCCCACTTTTTTAAAGATCGGATCGAGCACAACGCTCACCCTCGCCATATAGCCGCAGTCTTCCAGAAGCGCAATCAGAAAATACATTACCATGACAAGCGGAAGGAAGCCGACAACAGCGCCCACGCCGCCTATGATACCGTCAACTAACAATGCCTGCAGCAGAGGGGATGCTCCCTCAACCCTGCCTGCCACCCACTCCTGGAATGTTTCAATAAGCCCTGCGAATCCATCCGCAATCACAGGCCCCAGAAAGGACTGTGATATGTAAAATACCAAAAACATGACAACCGCAAAGATGGGAATTCCGAGAAAGCGGCTGGTAATGATTTTATCGATAGCATCATCTTTATTCTTTTCTTTCGTCAGTCTCTTTCTGGTTTCCACTTTGGCGACAATATCGTTTACAAACGCAAAACGCTGCCGGTCCGCATTTTCCACCTCTGCCTTACTGGCAAGGTCGATATTTCCCTGCGCGTAAGGTGCATTCTGCTCCTTACCCGCCAAAGCTACCGCTGTTTTTACTACCTCTCTTAAACCCTCTGCCGATGTGGATACCGTTTCGATCACAGGACAGCCAAGCTTTCCCGCCAATTCCTTTTCATCAATCACGATTTCCTTCTTTGCATTGATATCACTCTTATTCAGCGCTACTACCACCGGAATCCCAAGCTCCAGAAGCTGGGTCGTAAAGAACAGACTCCGGCTTAAATTCGTTGCGTCAACAATATTAATGATGACATCCGGGCGTTCTTTCTTCACATAAGAGCTTGTAATACTTTCTTCTGAGGTAAAAGGCGACATGGAATATGCGCCCGGCAAGTCCACGGCGATCAGCTCCTGTTCTCCGTCATAAAAATATTTCCTTACAGGATGCTCCTTTTTATCCACTGTCACACCTGCCCAGTTTCCCACACGCTCATTACGTCCCGTAAGCGCATTATACATGGTTGTTTTACCCGAATTCGGGTTCCCTGTCATGGCAATTCTCATTTTTTTTCGTTCCTTTCTTTCTGTTATTTATTTCTTATATATATTAGGTATAACTAACTCGTATTGGAAAATAAACGTGGCATCGCCTCACCACATCGATATGGCACATGCCACTTAATTTCCGGTTTTCCCTTGTGAAGATGATTTTCTCAGACAGCGTTTTCCGGATGCCTGAGAAAATCTCTTCACACCAGTATCGCTTCCGCAAGCTGACTGTCGATATTATACCTTCCATCCTTAATCGACACCATAAAGCCTGCTCTTTTCCTTGATACTACCGTAATCGGCTCACCACTGTAACATCCCAGAGAAAAAAGGAACGCATTCAACTCCTCATCCTCCGTATCAATACCGCTGATAATATATTCCATTCCTTCTGCCGCGTCTGCCAGTGTCATAGTTCCTCCTTCTTGCAAAGCAAAACCCCGCCCGGTATCGAAAAACCTGTATTCCCGCTGAAGCAATGGGATTTCGCATGATCAATGGTTTCTCAGCGCCGACGTCTTCTCCGGAGCAGTGATTTTTACTCCACATATTTGTATCAACTTATTGGTATTATAAAACACAAATTTAAGTTAGTATTAATTAACTTATTTTAGTATATGCTATCGTTCTGTATTTGTCAATACCATTTTCCCATTATTGTAATTTTTATTGGAACTCCGCTGCCTGCTTATTTTTATCGGCATTTGGAAATCTGATAACCCGCCCTTTCCTCCGAAATATACCAACCGGTTCATTTTGTCAACAGAAAAAGACCGGCGCTGCGGAACTGTTTCCGCCGCGACCGGTCTTTGCTGTTTGAAATATGATATTCTGTTGCCTTATTCTGCCGTAACTGCCTCCGTATACTGTGCCCCAAGCTCAGAGATCGTGCCGTCCGCAAGCTTTGCTTCGATCACCTTGTTGAGCATGTCAAGAAGTTCCGTATTGCCTTTCTTTACCGCAATCGCATATTCCTCGGATTCAAATGCGGAAGCGTCTTCCACAATTTTCAGTCCCTCATTATCGTTCACATATTTCTGTGCCGTTGCGGAATCAATCACGACTACATCACATTTACCGTTTACGAGCTCCATAATCGCTTCGGTTCCCTTTTTGAATGCTTCATAAGGATAACCCAGATCCTGAACGCAGATCTCGCCCGTATATCCCTGTACCACACAGATCTTCCTGTCGGCCATATCGGCTGCCGCCGCGATATCGGAATCTTCCTTTACGATCATAACCTGTGTCGCGGTATAATAAGGGATGGAAAAATCTGCAGATTCCTTACGTTTCTCAGTAACCGTCATACCTGCGATCGCCGCATCGATCTGTCCGTTCTCCAGCGCAATCAGCAGGGAATCGAATTCCATGTTCTCAATCGCTGCCTTCATGCCGTTCTCTTCCGCAATCTGCTTTGCGATCGCTATATCAATGCCGTCGTACTGATCGATTACACCGGATGACGCAATAAATTCAAAGGGCGGGAATTCCGCGTTGGTGCCGAATGTCAGAACGCCTTCCGTCTTCGTTACGACCGCGCCTGACGCCGCTCCGGCATCTGTCGCATCCGTATCCACCGTTTCCGTGCCCACAGTCTCCGCTGCGTTGTCCGCACCGCTTCCGCATGCCGTAAGCATGGATACTGCCATCGACATTGCAAGCACAAGCGCTGCTGTTTTTGTTCCTTTTCTCATAATCTTCTCCTCCTGACAAAAATAAATAATATATGGAAACCGTTTTTACACTGAATGCCACATTATTTTTCCCTGTAAAAACGGACTGCCACCTGCTTTTTCATTTTCTTTTTCAGCGCCATCATTCCGCTCTGAAAAACCTCCTGTCCGTTCTTGCGCGGCGCTGCTTACAGAACCTTGCTTAAAAAGAGCTTCGTCCGCTCATTTTTCGGATGGTTAAACACTTCCTCCGGCGTACCGCTCTCCATGACAATGCCCTGATCGATAAACAGCACTCTGGAAGCCACTTCTCTGGCAAATCTCATTTCATGCGTAACGATCACCATCGTCATTCCTGATTCGGCAAGATCTTTCATAACATCCAACACCTCTCCCACCATTTCCGGATCAAGCGCCGACGTCGGTTCGTCAAAAAGCATGATCTCCGGATTCATGGCAAGCGCTCTGGCAATCGCCACACGCTGTTTCTGCCCGCCGGAAAGCTGCGCCGGATAGGCATCCGCTTTCTCTGCCAGATTGACGCGCGACAAAAGCTCCTGCCCCTTTCTGACAGCCTCCTCTTTCGTCATCTTCTTCAACAGAACCGGCGCCAGCGTAATATTATTCATGATCGTCAGATGAGGAAAAAGATTAAACTGCTGAAATACCATGCCCATTTTCTGTCGTACCACATTGATATTCACTTTGGGCGTATTGATCAGCTCATCATCCACATAGATTTCGCCCTCCGTCACATCCTCCAAAAGATTCAGACAGCGCAGAAAGGTGCTCTTTCCCGAACCGGACGGTCCGATGATAACGACCACCTCGCCCTGTGAAATGTGCTCGTCTATTCCGTTTAATACCGTCAGGTCATTAAATTTTTTATGTAAGTTTTTTACTTTGATCATCAGGCGCTCCTCCTTCTATCTGACATCGGACTTTCTCAGGTGATTCTCAACCCGGCGGAGCGTCAGCGTCAGAATTTTGATCAGTACATAATAGATGACTGCGGTTCCGACCAACGGCATAAATGCCTTAAAGGTCGCGCTCTTAATGAAATCGCCTGCTTTCTGAATATCCATCAGTCCCACATAACCGACGATAGCCGTTTCCTTAATCAACACGATAAATTCATTGCATAACGCCGGGAAAATGTTTTTTACCGCCTGCGGAATCACGATCCTTGTCATCGTCTGAAACGCGTTGAGGCCAAGCGATCTTCCCGCTTCCGTCTGTCCACGGTCTACGGAAAGGATGCCGCCCCGGATAATTTCGGACACATAGGCTCCTGAGTTAACGCCGAATGCGATGGCCGCAATAATCCATTTATCCAGATCGACCGACGCGAAAATAACAAAGTAAATGATCAGAAGCTGCGTCACCGAAGGCGTACCGCGTATCACATCCGTATACACGCCGCCCACCGCCCTGAGCAGCTTATTCCGGGAAAGATTACATAATGCAATCAGCATACCGATCAGAATTCCGATGATCACCGCTAACAGCGAAACTTTAATCGTAACGCCAATACCGCTGATCAAAAGTTTATAGCGGTCCTCTTCTATAAAACATGTATAAAACATATCGCAGAAATCAGCAAACCAAAGTTGAATCCCTGTCATCTGTTTTTCGCCCTTTCCTCTCCCGGCAAAATTGCCTCTCAATAATCCAACCCGCATTATATCATAAAGAATGCGGGTTGAAAAGTATCAATATACATGATTTGATTCACAAAGCACAGCTTTTAAGCCGAATGTCTTTTGCGTATTTCCGTAATAAACGAAAGTCCTATGTCAGTTTCTCCGTCATGGCTTCCAGTCAATCACCGTATCTTCTTTTATTTCTTTGGAAAAATCGAAATCCCAGCTTCCTTCCTCCTGCGGTTTCAGTTTCGGCTGTTCCGCCTTTTTCCCATATTCTATCCACTGGGTTCCAAATACCCGCTCCTGATACCGGAATGTCACTTTACAGGTCTTTATTTCCGGTTTGGAAGGCTGATCCGGTTTCTGCGAGGAAGAACCGGACCCGTTTCCGGAGGAATTTCCGCCGCCCGTCGAGGTGTCGGAGCCATTGTCTTTGGAATCACCGCTTCCTGTCGATGTTCCGCCGGAGGAACTTCCGCTTTTCCCTGACACATCTGTCGTTTTGTTGGACTGCGCCGATTTTCCAGCCGTTTCTGCTGCCGGAGGCGCCGCCTGTGCCGCCGCAAATGTCTGGGCTGAGCCGGGGGCTTTGGAGCCATCCGTCTGCTGCTTCCGTCCGGATGCCTTACCGTCCTCCACAGTCTGCTCATTTTCCTGGCTTCCGCTCTGCTCCTGTAACCGTACGGAATCCGTCGTGTTTTCCACCGGCTCCGCTTTTTCTGGTCCGTCTGCCTGCGTATTCTCAGCCGAATTCTCTTCCTTCTTCTCCTCTATCAGCTTCTCAATCGCTTCTCCGTCCATTCCGTCAACCGTAAGACCGTTCTCCATCAGATCCAGAAGAACCTCCAGAGACTGTGCGGAAAGCTCGTCAAACCGAATCGCCTCCGGGCCGCTCTGATATCCTGCCTGACCGCCGGCGCTATGTACAACCAGCTCCTGACCGGCTTCGGCAATGACCTCTTCTCCCATCGTTCCGTCCGGTAAAATCAGCCGGGACGAAACCTTTCCTTCATAGACGGACAGCTTCGTGTTCGTTTCGTTCTCACCATCCGGGCAGACTTCCATGCGGAAGATGGTTCCGCGGACCGCCATGACGGAATTGGGAGCAGCGATCTCAAACATGGAATTCTGACTGAGCGGCTGCTGAATTTCGTTGGTAATTGCTCCCTGCTCCAGCCGGATCGTCGTTTTGGAGTCCGCTTCCGTCCCCGCCGCATCGACGGACAGAATCGTATTTTCTTCCACCATAACATATTTGTCTTCATCCAGACGCAGCCGCATAAAGCTGTCTTCTCCCACCGTAATCCGATCCCCCGATTCCAGATACAGATTGGCGGAAGCATTGAGCGTTCCGCTTTCCTGCCGGTCGATCAGCGCCGTTCCCTGCAGCTCATAGATCAGAATGGAACGGTAGGCCTCCGGGCCTTTCGTCAGCTTTACCGCCGCTGCGATACCGGATACCGCCGCCAGCGCACCGATGGCGATTGCAATGATTTTAATCCGTAATTTTTTGTCCATATCTGTTGCCCATGCCTTTCTCTCAGCCTGCTTCCGCTATTGTTTAAAGAACCGATATTTGCCTTTTTCCGATACATAGAAGGTATTTCCGCCCTCATACAGCGTTTTATCGCCTTCCAGACTCCATTTCCCGGCTCCCAGCACATAAGCGGTTCCCTTCGCCAGCGAATGCCTGCCTCCGGAAGCAATCAGATGATCCTCCGGTTTTTCCGAAGACTCATCATCCCCGTCCTTCTTCTCTGCCGTAATCTCTTCCACAGCGCTGTTCCCTGCCTTATCCTCCGCAGTGATCACATGCTTTTCCTTTTGGACCGTAAAACTGTAAATTCCATCTGCCGGCTGCAGCTCGGTATCATCCACCAGAACCCTTTTCAGATGCGCCTCTTCCACCGTAAAAGTAACCTTATCTCCGATCTTTATTTTCCGGCCGCCCTCACCGTTTCCTGTCAGGCGAATAACAGGGTCTGATATATCAATCGTGATATGTCCCGTATTGGCATACGTGATCTTTCCGTTATTGTCCTCAACTTTTACATACAGAATATAGAGATTATCGGATGAAAGGTCCACCCCGTTGGTATTCTCAATGACATACCCGTTCCAGTACGGAATCGTTCCTTCGATTTCCTCCGGCTGATAAGTCCTGTCTTCCGGGAAAAGATCTTCATTCGCCAGATAATACTGAACCTGTCTGACGCCGCTGTCCCCCTGCGAGATCTCTATCTTTACATATTGTTGTTCTTTATAAAATGTTTCATCGATGCGGTTTCCGGAAAAGCTGCCCCAGGAATGCTCTCCGATCCGCAGCGTAATACTGCTTACCGATCCGCCGCTGCCGTCATCTCCGCTTCCCTCATCCCCGGTACTTCCGTCGTCTCCGCTTCCACTATCCCCGGTGCTTCCGTCGTCTCCGCTTCCTTCATCCCCAGCGCTTCCGTCGTCTCCGCTTCCTTCATCTCCGGCGCTTCCGTCGTCTCCGCTTCCCTCATCTCCGGCATCCTGCTTTTCTCCCAGAACCGGTTCTATCAGCACTCTTCCGCCCTCGCCCCACTTCTCGATGTGAGACTGCTCCGAGAGCGTTCCGTCCGCACCTGTCTCGATCGGTTCCGAGCCGGCCATTCCGCTGCTGTCATAGGTCCAGAGCTTCCAGCCGCTCAGTTCGTATCCATCCGGAATGGATACCGCGCCTGTCAGGTTTTCCTGTTCGTCAAAAGGCGTATCGAAAAGCACCTTTCTGGGACCGCTCATATCCTTTCCAACATAAGCGCCCGGTTCGACTGCGGCGCTTCCCGCATACAGATACGCGTCAAATGTTCCGGATTCGGCAGACGCCACAATCGGAGACGCCGCCAGCGTCAGCGCCAGACTCAGCCAGAACGCCAGTAATCCCTGTAGTTTTTTTCTCATTTTCTCCCTCCTGTCTTTCTGTCGATGCCCTTTTCAGAGCTCTTTATGTAAAGCTGACCGCTTTTTATCCTCCGGCCGTTCTTCCGCCAGCGCTTCCGCGAACCACTCTACCAGCTTCGCATCCAGCTTTCCTTCCGCCGCCATGTTTCGAAGGACCAGAACGGCTTCGTCTCTTGTCATCGGATTTTTGTAAGGGCGGTCGGCCGCCGTCAGGGCATCGTAAATATCCGCAATGCTCAGAATCCGGGTCTCCGGCTCCAGCTCTTTACCTGTCAGATGTTCCGGATAACCGCTTCCGTCCAGATATTCGTGATGGGAAGAAGCCCATCTTTTTATGGAAGCGAAATTTTTATGGAAATGCACCTTGCCGAGTATCTTCTCCGTCATGACCACATGATTTTCCATCTCCTTCCGGTCCGCCTCCGTCAGCGTTCCCCGCCGGATCATCAGATACTCCTTTTCTTTTTCCGTAATATAAGGCGTAACGGTTCCGTCCTCTTTCACATGCTTCTTTTCGGCAAGCCGGCATACCCGCTCGTATTCTTCATCGCTCAGATATCCCATGCCGTCGATTTTATGAATCAGCGCAAGCTCCGCGTCGAGGTCCTTTTTCTGTCTCTCATATGCCTCTTCGGTAATTCTGCCCCGGAGCATATCGATTTCATAGAACGATTTAAGCAGCGCGAATCTGGCGTCCACCCGTTCCATTCCTCCGGCCAGTCTGGTAGCCCTGTTCATGATGCCCAGCGGCACGACCATTTTTCCGATATCGTGCAGCAAGGCGGCAAGTTTCAGCCGCTCTTTTCTTTCCGCATCAAAATCCTCGTCACATTTTCCCTCCCTGTGCATTCTGGCGATATGGTCCGCCATGATTCCCACATATTTTTCCACATTTCTCGTATGGGAGGCATTGTACGGCGTTCTCTCATCCAGCGCCGTTGTAAACGCTTCCACAAAAGAATACAGCTGTGCCTTCAGTTCCTCCATGTAAGCGCGGTTGGTCAGTTCGATCGCCGCCATGGAACCGAGCGAACGAATGATGATATGGTACTGCGGGTCGAAAGAAATCACGTTTCCTTTTTCGTCCAGCGCATTGATCAGCTGCAGAACGCCAAGCAGTTCCTCCTCGTTATCCTCAAGCGGTATAACAAGCTGAGACCGCGTATGATAGCCTGTCAGCGCATCATACTGTTTCGGCCCTGAAAAGTCAAAACAGCTGCTGTTATAAACATCCGGTATGTTGACGATTTCCCGGTGAATCGCCGTATACGCGCATACATTTTCTTCTTTCATGGGCACAGGCGGCATATCGGTGATCGGCTCCCCGTTTGTGCCGCGGCTGATTCCGCGGGAAAGCGTCTTCATAATCCGAAATGCGAGCACACCCTCCTCATACAGATACAGGGTTCCCGCATCGCAGTTCGTGATCTCCATCGCATTCTCCAGAATCGCGCACAGAATGCGGTGCCGGTCTTTTTCCTTCGTCAGTCTGATGCCGATGTTCAGTATTTTCTCAAAATCTTCATGTTCCAGGCCCACTTTTGTTCTCCCGTTTCCATCCTGTATCGCCTCCCGCTCCGTCAGCGATATGGATACAGTCCTCTGCGCTTCATATATTCTAACGACTGCTTCTGTTCCTCATATCCCTTTACTTCGATCAATACGGAAGCATCGATCTTATTGGTCCGCATCAGGACGTCGAAAGCATCCCAGTCGATCTTTCCGGTACCAACCGGCCGGTGCAGGTCATTCGTCAAATCATTGTCATTCACATGAATATGGCGGATATAGGGCGCAAGCGTCTCCACCCACTCCCGCTGCGGCCGCTCATACAGCGCCGCATGCGCATAATCAAGACAGATTCCGAAATTCCCCGTTCCTTTCATCCGCTCTGCCAATACCGCCATGATGTCCGGCGCCTCGTCAAACATATTTTCCATATAAATCTGCAGATCCGGAAATTCCTCCGCCAGCCCTGTGAAAAATGCAAAATTTCTGTCCACCCACTGCATCAGATAGGATTCGACGCGAAAGCCCGACAGCCGCCCGGTATGAAAAACCACGCCGCGCAGTCCCATCCTTTTTGCAATCCGCATGGACTGGTGTATCCGCCGTATGGATGCCTCGCGAATCAGGGGATCGCTGCTATGTATCGTAACATCCAGAAATGCGCCATGCATGGTATCCCCGGAAAAGTCGCTCCGGTACCTCGCGTAGCTCTCGATTATTTTCTCCTGCTCCCTGACATCGTCAAGAATGGCAGGTACATAAAAATCATTAAATTCAAAAGCGCATCCGTACTCTTCCGCAAGCCCGACGGAACGCTCAATATCATTGCCGTCCGGAACCAAGTATAATCTTTTCATCCTGCAACCATGCCTTTCCCAAGCCTGCCGGATCGGCATCAGGCGCCGCCTTCCGTCCCATCCAGCTGATATACGAATACTCCCTGGCTCTTCCCCTTTAACGGAATCTCACCGATCGGCGTTGCCGAAATCCGGTCTTTTACCGCCTCATAAACCTGTTCACTGATCAGAATCTGACCGCGCTTCGCGCTGCTCTCCAGCCGCGCCGCAGTATTGACCGTATCCCCGATCGCCGTATAGTCCATCCGGAATTCACAGCCGATATTTCCGACTACGGCATTTCCGCAGTGTATGCCGATTCCGAATGCCACGCTCTCTCCAAACTGTTCTTTAAACCGCGCGGAAAGCGCATCCGCTCCCGCCTGCAGATCCCATGCCGTACAGACAGCTCTGTAAATGTAGTCATCCAGCGCAAACGGTGCATTAAACACCGCCATCGCCGCATCTCCCACGAACTTGTCCAAGGTTCCGCCATGCTGAAAGATCGCCTGCGTGGCATGCTTCAGATATTCATTTAAAATCTCCACGACCTCTTCCGGCCGTAAGCTTTCCGACATCGTTGTAAATCCCCGGATATCCACGAACAGAACCGCGATATGCCGGTTCTCCCCGCCGAGGACCAGCTTAAAATCCTTATCCCTGCTGACCTTATCCACGACCTGCGGCGCCACATACTGTTTAAAAACATGCACGACGCGGCGTCTTCGCAGAATCTCCGTCAGATATCCTTCCGCCATCCGTTCCAGATACAGAATCACAAATACGACGGGCGGCAGAACGACCGGAACGATTTTTCCCTGACAATACATTACTCTGGTAAAAACGATAGCGAATATCAAAGAAAATGTCAATATTCCTGTGGCAAACAGCATATTTATTTTTCGAAGAAACAAAAACATCAGAACGCTGATCAGACCGGCTCCGAGCGCATACAAAACGGGCGAAAAGGGAGTCTGCGTCTTTCCCTCCAAAAGCGCCTCCACGATATTGGCATGAATCTCCACACCGTACATCTGCATGTCGTGGGAAACCGCCGGCGTGTAACTGTCCTGCATGCCGATCGCATAGGCGCCGACAAGCACAACCGCATCCCGGAAAATCCCCGCATCGACCGTCCCGTCAAGCACATCCGCCATGGAAACAACGCTGTACCCTCCCGCTTTGCCGGAATAGGTAAAATAGAAGCGGTTGTTCTGTCCGAAAGTCTCCGGCAGCACTGCCTCCATGCCCTGCCTTTCCAGATAGCTCTTATACACCTGGGCGGCCAGACTGTAAACCCTTTCTCCCTCGTGCTCCAGACAGACCATGGCCTGCCGCACATAACCGTCCCTGTCCACCAGCGTATTGACAAATCCACAGGTTACACTTTCCCGCAGACTGTCATAGGGCTCGATGACATAATCGATATAATAAGGATTGTAGACGACGTTTCCGTTTTCGTCCCGCTCCGGCATCTCCCGGAAAACAAAGCTCTGCGCCGCTACCACATTCCCGGCCTCCCTGCAGGCCTCTGCGAAGCGAAGGTCTCCTTCTTCATCTCCCCGCTCGCTGTAGATCACGTCCAGACCGATGACCGCGGGTCCCGCCCCTTTGTCCGCATTCAGCTTTTCAATCAGTTCCGCAGGAACCGCCCGGCTCCAGGCGCTGACCGGACCGTATCTTTCCAGTGTCTTATCGTCAATTGCGATGATGTAGATTTTTTTATTGGTGACAGACGCCTTCTGATTCAGACGATCGGACCAGCTCATATCCCACGTTCCTGCCGCACCGAAATAAAAGAAGAGTACAGAAAAGAACAGAACCGCCGCCGCGGCCAGCGCCGTTCCTCCCATAGCAGGTTTATCGTTTTTCCTCGCCTTCTTCCATGTCATCTTTCGTTTCTCCTCCCAGCAGGTCCTCCAGAATCGCGATTCGCAGCTCACAGTCTTCTATCTCATCATGAAGCGTTCTTTTTTCAAAAATTCCGGCTATTTTGACCGCCAAAGTCAAATCAGACTGCCAAAAACAGTCTCCGATTTTTTTCAGAGCATATATGATCAG
>CALDLG010000141.1 GCA_937910785.1 uncultured Lachnospiraceae bacterium | reverse complement strand
GCATAAAGCAATCCCGGAAATGCCCATTTTATCAGCATTTCCGGGATTTTATCCGCTACTCGAACTCAATCGTCCCCGGCGGCTTACTCGTACAGTCATACAGCACCCGATTAACCCCTTTAACCTCATTCACAATCCGGTTTGCCGCCTTTGACAACACTTCCCATGGAATCTCTGCGCAGTCCGCCGTCATAAAATCACTTGTGCATACGGCCCGCAGGGCAATCGCATAATCATATGTCCTCTCATCCCCCATAACGCCGACCGAACGCATATTAGTCAACGCCGCAAAATACTGCCCAAGAGCTTTATCAATCCCGGCTTTTGCAATCTCCTCACGATAAATAAAATCCGCATCCTGCACAATATGCACCTTTTCTTCCGTTACTTCACCGATGATACGAATGCCAAGCCCCGGACCCGGAAACGGCTGGCGAAATACGAGATGCGCCGGAATTCCAAGCTCCAGTCCGGCCTTTCTCACTTCATCCTTAAATAACATTCTGAGAGGCTCAATAATTTCCTTAAAATCCACATAATCAGGAAGGCCGCCCACATTATGATGCGATTTGATCGTTGCACTTTTCCCAAGGCCGCTCTCGATAACATCCGGATAGATCGTCCCCTGCACGAGAAAATCTACCGCGCCGATTTTTTTAGCTTCTTCCTCGAAAACACGAATAAATTCTTCACCAATAATCTTTCGCTTCTGCTCCGGCTCCGTAATACCCGCAAGCCTTCCGTAAAATCTTTCCTGCGCATTGACTCTGATAAAATTCAGATCATAGGGACCTTCAGGGCCGAAGACGGCTTCCACCTCATCCCCTTCATTCTTGCGCAGCAGCCCATGATCAACAAATACACATGTCAGCTGCCTGCCGACGGCCTTTGCGAGAAGTACAGCCGCAACGGAAGAATCCACGCCCCCGGAAAGCGCACACAGCACTTTTCCATTTCCGACTTTTTCTCGAATCGTACGAATGGTTGTCTCCACAAAAGAATCCATTTTCCAGCTGCCGCTGCAGCCGCATATATCCATCACAAAGTTCCGGAGCATAGTCATGCCTTCTACGGTGTGCATAACTTCCGGATGAAACTGAACAGCATATAATCCCTTTTCCGGACATTCCATGCCGGCTACCGGACAGACCGGTGTATGCGCCGTAATTCGAAAACCCTCCGGTGCTTTTTCGATATAGTCCGTATGGCTCATCCAGCAGACTGTCGTTTCCGATACTCCCTGAAACAGGACAGCTGCCGTATTAACCTTTACTTCCGTTCTGCCGTATTCACTTACAGGCGCCGTCGTAACGCTGCCCCCAAGCAAATGCGCAATCAGCTGTGATCCATAGCAGATTCCCAATATGGGAATACCCAGTTCAAATATCTCTTTTCCACAAACAGCCGAGTCCTCGCCGTATACGCTGTTTGGTCCCCCCGTAAAAATAATTCCCTTGGGCTGAAGTTCTTTTATTTTTTCCATACTGATATTATATGGATGAACCTCGCAGTATACATTGCACTCTCTGACTCTTCTGGCAATCAGCTGATTATACTGCCCGCCGAAGTCTAACACAATGACCATTTCTCTTTCCATAGTATTCCCTCTTCTGCTGTATATTTTTTATTGGGTTCTGATAAAGTATATTATAAGGATAACCCCCGCGCTTGTCAAAGTATAGGTTAAAAATTCTTTTTTCATTTCTTTATCTTGCCTGCCTGTGAAGATACTTTTCTTTTGTCGCAAGTCCCCCACGGATATGTCTTTCTGATTTGTTAATATCGAGCACTTTTCTTGCTTCGGATGCCAGAGCCGGATTGATCTGCGACAGACGATCTGTAACATCTTTATGTACCGTACTCTTACTAATCCCGAACTGTCTCGCCGTCTGCCTGACGGTGGCATTGTTCTCAATAATATAATTAGCAATATTGATTGCTCTTTCCTCAATATAATCTTTCAAAAAAATCCCCTCAGAAATACTTTTTTACATTGTATGAAGTATTGTGAGGGGTTATGACTGTTTCAAAACGGTATTCTTATGTTCCTTTTAATCCTGCAATTTTTCAGGCTTTACTTTCAATTATAATAACATATTATACAATGCCGTTCATAGAACACAGGAATGCAATCCCGGCAGGAATCCTCCCTGCTCATAGACAAATCAGATTATACGGGGCTGTTCACGACCGACATGGTATACATTTCACGAATCTCTTCCTACTGATTATTGGAACACCCATAAGTCGGCTTCATATTACCCCATTCCCGGTTCCCGTCCTTCAGACGGCTCCGGAATGTATTGGTATCCATCTCAGGAATATGAACGGCATCTATTACCCCGTACTGTTCGACAAATAAACCATTTCTCCCTGCTTCATAATTTCAAACCTGAGTCACTCTACTCCTTCGGTCAATTCATCGCATTCACAGTGAATCACATAATAACAGCCGGACTGTGATGTAACATCCGGCAGTTTACATTTATGCACTTTCTCCTGTGCTATGCGGCAGCATCTGTTTATACGATCCGCCTGATGGTAATGATGCTCCGGTAAGTGGCCGATTCCGTTTTAATTCCCGTCCGCTCGGTACTGGCATGCACAATCCGGCCGTTTCCGATATAGATCGCGACATGGCCTCCGTAATAAATAATATCTCCCGGCTGCGCCTCCGAATAGGAAACGCTTCTGCCCGCACCGGACTGCGCATAAGAACTTCTCGGAAGCGAATAACCGAAATTCTTATAAACCGACATAACAAAACCGGAACAGTCCGCTCCGTTCGTCAGGCTGGTTCCTCCCGCCACATAAGGATTTCCCACAAACTGGCAGGCAAAATCCGCAATTTTCTGTCCCGTTGCGCTTCCGGAAGAAGAAGAGGACGGCTTTTCCTGTACCGATGAGCCCGAACCGCTGCCTGAACTTTCCGACGAGCTGGTCTGATCTTCTCCCGACTGTCCTGACTGTCCCTGCTGCGCAAGAAGCTGTTCCTGTTCCGCCTTTCGACGCTCTTCCTCCTCTTTTCGCTTTCGTTCCTCTTCTTCCCTTCGTTTCCGCTCCTCTTCTTCTAATTTTTTGATCTGCGCGGTTTCCTGTTTGATCTTCGTCGTATAGGCTGCCGCCTCCTGCTTTGCTTTCGCAAGCATAACATTATAGTTCTCGTACTCTTCCTTCTTCTTTTCGAGCACTTCTTCCAGATAAGCTTCTTCCTCCTCCAGCTCATACTGAGATGTCTGAAGCTCTGATTTTTCTTCTTCCAGCTTGTCCTGCAAAGCTGCCACCTGTTCTACGGTCTCCTGATATTCCGTCAACAGTTTCCGGTCATATTCATAGACCTTCTCCACATATTCGGCCTTGTTGAGCATATCGCTGACACTGAGAGATTCCGTAAAAAGCTGTAAATAGGAAACATCACCCTGTTCATACATGAACTTAATCCGAATCTTCATGGACTCATACTGTTCGTCCTTGACCGCTACCGCCGTCTCATAATCAGCCTGTGTGACCTCAATTTCCTCCTCTTTTACTTTAATAGCCTCTTCAATTAAATTAATATCCGTCAAAAGGCTCACCATTTCCGCATCCAGCTCTTCTATCTCACTCCCGATATCCGCCTGAGCGCCCTTATAATCGGCAATCTGCTCATTCACGTCTTTCAGCTGCTGCTCATTTTTCTCTTTCTCCTTCTGTATCTCGGAAATAGTCGTGGCATATACAGGCTCCACCGCCGTCGCCACAAGCGTCAGCGCCGTCACCGTACAGACCAGTTTGATAAACCTTTTTTTCCTGTGTGCACCATTGCGTGTCATTTTATGACCATGCCTTTCTCTCAGCCTGCGGCATCACCCTACAGTTCGCAGTTATTGACGGTTCTTGGGAACGGAATGACGTCTCTGATATTCCCCATACCGGTCAGATACATCACACATCTTTCAAATCCCAGGCCAAAGCCCGCATGTCTGACGGAACCATATCTGCGCAGGTCCAGATAAAACTGATAATCCTCTTTATTCAGACCCATGTCATCCATTTTCTTCTCCAGCGTTTCCAGATCATCCTCTCTCTGGCTTCCTCCGATGATCTCACCGATTCCGGGAACAAGGCAATCCATAGCGGCAACTGTCTTTCCATCCTCATTCAATTTCATATAGAAGGCTTTGATCTCCTTCGGATAATCCGTTACAAAAACCGGTTTCTTAAATTCCTTTTCGGTCAGGTAACGCTCATGCTCCGTCTGCAGGTCGCAGCCCCAGGATACTTTATACTCAAATTCATCATTATGCTTTTCCAGAATTTCAATCGCTTCCGTATAGGTCACATGCCCGAAATCGGAATTCAGCACATGCTGCAGCCTCTCGATCAGGCCCTTATCCACAAACTGATTAAAGAAATTCATTTCCTCCGGCGCATTTTCCAGAACATACCGGATCACATGCTTAAGCATTGCCTCCGCTAACACCATATCATCTGTCAGATCCGCAAAAGCAATCTCCGGCTCGATCATCCAGAACTCAGCGGCATGTCTTGTCGTATTGGAATTTTCCGCCCGGAAAGTCGGGCCGAAGGTATACACATTTTTAAAGGCAAACGCATAAGTTTCCACATTCAGCTGTCCGCTTACCGTCAGGCTGGTGGGTTTTCCAAAGAAGTCCTGACCGTAATCCACACTGCCGTCTTCCTTCTTAGGAAGATTCTCGATATCGAGCGTTGTCACCTGAAACATCTCTCCCGCTCCTTCACAGTCGCTGCTCGTAATGATCGGCGTGTGTACATAGACAAATCCCCTTTCCTGAAAAAAGGTATGAATTGCATAGGCAATCAGAGAGCGTACCCGGAAAACTGCCTGAAACGTATTGGTCCTCGGTCTTAAATGCGAAATTGTCCTCAGATACTCAAAGCTGTGCCGCTTTTTCTGCAGCGGATAATCCGCAGTGGAAGCGCCCTCGATCATGATCTCTTCCGCCTGCATTTCGAAAGGCTGTTTCGCCTGCGGCGTCGCCACAATTTTTCCTCTCGCCACAATGGCCGATCCCACATTCAGTTTGGAAATCGTCTCAAAATTGGAAAGTCCGTCTCCATATACGATCTGCAGCGTCTCAAAAAAAGTTCCGTCATTTACAACGATAAAACCAAAGGTTTTGGAATCTCTGATGCTCCTGACCCAGCCCCCGACCGTCACCTCTTTCTCAATATAAGCCTCTCTGTTACGATATAACTCCTTAATATCTGTCAAATTCATTTCCATTTCCTGCCTTTCCTTCAATCTGTACCTGTATTGCTTCCTGGCTGCGGCTTACTGTTCTGCCGTTATCACCGCATTGCTTTTTAAAAATTCCATAACCTTTTCCGATACCAGATATTCATAGAACACTTCTTCGCCTACTTCTTCCTTAAATTTCTCCACCGAATCGTAGCCGAAATCCGATACCTCCTCTTCCATCGCCTTTGCTGTCTCCTCCTTCGTCGGACTGATGCCTTCCGCATCCGCAATCGCCTGGAACATGATATACTGCTGTGCCATCGTTACCGCATCCTCTTTCATGACGTCCATATAAGCCTCGGTATCCATATTATAATACGTCATCATATAAGTATCCAGATTCAACCCATAGGCGGTCGCCTGCGCCGTCATGGATTCCAACAGCATGTCCTGATATCTCTTAACCATTTTTTCCGGCGGATCACTGAAAACGCTGTTCGCCATGACCGCCTTCGTAATATCGCCCGCCACCGCATCATCATACAGGCTGACAGCCTCCGCATAGAATGCATCGTACACATAGGTTTTCAGTTCTTCCACCGTACCGCATCCCTCAATCTCCAATTCCTTTACAAACTCGTCCGTCAGTTCCGGCGTTTCCAGGATCGAAATGCTGTTAACCGTTACTTCAAAAGTAACCGCCACACCCGCCATATCGGGATTTGGTTTGTATTCCGCAGGAAAATTCAGATCAAGCGACACCGTTTCCCCAACGTCAGCCCCAATCAGTCCCTCTTCGAATCCTTCGATAAAACTTCCGGAACCAATTGTCAGATTAGCGCCCTGTGCCGTACCTCCCTCGAATGCCACGCCGTCACGATAGCCGGCATAATCGATATTGACCGTATCGCCTTCCTGAACCGTCTTCCTGTCCGTCACTTCCTCCATGACGGAACGCTGGCTCCGAAGGTATTCGATATAGCTGTCTACATATTCATCCGTCACTTCCGGCTCCGGCTGGTTCACCTCGATTCCCTTATACGTTCCCAGCGTAACATAATCTGAAGCCTTTATTCCGCTCAGGTAAGAAGTATCCTTACCGCAGGCGGACAATATACCCGCAAGCAATATGGCCGCAGTCAATAACATCATTTTTTTTCTCATTATTCAGTAACCATGCCTTTCTCTCCGCCTGCCTTTTCCCGCGCAGACGCATTATTTTCCTTTAAAATGTTTCTTTCTTTTAAATCAATCACCTTAAAATATAACACAAATCCACATGTCTTAAAAGAGTTTTGCGAGAGTTTTTTGCATAATCCTTGCCTATTGTCCAAATCAATGATAAAATATTGGATGCAGACGCAAGAAAAATCGGGAGGTATTTGTATGAGTACATGGGCAATTGTATTATTGTGTATTTTAGCCGTTCTTATTATCGCCATCGTCGTTCTGTATTTTATCGGCAGGAATATGCAGAAGAAACAGGAAGCGCAGCAGGCGCAGATCGAAGCGATGAAGCAGACCGTTTCCATGCTGATCATCGATAAGAAGCGAATGAAAATAAAAGAATCGGGACTGCCCCAGGCCGTCATAGACCAGACGCCCAAGATGCTGAGAAATTCGAAACTGCCCGTTGTCAAGGCCAAGGTTGGGCCGCAGATCATGACTCTGATCTCCGAGGAAAAGATTTTTGACTCCATTCCCGTGAAAAAAGAGGTGAAGGCGGTTGTCAGCGGTATTTACATTACGGACGTGAAGGGAATCCATGGTAAGATTGCTCCCGCAACGCCTAAGAAAAAAGGCTTTTTCAAGCGCGCTCTTGAGAAAGCACAGGAAAAAGCCGGTGCAAAACCCGTAAAATAACTACATGATCAGTTTATCCACGCTGCCGCGGGAACGAATATTCAATACGATCCGGCAGTCCGCGAGATATTCGTAATTAACATCCAACGCATAGTCCACATCCACTTCGATTCTGTCAGATTCCTGTGTGATGTGGATTTTTCGCGTATTGATCCCGATCAGAATGCTTCCGTACGGCGTATGATAGCTCGTCATATTTTTTCTGTTTTCTTCGAAAATCATATGAACGTTCACAGCGCCGCTTCTTGTCAGTTCCAGAGAATGCTCTTTAAACCTGATCTTATTTTTTACAGGCTCATCCAATCCTTCCATAACCTCTTCAAACAACAGATAGTGACTGCCGTTTTTCTCATAATAGCTTCCGGTCATGATCGTCTCGATCTGGCCGCCATCCGCATCGGCCTGCTCAAACTGAAGGCCGCACAGGGAAATCAGTACATCTTTTGTCATCCTAACCTCCATGATTCATCTCAAATCCCAGGGCCAGTAAACTTGTCCATAGCAGTCTGGCTTCGATTTAATAGTCCTCTATATTGACCGCCTTGGCGGATAGTATCCCATAGGGTATGATAGAATTGGCAAATTTCTGAAATTTATCCGCTGAATCGCTTACGAAAAACCGGTATAGCTCCGTTCCAAGCGCCGGTCTTTTCTCACTTTCCAGCCCTTTCTTTTCTAACAGCTTTTTTAAAGCCCTTGCCGTCTCATATGCCGGATTCACCAGCCTGACCTCTTCTCCCATGATTCTGCCGATTGCGGAACGAATCAGCGGATAATGGGTACAGCCGAGAATCAGCGTGTCGATCCCGATGTCAATCAGCTCCGAAAGATATCTTCCCGCGATCTCATCCGTTACCGGGTCCTCCCAGAGCCCTTCCTCCACAAGCGGCACAAACAACGGACACGCCTTACCGACAACGCTGAACGTTTTATTATGTTCTTCTATGTATCTTTTATAAATGCCGCTGTTAATCGTTGCCTCCGTCGCAATGACGCCGATCTTTCCGTTCTTCGTCGCTGAGAGCGCTGTCCTTGCGCCCGGCCGCACAACGTCGATGATCGGGAGCTCGATCTCCTCCTCCAGCGTTTCCAGCGCGGCGGCGCTTGCCGAATTGCAGGCAATGACAATCGCCTTGACATCCTGTGTCCTGAGAAACCGTACAATCTGTCTGGAATATCTCGTAATCGTCTCATGGGATTTACTGCCGTACGGAACTCTTGCCGTATCTCCGAAATATACAATCCTTTCGTTCGGAAGCTGACGCATGATCTCCCGCGCCACCGTCAGACCGCCTACCCCGGAATCAAAAACGCCTATCGGCGCATTATGAAGTAATTCTTTCTCATCCATGTCAAAACTCCTGCCATTTTGATCTCTTCGCACTAACTCCATGATTCATCTCACACCCCGTTCGTCGGAGTGAATAAGGCCGGTCATGCAGGCTGGGGAAATTCTTTGCGAAACGCCCTCTGGCACGAGCGCTTTAGAACTTCTTTTCACCCTGATACTGCCCAAGCCATTCCAACAGCCTGCTCTTTACTATAACCTGTTCATCGTCCGCCTGCAAGAGCCTGCGGCAGTTTTCTTTTTCCGAAACATCGGTATCTTCCTTCATTTCCCCGTCCGCAGACAAACCTTCTTCCGCTTCCTTTCCGGTCTCATACACCGCCTCATAGGTATCCTGCGGGAAACAGAGCTCCGGATAGAGCACGCACCACCAGACAAAAGCAAATATTCCCACTGCCATGCCGGCTGCCCGCAGATATAAACTGGAAGACGCAATCCTGTTTCTTATCTTTCCGGTTTGTTTTATCATCGTTTTTATTCTCCTATCCGCCGCGCTTGCCGCCCGGCTTTCTAAGGAGTATTCCCGATCACATCCCGGTTATTCTTTTCGAAATCCTTTTTCATATTGATGCAGCTGCCTGATAATGGATTTTTCCTGATTGTCGATATGCAGTCTGGTCGCCTGCGCAGCCCCTTCCTTATCATGACGGATAATGCTTTCGTAAATCATTCTATGCTCTTCCACCAGATTATTATGCTGATTTTCGTCCTTAATATATTCAAACCGATAGCGGTACATCTGCTCCGAAAGATTGTTGATCAGCTGAACCAGCCGCTGATTCCCCGTCGCTTTCACGATGATGTCGTGAAGCGCCACATCAGCCTCCGCAATCGTCGTCGCATCCCCCGTCACAGTAGCCTTCTCGAACTCTTCGCAGGCCTCCTTAAGCCGCTCCTTTTCCTCATCTGTAATCCGGTCACAGGCAAGCTCCGCACAGAGCGCGTCAAGCGTTCTCCTGACTTCCAGTACATCCCGCAGACTCTTTTCCGTAATCTGCGCCACTTCCGCGCCGCGCCGCGGCATCATAATGACGAGCCCTTCCAGCTCCAGTTTCCGGATTGCTTCGCGAATCGGCGTCCTGCTGACCCCAAGCTGATTCGCAAGATGTATCTCCAAAAGACGTTCCCCCGGCTTCAGTTCGCCGGTCAGAATTGCCTTCCGGAGCGTATTGAAAACAACATCCCTCAGGGGAAGAAATTCATCCATATTCGCCTGAAAACGAACGCTCATATTCTATCTCCCTTTCCTTTCCCGACAGCCTATCCATGAAATCCGGTTACAAAAACCTGACCGGACAGCCCCCGGCTTCGAAGCTGTTCCGCCGCCCATTTTGCGGATTCCTTCTTCGTAAAAATGCCGAAGACCGTCGGACCACTGCCGCTCATCAGCGCATTTTCGGCCCCGGACCGCATCATCAGCTCCCTGATCTCATCAATGATCGGATATTCCCGCACCGTAACCGTTTCAAGCACATTGCCGAGCCTGTCCGTAATGCCGCGCAGACTCCCATTGCGAATTGCCTCCGCCATTCCATCGATATCGGGATGCTCCTTTATCCTGTCGGCGTGAAGGTTTTCATAAACAAACTTCGTGGAAACATTTATCTCCGGTTTGGCGATTGTCAGTACACACTGCGGCGGTGCAGGCAGCCTCGTCAGAATCTCGCCGATTCCTTCCGCCAACGCCGTACCTCCCATCAGACAATAAGGAATATCCGCTCCCAGCGTCACACCGATGTCCTGCAGCGTTTCCAGCGAATACCCCAGTCCGAACAAATCGTTCAGTCCGATCAGCGTCGCCGCAGCATCCGTACTTCCACCCGCCATTCCGGCGGCGATGGGAATTCTTTTTTCCAGAAAAATTTCCACACCCTGTTTTACGCCGGCCTTCCCAAGCAGTCTGTCCGCAGCCCGGCAGACCAGATTATCGGCTCCCGCCTCAAGCTCCTGCGTGTCGATTCTTAAAACGACGCCCGGCTCCTCCCGCACGGTAAAAGTCAGTGTATCGAAAAGATCCACCGTCTGCATGATCATCTTTACTTCATGATATCCATCTTCCCTGCGTCTTAACACATCCAGACCGAGATTAATTTTGGCATACGCATTTCGTGTAATCCGTTTCATAGATACGCTCCTGTATTTTTATGTATATTGTATTCAATATGGATTGTACTTAATTTTATACAATCCCGGATTGTTTGTCAATGGGCCGGGATGTATAATAGTGTAAACTGTGCGGGATATATCATCGTATAAGCTGTAACGGAAAGTATATGGTAAGGTTGAAAGAAAAGCGCTTTCAACTACTGAATTTGAGTGTCTGCCAAAGCAGACAGATGGGAGTAAAAATGAAACTTAATCAGAAAAAACTGGCACGGCTAGAAGAACTGCTTGAAGAAATGGTGGAAACCAAATTTGTAGCGGGCATCTGCTGTATGGTCCTGCAGGACGGAGAAGAAAAATGCTATTATGAAGCCGGATATCTGGATATGGCAAACCGGATTCCGATTGCAAGAGACACGATTTTCAGACTGTATTCGATGACGAAGCCAATCACCTCGGCTGCGGTCATGATGCTGTTAGAAGAAGGAAAAATCGACCTGTTAGACCCGGTCAGCAAATATCTGCCCGGATTCCGGAACCAGTCTGTCCTCCGAAACGGCATGCCGATGCCTGTTTCCCGCCCCGTCACGATTCAAAATCTTCTGAACATGACTTCCGGCCTCGTCTACGGCGGAGAAAGCTGTGCCGCTGAAGTCAGAACCGGCGCTCTGTTTGAGGAAGTAACGGACAGACTGCTCTCTTCCGACGCATTCACGACAATCGAACTGATCAACCGGCTTGGTCAGCTTCCGCTTGCATTTGAACCCGGTGACAGATGGCAGTATGGGGCATCTGCGGACGTTCTTGGCGCCGTCGTCGAAATCGTGTCGGGTATGCGCTTCGGCGAATTTCTGGAAAAAAGAATCTTCGCCCCCCTCGGCATGAAGGATACGGCTTTCTATGTTCCGGAGGAAAAACAGGCGCGGCTTTCCAAAGTATACGAATCGGCCCCTGACGGCCTGCGGGCATATTACGGTTCCCATCTCGGCATTCAGAACCGGATGGAAACTGCCCCCGCTTTTGAATCCGGCGGCGCGGGCCTTGTTTCCACAATAGATGATTATGCGGCATTTACACAGATGCTTCTGCATAACGGCTCCTTCCGGGGCGTATCCCTGCTTTCCCCGAAAACGGTGGAATTCATGACGGGCTCCCATCTGATGCCGGCTCTGCAGAATCAGGTGCTTCAGTGGGAAAGCATGCCCGGCTACACCTATGCCAATCTGCTCCGCATTATGACCGATCCCGGCATTGCCGTCTCCATGGGAAGCCTGGGCGAGTACGGATGGGACGGATGGCTCGGTCCCTATATGACGAACGATCCCGCCAACCGGATGACCCTCCTGATCATGCAGCAGAAAACCGGCTCCGGCACGACGGAATACACGCGGAAAATCCGGAACCTCGTCTTTTCCTCTCTGGAATCCTGAAAGCAGGGCATAAACGCATACAGGCAGTCATCGGACAGGAAACAAAACTCCCGCCGCAGAATAATCTGTCGGTCGGGAGTTCTTTTTTCAGACTATTTTATTTCGTTGCCCTGCCGCTTCTAATTAGAAGTTTCCGTCGTAAGGCCCGCGTCTTCAGCCATCTTGTCGAAGCCCGCCATAACGGCATCATAGGTCTTCTGGGAAATTTCCGGCAGCTTGCCGCCCCATGTATCCTCAGCCTGCTTATAGCCCTTCTTGAAAGCTTCTCTCATTTCTTCGATTTTGTCCGGGTCCCCGCCTGTCAGTGCGGTAGCAAAATCCAGAATTCTCTCGGATGTCTGTTTTACGCCCCAGTAACCGTCCTCAGCCACATCCTTCTGTGCCTGCAGCTTCGTAGCTTCATCCACTTCCAGCTTGCCGCCTGCCAGAATGCTCCAGATGCCGTTCGCGCTGTTAAAGGTCTGGCCCTGTTTTGTCATCATCTGCTCTACGATACTCTGCAGCTGTTTCTGTCTCGCTTCCTGATCCGCTTTCATTTTGGAAACCAGTGCCGTATTCTGTGTATAGGTTTTCTTTACAGGGTCCACCGGTTTTTCTTTGGACGGCTCATACACAGCGCCCGTGTCTTCTTTCTTCGATGTCTCATCAGTTGTAATCTTATCCGCCGCCTGTTCCGGCTTCACATCGGTCTGGCTTGTCTGATAGGTTTCATATGCGCTGGCTGCGCCAGTAACTCCATTTACGCTCATGCTTATCCCTCCCTGGAATTTTTATTTTCAATCTCACGGAATGAGATTCCGCTACTTCTGTATATTATATCGTACCATCCTTCTGTTAATATTAGAGTTTCAAGAAATTATTTTCTAATTCTGCCTGATTTTCATTACATTTTTTATGCCGTTCCTGACTTCTGCTCCGGTCATTCTTTTTTAACCTCCGATCCCTTCTTTTTTCATCATCTCATAACTTCCCGCTATGCCTTTTCTCCGTAAAATGCTATACTGGGAAAAAGAGGAAAATGCGTAGACGGCGCATATCCCGGAAAGGATAAGGTTAACCGATGATCGAGAACAAACAGATAAGGAAAATTTTATATGGCGGAGATTATAATCCCGAACAGTGGCCGGAAGAAATCTGGAAGGAGGATATGCGGCTGCTTAAACTGGCCCACATCGATATCGTAACGCTGAATGTATTCAGCTGGGCCTCTCTGCAGCCGGAGGAAGAGGTCTATCATTTCGACCAGCTCGATCGGATCATGAATCTGGTCAGGGAGAATGGATTAAAGGTATGCCTTGCCACCTCCACCGCCGTTCATCCCGCCTGGATGGCCAGAAAATATCCCGATATTCTCCGGACAGAATTTAACGGCATGAAACGCAAATTCGGCGGCCGCCACAATTCCTGCCCCAACAGTCCCACCTATCGAAAATACGCCGGCGCGCTCGCTGCGAAGCTGGCAGAACGTTATAAGGATTATGATAACATTGTCGCATGGCATATTTCCAACGAATTCGGCGGAGTCTGTTACTGCGAAAACTGTGAACGCCGCTTCCGCGAATGGCTGAAAGAAAAATATCAGACAATCGAGGAAGTCAACCGGGTCTGGGATACGGCCTTCTGGGGACATACCTTTTATGATTTCGATGATATCGTAACCCCCAATCTGCTTTCCGAGCACTTTGCCCCGAACAGAACGACTTTTCAGGGTATTTCTCTGGATTACAGACGTTTCAATTCCGAAAGCATTCTGGACTGCTACCGTCTGGAATATGATGCCGTTCACGCCATCACACCGGATATCCCGATCACGACGAATCTGATGGGAAACTATCCCGATCTGGATTATCAGATGTGGGCCAGATATATGGATTTTATCTCCTGGGACAACTATCCGGCCAACGATACGCCAATTGAGGAAACCGCTCTGCGCCATGACCTGATGCGCGGTCTGAAGCAGGGTAAACCTTTTGCCCTGATGGAGCAGACGCCGAGCGTCACCAACTGGCTTCCTTACAATGCCCTCAAACGGCCGGGCGTTATGCGGCTCTGGAGTTATCAGGCGGTCGCGCATGGTGCGGATACCGTCATGTTTTTCCAGATGCGGCGCAGCATCGGCGCCTGTGAGAAATATCATGGAGCCGTCATTGACCATGCCGGCCATGAGCATACGCGGGTCTTCCGGGAAATTGCGGAGCTTGGCGGCGAACTTGAGAAAATCGGCGCACTGACGCTGGGCGCGCGCACCGATGCGAAAGCCGCGATTGTATTTGACTGGGATAACTGGTGGGCCACGGACTATTCCGCAGGACCGAGCGTCAATCTCCACTACTGTGACGAAATCCTGAATTATTATAAAGCCTTCCATAACCTGAACATCCCTGTAGACATCATCGGCGTGGGGGACGATATAAGCGGCTATTCCCTCGTCGTCGCGCCGCTCCTGTATATGGTGAAATCAGGCTATGATGAAAAACTTCGCCGCTTCGTCCAAAACGGCGGTCATTTCCTGACGACCTTTTTCAGCGGCTATGTGGATGAACATGATCTGGTCACCGTCGGCGGCTACCCCGGAAGACTCCGGGATATTCTCGGTATCTGGGTGGAAGAAGAGGATGCTCTGCCGGAAGATGCGGCAAACAGCTTTACTTATCAGGGGACGTCCTATCCTGCCGTTCTAATCTGTGACCTTCTGCATACCGAAGGCGCCGAAGCGCTCTGCTTTTATGAAAAGGACTTTTACGCCGGCATGCCCGTACTGACCCGCAATTCCTTCGGAAAAGGCGTCTCCTACTATATGGCTGCCCGTTCCAACGCGGACTTCTATCTCCATCTGATCGATGATCTCAGCCGGGAGGCAGGTATCGAACCGCTTGCGGACCTGATCATGGAAAAACCGGGTCTCATCGAAGTCACGAAACGACAGAATGCAAATGGGTCCTTCCTGTTCTTCCTGAATCACGATACGGAAGAACACGACATTCCCTTAACCTGCTCCGGCACAGACCTTCTGACGGATGCGTTATTTCAGACGGGGGATATTCTGAAACTGCCCGCGAAAGGCGTCGCTATTCTATGGCGCAAATAGCCGGCTTCTCTCCTGAAATCCGTCGCCGCTGCCCGGCGGCAATGAATCGGACCGGAAAAAAATCAATGCAATGCGGAAAGAGCTTCAACGGAATAATATGAGACAGGAAAGCATTCCATAATACATTATGAAAAAGGAAAGGATTCAATTCATGAAAATTACAGACAAAAAAGAATATTTAAAACAGATACAGGCAGTTATCGACAGAGGACCTTACCGCGACGACTGGTCCTCTCTGACAGACTTTGCCATGCCCGCATGGTTTGAAAAGGCCAAATTCGGTATTTTTATTCACTGGGGCGTATACAGCGTTCCGGCTTTCGGCAACGAATGGTATTCCCGGAATATGTATATTCAAGGCACGCCGGAATTCGAGCACCATGTCAAAACCTACGGCCCACATAAGGATTTCGGCTATAAAGATTTTATCCCGATGTTTACGGCAAAAAACTTTGATCCGGATTTCTGGGCGGAGACCTTTGAAAAAGCGGGCGCCAAATATGTCGTTCCGGTAGCCGAGCACCACGACGGCTTTCAGATGTACGACAGTGACCTGTCCGTTTATAATGCGGCACAAATGGGACCGAAACGCAATATTCTCGGAGAATTAAAAGAATCCTTTGAGAAAAGAGGCCTCGTATTCTGCGCTTCCTCCCACCGTGCGGAGCATCTCTGGTTCATGGGAAACGGTAAAGATTTCGACAGCGACATCAAAGATCCTCTGCAGTGCGGCGACTTTTACTGGCCTTCTTTACAGGAACAGCCGGAGCATCAGAACCTTTTTGCAGATCCCTATCCGACGGAAGAATTCCTGGAAGACTGGATCTGTCGTACCTGTGAGATCATCGACCGTTATCAGCCGAAGATTCTTTATTTTGACTGGTGGATTCAGCATGAAGGCTATAAGCCCGGTCTGCGCAGGATCGCTGCTTATTACTATAACCGCGGCGTGGAATGGGGATTCCCGACAGCCATCTGCTATAAGCATGACGCCATGGCCTTCGGTAGTGCGGTCGTGGATGTGGAACGCGGCAAATTCGCGGATACGAAGCCCTATCACTGGCAGACGGATACCTCACTCATGCGCAATTCCTGGTGCTATACCACCTCCCTCGACTATAAGAGCAGTGACGAACTGATCTGTTATCTCGTGGACGTTGTCAGCAAAAACGGCAACCTCCTCTTAAATATCGGCCCGAAAGCCGATGGCTCCTTTACGAAAGAGACTGCCGCCATTTTGCAGGATATCGGTTCCTGGCTTTCCGTAAACGGAGAGGCCATCTATAACAGCAAGCCCTGGCGTTATCCGGCGGAAGGGCCGACGAAAGAAATTGAAGGTCAGTTCAGCGACGGCTCCGCCACCGTTTATACAAGCAAAGACTTCCGCTTCACCGCCGGAAACGGCTGTATCTATGCCGTCTGCCTGCATTACCCGGAAGACGGAAATGTAACGGTTCATTCGCTTGGCAAAAGCCTCGATGCCAATAAACCGAACTTCCACGGCATCATCCGTAAAGTCAGCATTCTCGGCTCAGACGAACCCATTGACTTCCGGGTGGATGAAAATGGCCTGCACTTTACAACGACAACCATAACCGGTAAATTCCCGGTTGTTATTAAGGTCGAGGTGGAATAACGCGGCGTTGCAGAAATCATCGAAGCTTTTGCCGCCATGCCGGTTATTGAAAAATTACTTCCCGCATCCACATATCCGCAAGCGCCACCCAGGAGGTACATTCTTTCTCCGTACCGCTTCCGTCGGCGCACATCGTGCGTTCATCAGCGAGGGCGAGCCCATGGCCGCCCTTCGCGTATAAATGCAGTTCTACCGGAACGTTGTGCCTGCGCATCTCAAGCGCCAGCAATAACGAATTCTCCGCAGGCACCGATCCGTCTTCATTCGTATGCCAGATAAAGGCAGGCGGCGTATCCGCGCTGACCTGATGTTCCAGCGACATCTCTTCTTTCAGCTCATCATATTTGTCTCCCAGCAGCATCCGGAAAGAATCCTGATGCGCATATTCACCCGAAGTGATGACCGGATAATGCAGAATCATACCCGCCGGGCGCAGCTTTTCGGATGCAATGCCTGTCTTTTCCGCCAGAAACGGTTTCTTCCAGAACATCCCAAAGCTCGCCGCAAGATGACCGCCCGCCGAGGATCCCTCCACCAGAATCCGGTCAGGGTCCACATACCATTCCACGCTGTGTTCCTTTACAATCTTCATGGCCATAGCAAGCTCCAACAGTGCGGTCGGATACAGCGCCGGGTTCACCGAATAATTCAGTACCACCGCATGATACCCAAGCGCATTCCACTGAAAGGCAATCATTTCCCCTTCCCGTTCGGACACATAACGGTATCCGCCGCCCGGACAAATCATAATGAGCGGCCGCTCCTGTGTATGGATCGCCTCCGAATGGGATATCAGATAAGTCGTCATTTTTGCATCTTCCGCCGAGCCTTCCACCCGAATCGGATATTCTTCATAAATCATCGTAATACCATGCCTTTCTCTCAACATACAAACAGGCTGCCGAAACGCCGAAAACGCCGGCGCTAATTCATAGTTGATAAATTTTGTTTTTTACATCCTATAATAACACAGCCGCACATCCCCTGTCATCCGGATTATCAGTTCCGACGGCGCCTGCTTCTCTTTCGTGTCATGCGTCAGATCTATTTTCACATCCGCATAAACAGGCTTCCATCCCGCAATCCTCGCTTCGGTATCCGGAATCATCAACGGCCCCATCACCGGTCTCGGATTTCTGACATAGGTTCTCGTATCTCCCTGCCAGCTTCCCACCGTTTTTCCGTCGATCAGCACTTCTACTTTGCAGCCCTTTTCGCTCAACAGATGGAGAACCATTTCCTTCGCGTCCGGTGCGACCGCACAGTCGCGGTAAACGAGAACGCTTTCTTTCTCAGGACAGAGAGGCTCTGCCGCACTGTAGCCGAACTGTCCCTGCGTCAGCACAATATTTTCATAATCGTCATAATGGTCTGCCGCCGTTTTTTTCGAAAGATCCCGAAGTCCCGGCTTTCCGCCCGGAATTTCGATCTGTGCCGTCAATCCTTCGGCCGCACTGGAAGGCCCCGCATATATCGTATAGCATCCTTCCTCCACCATCAACGAACGACTGATCACATCGTAAAACCGGAACTCTTCTATTGGAACGGAGAGCTCCACCTTCCGGCACTCACCCGGCGCCACATTTTTCAACCGGCGAAAACCGATCAGCTGCTTTAACGGCTTCTTCACGCGGGAGACGGGCGCCGTTCCGTATACCTGAGCAACCTCATCGCTCGTCCGCTTTCCGATATTCTTCACCGTAAAGGATACCCGCAGATTTCGTTTGTCCATAAGCTTCACGCTCAGATCCGAATAGACAAAATCCGAATAAGTCAGCCCGAATCCAAAAGGATACAGCACCTCTCCGTCGAAATAACGGTAAGTACGCTTTCCTTTGATCACATCGTAATCATCAATATCCGGAAGCTGATCATCGCTTTGATACCACGTCATATTCAGGCGGCCGGCCGGCGCATTTTCCCCGAAAATTGTCTCGGCCATCGCTTCTCCCATGTCCTGGCTTCCCGTCGCGCTCCAAAGAATCGCGGGCAGCTTCTCCTGTGCCGCATTCATCGCATAGGGATAATTGGAAAACAGCGCAAGAACCACATTGGGATTGGCCTGATAAACCGCCTCCATCAGCCTTTCCTGCTACGGCGGCAGTATAATCGTTCCACGGTCCACCTCTTCTCTGGCATTTACCATCGGATTACAGCCCAGCGCAAGAACGACTTTCTCTCTGCTCTCCGCCAGCCTGACCGCCGCTTCCACGCCGGACTCCACAACCTCCAACGTGAAAAATGCTTCCGATAAAGCTATTTCCTTTCTGACCGATGAGGCCGATGCCATCTCCAGCCCTACGCTCGGCCCGATCTGCTCCCCGCCCTTCATGGACCAGAGGCTTCCGTCTTCTCCTTTCAGGAAAGGCGATCCAAAACGATTCGTCAGTACCGAAGTCCCATCTTTCTGTTCCTCCAGATGGAAAATTTCCATAACAAACCAGTCAAAAGGCTCCTCGATATCTGCCGCCAGCTTTCCCATCTCCTCCGGTTTAACTTTGCCCGGATAAAATCTCGTATTCATGTAATTTCCCGTACGGGCGCACTGAAAATACAGACAGCCCTCTCCCCAGTCTTTCTTAATAAAGATATCGGGCTCATCGGAAAGAATCAGCGCGCCATCTCCTGAAACGGCAATTCCCTGATTGCCACAGCGCAGAATCACCCTGTCGTATCCGTCCGCAAAGGCGATCTCCCCTCCGAGCGTCTTCTCCATGCCCTGCTTTAATGTCGTTTTACGAAGAGGCTCGCCGCAATACCAGTCCCGATACCAGGAATCCCCTACGGGTCCGATCAGCGCAAGCGAATCTGCGGATGTGTTTTTATCAAGCGGAAGCATTTCTCCTTCATTTTTCAGTAGGACAATGGATTCCCTCGATACCTGCCGGCATATCTCCTGATTTTCTTCGGAATTGAGGTCCGCTTCCGTCACGTTATCGTACGGATTGCGCGGTATGGCATCATAGATGCCGAGCTTTAACTTCGTCCGGAACATATTGCGGAGCGCTTCATCCACATCCTCTTCCGTGATCAGTCCAAGCTCAAACGCTTCCCGCGCAGCCTGCTCCACCACTTCCGGATTATCCGACATGCCGTCCACGCCGGCCTTCAAAGCCATCGCGATTGTCTCGGCATGCAGGCCGCAGTAATGATGGAAATCCGCAACAAGCTCCATCGCTCCGCCGTCACAGACAGCGTGCTTCAAACCATATTTTTCTTTCAGAATGGTTCTGACTTCCGGATTCAGCATGCCCGGAATACCATTGATTTTATTATAAGCCGTCATGATGGCTTCCGCTCCGCCGTCTTCGATTGCCCGCCTGAATGGTTCCAGATACAGCTCATATTTATTTCTTGGATCGATCGAAGAATTCTTCCATCCCCGCCCCACTTCCGTATTGTTTCCATAGAAATGTTTCAGCGTAGATGCCACCCGCAGATATTCGGGATCGTCCCCCTGCATTCCTCTGATATAGGCGGAAGACATTTCACCGATCAGATAAGGATCTTCTCCATACCCTTCTTCCGTTCTGCCCCATCTTGGGTCCCGCTCAAGATCAATCGTCGGCGCCCAACGGCTTAACCCCCTGTCCGGATGGCGGTGATAAAGGACGCGCGCTTCCGTTCCGGTCACCGCGCCGGCCTCCCTGATCAGTTCCGTATCCCATGTCGCACTCATCCCGATCGGCTGCGGAAAAGAGGTAGTCGTTTCCGGCCCGCCCAGATCGTTTTGGTCATTTCTCGCCTCCACCCCATGCGCCGCTTCCCCGCCAACCGACATCGCGGGAACGCCAAGCCTTTCTATTGCCGGGACACGCGTTGCAAGCATTCCCAGCTTTTCCTCCATCGTCAGCTCCGACATCAGCCAGTCAAGCCGCTCTTCCGTGGATAAAGATACATCCCAAAAAGGTGTATTTTTCTTTTCTTCCATCTTCATAACCCTCCATACGAATAACCATGACTTTCTCTCCGCCCGCGATATTTTCTGTCAGAGCACTTACATCGCCGGCACAAATTTACGGTTGAAAATTTATGTTTCAGCCTGTCCCTTCCAAAACTTGCCTGTGTGAGAAAAAGGGTCTAACACCATAATGATATCAGACCCTTTCCTTTTCTTTCTAATCCACTGTTTTCACATTTCCCGTCCGCGCATCAGTTATTGATCTTATCGGCCAGGAATGCAGTCATCTGCGCATTTGCCTCGTTCATTCCGTTTGCTTCCAGCTCAGCAACCATCGCATCCCAGTTCGCATCGAAATTAGCCTGACCGCCGGTTACACATTTTACCAGACCCGGCCACGCGATCTCATTCAGAATATCTACCTGATTCAGCAGATCCTGCGGAAGCTGATATGCCCACAGAGGAGAGTACGGGAGCAGTTCGAATTCATCGGGCTGCGGGAAGATATCAATCAGCATATCTACGCCCCATGCTTCACATGCAGCTTTCTGCTCTTCGTTATATTCCGCTTTTACAGAAGCTCTTGTAATCGTTGTATAAGGCATTCCATTCTCGTCCTCGGCGCCGTCGCCATAAATCGGGAATCCTGTATAGTTTCCGATTCCTGTCTTCTTACTGTAATCCGGATCTGAATTGGACGCATCAATCTCTTCCTGCGTACGATATCTCATACCGTTCTCATCTACCTGGTAATTTACGCCTTCAATACCCCATTTATACAGAATCGCACCTTCATCGGAGCAGAGATAATCGAGGAATTTGACAGCACGTACCGGATCTTCACAGCTCTTGGTAATCGCCATACCCCAGCCTACCTGTAAGCCCTGGTATAACAGAGTCGGCGCCTTCTGATCCGCACGAAGCGTTACAGGAAGACCGCAGTAGGTCTTATCAACCTTACCGTCCGCGATCAGCACCTGCTGCGCCTGATTGTAATCCCATTCCGCATCGGTAATCGCTACAACACGTCCGCTGGAAAGCTTGGCGATATAATCATCATGTGTCTGTGTCGCGAAGTTCGGATCGAGAATTCCTTCGTCATACATACGGCACAGCCACTGGAAGTATTCTTTCTCTTCCGGTGTGGTATGCTTATAATAGCAATTATAATTCTCGTCAACAACCCACTGACCATTGTCCGGAGCCGCGTCAGCGATAAATCCTGCCGGGTTGCCCAGCGTAATCATCCAGTGCCAGTCAGACGCGCTCATCGTAATACCGATCGTCTCAAGGCCGTCCTCCGTCGTCGGATGAGCCGCAAGATATTTCTTAATCAGTGCTTCATATTCTTCCAGTGTCGTCGGATATTCATAGTTATTCTCTTTTAACGCCGCAAACTGAATCTGGCAGGAACCCCCGGTCTTCAATACCTGTGACCTCACACCCGCATAGGAAAGCTGATAGATACCGTCATCGCCCTGGCCCCATTTCAGTTTTTCAAACTCATCACCGTACATTTTCTTGATATTCGGACCATACTGCTCGATCAGGTCTCTCATATCGATTAACGCACCCGCTTCATATAACTGAGTTGCTTCTCCTTTTGAATAAAGCATATCCGGATATTCATCGTTCGCGATCATCAGCGCAACATCCTGCTTCGCATCGCCCTGAGAGGACACCGGATAGGAAATCTCAAGAGACACTCCGGTAGCTTCGGTAATCGCATTACCTACCGGATTATCCCAGACATCGTTATTGGCATCCGTCAGGAACACTTCGAAGGTAATCGGAGAAGTATCATCGCCCGCTGCCTCATCGTTCGTCGCAGCGCTGTCGGTTCCCCCATCAGAAGCCGTACTCGTGCCGGAACCTGCTCCGCCGTCTCCGGAACCGCCTGATGATGAATCTCCGGAACCGCCGCCGCATCCCGCCAGCATGCTGACGCAGAGCGCCGTCACTGTCAGGACAGATAAAATCTTACGCATTTTCATAAATAAACCCTCCTTTTTTCTCTATATATAACCTGAATCTTCAGGACATATATCAATATACGGTAAAAATCAGTCTTTGACGGAACCTACCGTCATACCGCCTACGAAATACTTCTGTAAGAACGGATAAACAACGATGATCGGAACGGTAGCCACTACCGTAACCGCCATACGAATTGCCATCGGCGTAACGGCCTGCGTCACATTGCTCGTCGCGTGTGTATCGAGCTGCATCTGCGCCTGTGACATGATTTCATACAATTTGTACTGTAAAGTCGGAAGCTTCTTGGCATACAGATAAGTATCCATAAAGGAGTTCCACTGACCCACCGCATAATACAGGGCAATCGTCGCGATAACCGGCGTACATAACGGCATAACAACCTTGTACCAGATCTGGAAATCATTGGCGCCGTCAAGCATCGCCGCCTCCTCCAGCGCGGTCGGCAGACCATCGATAAAGGAACGCACCAGAATCATATTGTAAACCCAGATCAGACCGGGCAGAATATAAACCATAAAGTTATTGCCAAGACGCAGGGTACGCATGATTAACAGGTATTCCGGAATCAGGCCGCCGCTCACATACATCGTAATGACGAACAGAATCGTAAACGGTTTATGAAAGATGAAATCCCGGCGGCTCAGCGTATAAGCCAACATTGCGGTACAGACAACGCCTGCCAGCGTTCCTACTACCGTTTTGAGAACGGACAGGAAAAAAGGCTTTATGATGTCCGCATCCTGAAATACATATTTATAGTTACTCCATGTAAACTTACGGGGAATCACAAAATTAATATTCCGCAATGTGTCCGTCGCATCGTTTAAGGAAATCGCGAGCACGTTCAGGAACGGATACAGCGTTACGATAATGATCATGATAAAAAATAACACGAGTACACAGTCAAACCATGTTTTTTTCTTCGCCCTCATAGCTCCACCCCCTAAATCAGCTTATCTTCACCGACCATGCCGGCAATCTTATTGGCAATCAGCAGAAGCGCGAGACCGACTACGGACTGAAATACGCCGATCGCGGTACCAAGACCATAGTCGCCTGTTCCGATACCTCTTTCATAAGAGAACCAGGAAAGAACCATCGTATGATCCTGTACAAGCGGGTTGCTCAGAAGCATCTGGCGTTCCATACCGACATTCAGAGCGCCGCCGATGTTCATAATCAACAGAACAATAATCGTCGAACGGATTCCCGGAAGCGTAATATGCCAGATTCTCTGCCACCTGTTCGCGCCATCCATCTTTGCCGCCTCATAAAGCCCCGGATCGATACCGGCCATCGAGGACAGATAGATGATCGCATTCCAGCCCATTTCCTTCCAGCAGTTGATAATAACGATAACGAACCAGATCAGAATGGAATTGGTGCTCATCAGGTGCAGGTTTGCGCCCGTCAGGGAATCGATTACGCCGCCGTCGTTGAAAATATTTTTGGCGATACTTGCGATAATAACCCATGATACGAAGTGGGGCAGATAGGAAATCGTCTGCGTCAGCTTCTTGAATTTTATAAACTGCATTTCATTGAGAAGCACTGCAAAAGCGATTGCTACAAGCGTGCCGATTCCGATATCGATAATACTGATACCGATGGTATTGATCATTGTCTGTTTAAAGAGTCTGTCATGAAATGCTTTCGTAAAATTCGCAAATCCGGTAAACGCCCTTTCCCAGATCGGTGTCGCGAAGGTTGCCGGCTTCACCTCCTGAAAGGCCATTGTCCACCCCCATAACGGTATGTACTTAAAAATAATAATCCAGATCACAAAAGGCAGCGACATCATTAACAAATACCGCTGCTTCCATAAGAGCTGCATACTGAGCTTCTGTTTTCCTCTCCCGGAATTTGCGTTCTTTTTTGCCATTTCCCCCACCCTTTCTGTCAAGATGTCCAATTTTTCCATCTTTTTTCATTTTTTCTTAGCATTTTGTTTAATTATAACAGAAGAAAAAGCAGTTGAGCATGGCAGAGATTAATCAAATAAACTATCATTTTTTAACATTGCAGGTTGTTCTTTATGCAATTTTATGATATATTGTATAAAGAATTTAAGGGGATCTATCCGGAAAGCAGTCATTGTCATGAATCAGAAAAACAGTCATACTACAAAACATTATGATTTGGGTGAAGAGAAGGCAAAACGTTTCGTTTCCACGGTCACCTGGGAAGATATTCTGCGGACCATGCGGGATACCTACCATTCGCCGCGGAAACTGAAACATAATATTATTGTTCTGAAAAATCCTTCTCTTCCCAATCCTGAACATACCCATACCTTTTTCGTCATAATCTATGTGCTGTCGGGAAACGGCACCCATCTGATCAATCAGCATCCGGAGCGCATGCAGGCCGGAGATCTGTACCTGCTGCCTCCAAAAGCAGGGCATGCCCTGTGCGGCGGCAATGACTGCATTACAATCATGATCCATCCGGACGCTTTCAAAAGCATCTTTTCCGGGCTTCTTCAGGGTCAGGACTGTCTGGGCGATTTTCTGAGAAACAGCCTCTACCGGAATGATTCGGAAACTTATCTTCTGTTTCATACCGGACAGAACCGGGAAATGCAGGATATCATGATGCAGATGCTGAAAATTATGGCCAACGCCGACGATTATACCGACAGAGTCCTCTCCGGCATGATTCTGCTGCTTTCCACCTCCCTGATACGCACCCATCAGGATGCCGTCAGAACCGCTCCCGACAACGAAAAGGACAGCGAAATCGTATCTCTCATCTACGAGCACTACGATACCATTACCTTTTCGGCCCTGGCCGAGAAGCTTCACTATACGGTACCCTATTGCTCCAAGTATCTGAAAAACCATCTCGGCTGTAACTTTTCCGAGCTGCTTGGCAAAATCCGGTTTCAGAAGGCTGAAAATTTTCTCGTCAATTCGGAAATGACCATCGCGGAAATCAGCCGGACACTCGGCTATGAAAACCCGGAAAACTTCGTCCGTGCCTTCAAATCGCGTTACCGGATGACTCCGTCTCAATACCGTTTAACTCAGGCAGCGCGCGCGGCAGAATTACCCCCCCCCGGTTGGAATTTTGGGGATTCCGACATAGTGGAATCCTCCGTACGAAATTTTTCTTAAAATTCAGGCTGAAGACAGTCTGGATTTTTCCTTTTTTTCCCTTTATAATCTAACTGAGAACGTCCAAAAATATATTTGAAAAAGCCTGCCGGTTTATTTTGCCCGGCTGCTTTTTGGAAACGGAGGGTTACGATGAAATTTAATTATGGCTGCTGGCTGTTAAAAGAAGGTATCGGCTGCTTTTCGCCCACACAGATTTACCATGCCGCAATCCGGGAAAAGGAAGTGGTTCTGTGTACGCCCACACATCCGATGAGAGGACGGGGCGATACGCTCGGCGGCGCAAATCTGACGATCCGCATCACCTCACCTCTACCCGATGTGATCCGCGTACAGACCACACATTATATGGGAACGCTGCCAAAGGGCCCCGCATTCGAGCTGAATCTGGGCAGTCCTCAGACTTTGCGGACAGAAGAGACCGAAGATACACTGACCGTTACGAGCGGCTCTCTTTCTCTGGAAATCGGTAAAAAGAACTGGTATATGCGCTACCTCAGAGACGGTAAAACCATTACCACAAGCGGCCCGAAGGATCTGGCGATGATGAAAGAAAACTGGACCGGAGACTGCTTTGATCTTGACGGTGATCTTGCGGACACCTGGATGCGCCAGCAGTTAAATATCGGTGTCGGTGAGCTGCTCTATGGTACGGGAGAGCGTTTCACGCCTTTTGTCAAAAACGGACAAACGGTGGAAATCTATAACGAAGACGGCGGTACGAGTACCGAGCAGTCCTATAAAAATATTCCGTTTTATCTCTCCAATAAAGGATACGGCATCCTCGTAAACCACCCGGAAAGGGTCTCCTTTGAATTTGCAACGGAAAATGTCACCAAAACCTCTTTCAGCGTCAAGGGCGGCAGCCTCGACTATTTCTTCTTCAATGGACCGACCATGAAGGAGGTCCTGACAAGATATACCGATCTGACCGGAAAGCCTTCCCTGCCGGCTCCCTGGACGTTTGGCCTGTGGCTTTCGACTTCTTTTACGACCAATTATGACGAGGAAACCGTCATGAGCTTTATCGACGGCATGTTAGACCGGGATATTCCGCTGCGCACATTCCACTTTGACTGCTTCTGGATGAAGGGCTTTCACTGGAGCGACTTCATATGGGACGACGACGTATTTCCCGATCCGGCCGGAATGCTGCGCAGAATCAAGGAGAAGGGCCTGAACATCTGTGTCTGGATCAATCCCTATATCGGCCAGGAATCCGCTCTTTTTGCGGAAGGCATGGAAAAGGGATATTTTATCAGAAGAACAAACGGCGATGTCTGGCAGTGGGATATGTGGCAGCCTGGCATGGCGCTCGTTGACTTCACCAATCCGGCGGCCTGCAAATGGTATCAGGACAAGCTGGAAGCTCTTCTCGATATGGGCGTGGACTGCTTCAAAACGGATTTTGGCGAACGAATTCCCGTCAACTGTGTTTATTTCGACGGCTCCGATCCGGAGAAAATGCATAACTTTTACACATACCTTTATAATAAAACCGTCTATGAGCTGCTGGAAAGAAAACGCGGCCGGGGAGAAGCGGTCCTGTTCGCCCGCTCCGCAACCGTAGGCGGTCAGAAATTCCCGGTTCACTGGGGCGGCGACTGCTGGTCCGACTATGAATCGATGGAAGAAAGCCTGCGCGGCGGTCTTTCCCTGTTAATGTCCGGTTTCGGCTACTGGGCGCATGATATCGGAGGCTTTGAAAGCACATCCACCGCAGATGTTTACAAACGATGGGTAGCCTTCGGACTGCTTTCCTCTCACAGCCGCCTGCATGGCAGCCATTCCTACCGCGTGCCCTGGCTTTACGATGACGAAGCGGTTGACGTTGTCAGAAGCTTCACGAAGCTGAAAGCATCCCTGATGCCTTATCTGTACAAAACGGCCGTAGACACATCCCATTCCGGCATCCCTGCTATGCGCAGCA
>CALDLG010000140.1 GCA_937910785.1 uncultured Lachnospiraceae bacterium | reverse complement strand
GGAGGAAAGATTTTCGGGGGAGTCCTGTTTTGCGGATGAACTGCGCCTTCATCCGGAGCTTGCCCTGACCTATATCACAGCGGTGCCCCGCATGGCCTTCTATATCGAATACAGTACCCGGATCTATGAAATCTATCTGAAATTCGTGGCGCCGGAAGACATTCATGTCTATTCCATCGACGAGGTGTTCATAGACGTTACCCCTTATCTGAAGACCTATGCCATGACGGCAAGGGAGCTTACGGGCAAAATCATACAGGAGGTGCTTGACCGGACAGGCATTACGGCCACCGCCGGCATCGGAACCAATCTGTATCTGTGCAAGGTCGCCATGGATATCGTTGCCAAGCATGTCGAACCGGATCAGAACGGCGTGCGGATCGCGGAGCTGGATGAAATGACGTATCGCAAACAGTTATGGGATCACAGACCGCTCACCGATTTCTGGCGGGTCGGCCGGGGATATGCAAAAAAGCTGGCCGAACACGGCATCTTCACCATGGGCGATATTGCAAGATGTTCCGTCGGGAAAAACGGAGATTATTATAATGAAGAACTTCTTTACCGGTTATTCGGCATCAATGCGGAGCTGCTGATTGACCACGCCTGGGGCTGGGAGCCCGTAACCATCGATCTCATCAAACAGTACCGGCCCGAAACAAACAGTTTAAGTTCGGGACAGGTGCTTCACTGTCCCTATGATGCGGCGGGGGCCCGGCTGATTGTAAAGGAAATGACGGATCTGATCGTTCTGGATCTGGTGGAGAAGCGGCTTGTTACGGATCAGATTACACTCACCATCGGATACGACACTGAAAACCTGTCGGACCCGGAAATCCGCCGCAAATACAAGGGCGAAGTTACGTTGGACCACTATGGGCGGCGTGTTCCAAAACATGCGCATGGCACTGCCGCCTTAGAGCGGCCGTCCTCTTCCACGAAGCAGATTATGGATGCGGCCATGGACCTCTATGACCGCATCGTGAACAAGAACCTTCTGATCCGCAGAATCAATGTGGGGGTCAACCATCTGATCGACGAAGCCACAGCCTGTGAAACTTCACAAATGGAATTTGTCCAGATGGATCTTTTTACGGATTACGATGCGCTTTCGCGTCAAAAACAGGAACGGGAAGCGGGTCTTCGAAAAGAGCGCGCCCTGCAGGAAGCCGTTTTGTCCGCCAAAAAGAAATACGGAAAAAATGCCATATTAAAGGGCATGAATCTGGAAAAGGGAGCCACATCCATCGAAAGAAATCATCAGATCGGAGGACACAAAGCATAATGGGAAACTATGACGATATCATTGACCTGCCGCATCACGTATCCAAAAACCATCCGCAAATGTCCGAGCTGAACAGAGCCGCCCAGTTTTCGCCTTTTGCCGCATTGTCCGGATTCGAGACTGCAATCGAAGAAACCGCCAAAAGAGTATTTGACGAAACCACATCAGAATGATAGACTGAGAAGCGATATATTTTTTGAAATCAGGAGGAAATCATCATGGAACGAGAACGTCTTGGAAGTCGTTTGGGATTTATTCTGCTCAGCGCAGGCTGTGCTATCGGCATTGGAAATGTCTGGAAATTTCCGTATATGGCCGGGCAGTATGGCGGAGGGGCTTTTGTGCTATGCTATCTTTTTTTTCTGATTATATTGGGAATCCCCGTCATGACCATTGAATTTTCACTGGGACGCGCATCCGGTAAAAGCCCGGTAAAGCTGTATCATGCACTGGAAAAGCCGGGACAGAAATGGCATCTGCACGGCTATGCTGCGATGGCCGGTAATTACCTTCTGATGATGTTTTATACAACGGTAGCGGGCTGGATGCTCCATTACTTTTTTTATATGGCTGACGGCACTTTCGTCAATACCGACGTGGAAGCCGTAGGGAATATCTTCGGGAATATGCTGGCCAATCCTTTTGGAATGGTCGGATTTATGGCAATCGTCGTACTCCTTGGCTTCTTCATCTGCTCCAGAGGGCTGCAGAATGGTCTGGAAAAAGTAAGCAAGTTCATGATGCTGGCTCTGCTTGCCATCATGGTCATTCTGGCCGTCAACAGCATTCTGTTAAAAGGCGCGGGAGAAGGACTCCGCTTTTACCTTCTGCCGGATTTTGACCGGATGGCAGAAATCGGAATCGGCAGCGTACTGCTTGGCGCCATGACTCAGGCATTCTTTACGCTCAGTCTGGGGATCGGCGCGATGGCGATCTGGGGAAGCTATATCGGAAAAGAAAGAACGCTTCTGGGCGAAGCCCTGAACGTTGCCGTTTTGGATACTTTTGTGGCTTTTGTTTCCGGTCTGATCATTTTTCCGGCATGCTTCGCTTACGATGTCAGCCCTGACAGCGGACCAAGCCTGATCTTTGTTACCCTGCCGAATATTTTCAATCATATGCCGGCCGGCAGATTATGGGGAAGCCTGTTTTTCGTATTCATGTTTTTTGCCGCCTTTTCAACGGTTCTGGCCGTTTTTGAAAATATCATATCCTGCTGTATGGATCTGTTCGGATGGGCGCGCAAAAAAGCATGCTTCTTCAACGCTCTTGCGGTAATCCTGCTTTCCCTGCCCTGTGCGCTCGGTTATAACATACTCTCCGGTTTCCAGCCAAGAGGCGCCGGCTCGACGGTGCTTGATCTGGAAGATTTTCTGGTGAGCAACCTGTTTCTGCCCCTGGGCAGCCTGATCTATGTCATCTTCGCGACCAGCCGCTACGGATGGGGCTGGGAAAATCTCACCGCAGAGGCCAATCAGGGAAAGGGCTTAAAGCTTGCCCGGTGGATGCGAATGTATATGACATACATACTGCCGGTAATCGTGCTGGCCGTTTTCCTGCTCAGCATATAACGGATAACCAAATGGCATTTGTCACAGTATAAGAAATGACCAATATCTCCTATACTGCGGTGAATGCCAATTTTTATCGCCTGCCTTTCGGCCAGCGTCAGCATTTGTTCATTGGTATCCTTCGAACCGGTCAGATCATACAGACGCCCTTACCCCAATCCCTTTAATCCTTGTCGGTATTCCGTCATTTTCTCCTCGCTTACCGTATCGATCACATGCTGCAGTTGTCCCACCGCGGATTCCCTTTCTTTCGGCAGATATGCCGTAATGGGATAATAATTGGAAACAGAATCCGCAAAAAGATGTGTTCTGATCTGCAGACTGCGGATAAATACCTGCAATTCCCGCAGGCGTTCCTTCTCCCCGGCCGGAAGAAATCGGCCCTCCTGCTCCATATAATACAGTTCTGTGTCCGGAAACAGCGTGAGAGAATCCACAGAAATAAAATACGGATTTAACTGACTAAACAGCTTTGCGCTGTTTACCGCATTTTGATTTCCACCGCCCTTTCCCGCAAGACCGGTCATATAGACAAAATAGTATTCGATTCCCGCCTCGTCCAGCTTCCTGCACTGCTCCAGAATATCGGCCGCCGTATACCCCTTGCCGGCCAGCGCAAGCGTATCATCGTCCCCGCTCTCCGTTCCGATACTCAAACCATTGATTCCCATCGCACGAAGCTTTTTAAGCTGCCATACTTCCTTGTCCTGAATATCCCTTATACTGGCAAACATCGCCATCGTCCGGCATTTAATCAGATAATCCCGTACCGTAAGCGCACGCAGCTTCAGATTCTCATAGCTCATGGCAAACGGGTTGGCCCCCGTCCAGAAGATACGTCTTGCATAAGGCTGGCAGCTTTTGATTTCCACCAGATCTTCCTCAAACTCCTCCATCGGAGACATCCGGAAACACTCGCCCTGATACAGATTACAGAATCGGCATTTCCCGTATGTACATCCGGAAGAAGCCTGGATGATCACGGAGCTTGCCTCATAAGGCGGCCTCCATGTCCTTCCCGTAAAATGCACGATAACCGCCTCCTTTACAAATGCCTGACGTTTCTGCGGTAACGCCGCAGTTCATCTTCGCCCATAGTTCTTACCACCTCATCCAGAAAATTCAATAGCTTCCCCTTTTCCTTTGGCAAAACGGCCTGCAGCTGAAACGCATTGGACGCGCCGAGCGCCGCAAAAACCGTAGGAATTTCCAGATTCCGCACAAGCATCCGAACCTCTCCGTATTTCTCCGTTTCGCTCTCTTCTTCCCAGTTTCCCAGCCGCATTTCCCGATACAGGCCAGAATCCGGATAAATCGTCAGCATATTTACACCGATCAGAGTCGGATGCAGCCGGTTACAGACAGCGGCCGTGGCTCTTGCTCCTGCTTCTCCGCGTCCCGCGCCGGAAATACCGGCCAGATAGAAGAAGCCGTAACGGATGCCGGCCCGGTCCAGCCGGCCGCACTGCTTTAGAATGTCCTCTGACAAATATCCCTTATCCATGAACCGCAGCGCCTCGTCATCCGCCGTCTCGATGCCGATTGTCAGCC
>CALDLG010000139.1 GCA_937910785.1 uncultured Lachnospiraceae bacterium | reverse complement strand
GCAATTCATGTCGGGACTTCCGGGAAATGTACCTTATGAGAGCGATATGATACAGGAATGGACGCCTCCGTTTCTGTTTTATAAGTTTTTTATTTACAGTCTGGTGATGCTGGTGCTTATTTTCGTATGCGGTTATATGTACGGTTTCGGAAAGGCGCTTCTTGTCAGCGCGGCGCCCTATATGATTCCTGTAACCATACTGATATTTATATGGGAACTGAATATTCCGCGGAACATTTCCGTAATGGATCTTTTGTATATTGCTGTTTTCAGCGGCATTACTTCTTATTTTGTGATTTTTTTTGTGCAGGATGTCACAGGAATCGGATATACGGATACTTCCGTTTTTGCGGTTCCGCTGCTCACGGTTGTGGCAAAAACGCTCCTCGTATGCATCTTTTTAAGGAAGAAGAGCAGAGGTTACGGGTTAAACGGTCTGGCAGTAGGCGCAGCGGTCGGAGCCGGTTATGCGATTTTGACATTGGCGGATGATATGTATTACCTGGCGGAATATGCAGGTGAAATTACCGGTATTATGGGCCTCATTGTCGTCCGCTTTGTCATGGTTTTAGGCGGCGATATTATATGGACAGCCGCCATAGGCGCTGCGCTGGCTCTCGCGAAAGGGAAAGAGACTTTAAAAATCAGGCATCTTGGAAACAGTCTTTTCCTGATTTGTCTGATCGGCACTTATCTGATGGAAGCGCTGTGGAATTATGATATTACCGATCTCTTTTCGAGATTTGCTGACAGCAGTGTGGCTGTGGGGATTTATACGTTTTTGTATATTTATCAGGGAAAGAACATTCTGCTGCTGATTCTTTCATGGGCGCTGTTCTTCTTTGTTGCAAGGAAAGGTGTCGAGCAGGCGTTGGAGATTGTGCAACAGGCAAAAGCCGATAAGGGAAAATGGGACAGTAAAATTGCGGCGAACTATTCCGGAAAGGTGGATATATACGGCGTAAGCGGTATGCATGCCGGGAAAAAATTTGCAGGCGGAGCAGGAACGCTTGTCTTTGGACGGGATAAGTCGTGTGGCGTCAGGTTTGCGGAGGATGCAAAGGGAATCAGTTCCCTTCACTGTGAAATCAGAAAGCAGGGCGACCATTATGTACTGATTGATAAAAATTCTTCCTACGGAACATTTTTGAAAGACGGGAAGCGTCTGGAACCCGGCAAGCCTTATGTACTGCAGGACGGTATGGAATTTTACCTTGCATCTGAGGAAAATGCGTATAAGGCGGGCATAAAGAAAGAGCAGGATGAGGCGTTACATAGTGCAAGACAGTATGGCAGACGGACCAATGAGATTGACGGTGTGGAAGAGTCCGGACAGAATGTCTATATTGCCTGCGCGGTTATTCTGGCGGTTACTTTTCTTGCCTTTTACGCGGTATCGGACGGCGCTGTGGGTCTGACCGGCGGACCGGCGCAGGAGCAGAAGGGAGAATCAGATACCTTATACGGGGTTTGGCGGACAGAAGAGACATTTGACGTGAAAAAGCTCGTCATCGATAACATAGACAACGTGCTCGGGATGGCGGAAATCGGACTGTTTAAGGAAAGCAAGGCGAACGGGATAACGATCACACAGGACGGCATGGCTTACTGTACCTATAATGGCGCTACAATCGACTATGCAAAATTTACATGCGGTATTGTGGACGAATCGACCGTTCATCTGCAGTGGAGTTATTCCGGCGCCTATGGGAGCGTAAACATCGGTCCCGTGGGAATCAGCGCACCATCGACTTATGAAGCCGGTTTTGACGTCAACTATCAGGTGGACGGAAATACATTGTATCTGGATCTGCCGGGGATGAATCTGGAGCTGCATAAGTAATCGAAAAGAAGGGAATGGAGGGAACGGACAAAGATGGAAATGAAAAAATGTGAAAGAGGGCATTATTATGACGCATCCGTGCATGCGGAGTGTCCTTACTGCATGAATGAAAACAGTGCGGGAAGCATGGAGAGAACGATGGCGTTAGACGCATCGGCGGGTAATGATAAAACAATGCCGCTGGCGCAGGCTGCTTCCGGCAAAAATCTGACAAGGCCGCTCTTCGCTGCCGTGCAGGAGGCGGGAGATGAAGACGGCAGAACCGTCGCGCTGATCCAGAGCGATATGGGGATCGATCCTGTTGTCGGATGGCTCGTCTGTCTGGCAGGGAAGGAAAAGGGAAGAGATTACAGAATCCATTCGGACAATAATTATGTCGGCCGCAGTGAAAAAATGGATATCTGTATACGGGGAGACGAGACAATCTCACGGGAAAATCAGGCGGTCATTACCTACGATACCAGTAACAACCGTTATTATTTTTCGCCGGGAGACGGCAGAAGTATTGTCAGAGTGAACAGTCAGGCTGTTTTCCAGACCGTGGAGCTGACAGCGTATGACAGAGTGGTGATCGGTAAGACAGAGCTTATGTTTATGCCTCTGTGCGGGGAAAGGTTTGCATGGGAAAAAGATTCGGAATCCTAAAACAAAAAAGGAAAGAGCCGCAGGCTACACTTGATCTTGGATACGAAAAAACCTATCAGATTGAGACGCCGGAAAGCTGCGGCGTACGGATTGGGAAACTACATGGCATCGGCAAGAGGAATAAACAGCAGGACGCTTTCGGCATTTCTGATTTGAAAGAAGAAGTGATTGAAAGCAAGGGTATTTTGGCAATTCTGGCGGACGGCATGGGAGGCCTGTCAGATGGGGAGAAGGCGAGCATGGCTACGGTTATTTCCTGTCTGAATTATTTTGAGACGCACGACATGGATGAGGAAACGCCGGTGCACTTCGTGGATATGGTGGAAAATGCCAACAGGGAAGTGAAGGAAGTGCTCGGCTCTGCCAGCGGATCGAGCGGTTCCACGCTGGCGGCTGTTCTTGTCAGGGGCGGAAAGATATTCTGGGTGTCCGTGGGCGACAGCAGAATTTTTCTCTACCGTGACGGGGGACTTACGCAGATTAGCAAAGATCATAATTATGCGGCGCAGCTTCTGGAAATGGCAGAGGCGGGAGAGGTAGACGCGGAGGAAGCGCTCAATGACCCGCAGAGGAATGCTCTTACCAGCTACATAGGGATTCGTGTTCTGGAAAAAATCGACTACAATGAAAAGGCTCTGGAAGCGGAATGCGGAGATCGTATTCTTTTGCTGTCAGACGGCGTATACAATTCGGTGACGGAGGAAGAGATAATAGAGTCTATGGAGCTTCCTTTGGAAGCAGGGATTGTTGCACATGCCAGGCCAAACCAGGACAATTATACGGCAATCGTGCTGGAGATAGAATAGCGCAGAGGGTATGGATACAATGATCACAGGGAAAGGGTATACCGACAGGGGAGGCAGGGAATATAACGAGGATGCCGGTTTTTTCAGCGTCGCAGGAGACAGGGGGTATGCGCTCATGGCGGATGGACTGGGTGGTCACGGCGGTGGTGACCGGGCGTCCCGGGCTGTGGCGGATACGCTGAAAGGCTGTATTCAGAAATGGCCGGCGGAACAGACACTTACCAGGGAAGCTGTGGAAGAATGGATTTCCAGGGCAAATAAAACGGTCATTGGGATGCAGACGCCCGCATGCAGGATGAAGACAACGCTCGCTTTTCTGTGCGTTGACGAGCGGGCCGGATCCGCGTGTCTGGCGCATGTGGGAGACAGCAGAATTTATTATTTTAAAGACGGAGCGTACCAGTTTTGTACGTTTGATCACAGCGTATCCAGAATGGCGGTTCTGGCCGGAGAGATCGGCTGGGAGGATATCCGTTTTCATGCGGACAGGAATAAGCTGCTGCGGGCTATCGGCAAATCGGAGGAAGTGAAAGCGGAGACGAAGGAACTTCCGATGGAGAAAAATAGGAATCATTTCTTTTTGCTTTGTACGGACGGCTTTTGGGAATATGTGACGGAGGAAGAGATGGAGGAGACGCTGAGTGCGGCGGAGTCACCGGAGGAATGGATTGAGAAGATGCGTGCATATCTGGAAGGCCGGGCAGGAGAAGGAAACGACAACAATTCGGCCATTGCAGTCTGGGTAACGGATGAGAAAGAAAGACGAAAGGAACAGACGATAAAATGAAAAAAAAGAAATCGGTGATCATGG
>CALDLG010000138.1 GCA_937910785.1 uncultured Lachnospiraceae bacterium | reverse complement strand
CCGGATGCCGCTTCTGGAAAAAAGACTTTCTCTTTCTCAGGTATCCTGTCTGCAGTCTCTGGCAAATGCCCATCAGATACACATCCAGACATATACGGACGATGCCATCGTTACCGCAAAAGAGGATGAAGAAATCCGCTTCTATCGCAGAAGAATCCATCTGCCCCTGCTTCTTGCAGACGACTACGCTTCCGTTCTGACAAAAGGCCCTCTGAAAATGCTGGCGATCCATCTCCATGACCACGACCGGCTGACCGCCTTTCGCGATGCGGTGGCAGACTCATTCGACGGTCGGATTCAGACTATTTTTTCCAACGATTTCTATCTGGAGCTCTTTCACCCTGACGCGGGAAAAGGAAACGCGGTCCGTTTTCTCTGCGATTATTTTCACGTTCCGCTTTCGGACGCCTATGCCGCAGGAGATGCCGACAACGATATTTCCATGATTCAGGCGGCCGGCTGCGGCATCGCTATGGCAAATGCCGCCCCCGAAGTCAAAAAGGCCGCCGATGTCATTACCCTGAAAGATAACAACAACGACGGTCTTGCAGAATTTATGAGATCGACGGCGGCCTTTTTTCTCTAGCATTCCACGATCAGATATCTTCCGTCCCCGATATCAAATACCTCATCGGCTTCCAGAATCTCGTCTTCACCGGCGCCTTCCATATCAACGCCCTGCTCGTCGAAATACTCCCAGACTTCTTTCACGGAGTCCACGACAACAGCCATGCATTCCTCCAGAAAGTTATCCGCCTCTTCCAGCGTTTCCGCCACATCCTCCGGAAACAGCTGATTCTGTTTATTCAGAAAACATTGCAATACCGCATCATCAAACATGGTAAATCCTCTCCTCTCCTATCATAATTCTCCGGTAGCTGCAGGACCTATTTTAACAGATCCCTCTGCCGCAGTTCCTGATAAACTCTCCCAACCGGCAGTCCGACAACATTCGCATAATCGCCGCAGATACCCTGAATATAAGCCGCGAACCGGCCCTGAATCGCGTAGGCGCCCGCTTTGTCCATCGGCTCACCGGAATCAATATAGCGCTCGATTTCTTCTTCGGTCATGGGAAAAACCGTAACGTCCGTGCACTCGTGAAAGGTGTGAAACATCGCCGGCATATCCTCATATTTCCAGGCAATCGTCACACCGGTGTAAACCTGATGGCTCTTTCCCTGTAACTCCCACAACATATCGAAAGCATCTTCCTTATTCTTTGGTTTCCCAAGAATTTGATTCCAGCAGGATACTACCGTATCCGCGCCAATCACGACAAAATCTTCTTTCATCGTCCCGGTAAGCTGTCCGCAGATATCCACCGCCTTCTGATAGGACAACTCCTCCACAATCTCTTCCGGCCTTTCTTTGCTGATGATCTCTTCCTTCGTGCTGGGCATGGTCTTAAAGGAAAGACCGATCTGCTTTAACAGTTCTTTTCTTCGCGGCGAAGCCGACGCCAGTATGATCTTCATTATCCCTCTCCATTCTGCCGTTTTGCGGCGCAATCTTTCTCATATGATATTTTCCTGCGCAGAACCGATCGTATGAGCCATTTCAGGAATAAATACCCGTCTGTCTGCCGCTTCCTCCTGCTTTCTGGCGCAATTTTCCGCAAGCTCACAGAACGCAAGCTGAGAATTAAATTTCTCTTTCCCACGCATATCCTCTTTCGCATAAGTGTCATCCGGAAGCAGAAAATGCGCTTTCACCGTATCCCGCAGCTGATATTCCAGAATCCGCATGATTTTTTCCTGCAGCTCCGGCTTCTCAATCGGAAACATAATCTCCACGCGTCTGTCCAGATTCCGCGGCATCCAGTCCGCACTGGCACAGTAATACTCCTGTCTGCCGTCGTTCTCAAAATAGAAAATTCTCGCATGCTCCAGATAATTTCCGACGATGGAACGGACTCTGATATTCTCGCTGATGCCGGGCCGTCCCACCTTCAGACAGCAGATTCCCCGGATAATCAGGTCGATTTTCACGCCGGCAGCGCTCGCCTCATAGAGCGCCTCGATAATATTTTTATCACACAGCGCATTCATCTTCGCGATAATTCTTGCGGGACGTCCCTGCAGGGCGTGTTCCTTTTCTCTGCCGATCAGGTAGAGAAAACGGTCCTTTAACCAGAGCGGAGCTAACGACAGTCTGTTCCAGGAACGCGGTTCGGAGTACCCGGAAAGCATGTTAAAGACAGCGGTGGCGTCCTCACCGATCGCCTCGGAACAGGTCAGAAGACCCAGGTCCGTATATAATTTGGCGGTGGAATCGTTATAATTTCCCGTTCCGAGATGCACATACCTCCGGATTCCGTTTTCCTCCCGCCTGACGACCAGCGTGATCTTGCTGTGGGTCTTCAGCCCGACAAGTCCGTAGATAACATGGCAGCCGGCTTTCTCCAGCCTTCTCGCCCAGACGATGTTATTTTCCTCGTCAAATCTCGCTTTCAGCTCCACCAGAACGGAAACCTGTTTTCCATTTTCCGCCGCCTGCTCCAATGCCGCGATGATCGGAGAATTGCCGCTGACTCTGTACAGCGTCTGCTTGATGGCAAGCACATCCGGATCTTTGGCCGCCTGTCTGATGAAACGCACCACCGGCTCAAAAGTCTGGTACGGATGGTACATCAGAATATCTTCTTTCCGGATGCAGGCAAAAATATCCGGATTTTCCGAAAGTTCCGGCACCGGCCAGTCCCCATGATAATTACGCTCCCTCAGATGTTCAAATCCGTCAAGACCGTACATTTTCATCAAAAAGGTAATATCAAGAGGTCCGTTAATCGGATAAATGTCCTCATTGCCGATATGCAGTTCGTCCTGAATAATCTTAAGCAGCCTTTTATCCATGCCTGCTTCTACTTCCAGACGGATTGCCTGCCCCCACTGCCTTTTCTTCAGCTGCTTCTCAATTTCGATTAACAGATCTCCCGCTTCCTCTTCCTCGATCAGAAGGTCTGCGTTACGCATAATCCGAAACGGATGGGCACACACAATATCATAATTCAGAAACAGCTTCTGAATATTCCGCTCAATGACTTCCTCTAACAGAATGAAAGCCTTCCCTTCCTGTGAAGGAATGAAAACAATTCTGGACAAAACACTCGGTACCTGCACGGTCGCAAATTCCAGATCGTCTTCTCCGTTCTTTTTCCGGACAAGCGCTCCGATGTTCAGCGTCTTGTTGCGAATTAACGGAAAGGGTCTGGAGGAATCCACTGCCATCGGTGTCAGCACCGGATACACATTATCTTCAAAATAAGCATCCACATATGCGGCTTCTTCCTTTGTCAAATCCTCATGATGCCCGATCACCCGCAGTCCGTTGGAAGGAAACTGGGCAAGAAGCGAATGATATGTAGCATATTGCCTTTTTACCAGCGCATGTGTTTCCTGATTTACTGCCGCAAGCTGCTCTCTTGACGTCAGCCCCGCAATATCCTTTTTCGCATATCCGGCATTGACCATATCCTTTAAAGACGCAACCCGGACCATAAAAAATTCGTCCAGATTGGATGCCGAAATGCTTAAAAATTTCAACCTCTCAAACAACGGAAGCTTCTTATCCTCCGCCTCGCTTAAAACCCTCTTATCAAAAAGAAGCCAGCTCAATTCCCTGTTCGTATAATATTCCGATTTTGAAAATTCCGATTTTTCCCCCATACCCCTTTTATCCTGCCTTTCCTCTTAATTGAGGCTTCCGCCTTTCTGCCGGATCACCGGCCTCACGCTGTATACCTCTTCGAAAAAATCCGCCCTGCGGTAAAACAGGCCCTTTTCCAATGTAATATCCACCGGCGTATCGATTGTAATCACAAGCTCTTTCTCTTTCAGCGTTGTTTTAATGTCCTTAAACTTCTGTTTATGGCTCCGGTCAAGGCCGTTCGCTATTTTCAAAATCGCGGTCAGTTTCGCAATCTTTAAGTAAGCGCTCTTATCCAGATCGACATTCTGGCCTATCATCTCATAATAGCCGAAATCCATATGATTATATTTGACCGTATTGGCAACAATCTCTCTCTCGATATGAGAAAGTCCGATAATTTCAGTTGACATAATTATATTGTAGGAGCATTCACCCAAATTCGTCAGACTGATATATTTACCACAATCATGCAGAATCGTGGCAAGCTGTAATAACAAACGTTCTCTTTTGCCAAGACCATGCACCTTCCGCATGCTGTCATAGATCGTCAGCGCAATTTTCTCAAGCGTTTCGCTTCTTCGCCGGCTTCCCATATACCGCTTGCTGATATTCTGCGCACAGGCTATAATATCCTCTTCGAAATTATGATCCGCCCTGATGATTTTATTCTTTTCCCCATACTCATAGGCGATTCCGTCACAGAGCGCCACACCCGGAATCCAGATCATGCCGGCATTCATCACCTTGATGACGCGGTTTAAAAGGACGCTTGAAATATAAAGAAGCGGAATGTTCTCTTCCGGCATATCCAGTAATCTTGCCGCCTCCATAACGGATTTTTCCCGCACCTTTTTCATAAAAGTATCCATGTCTGCCGCTTCGATACAGTCGTCCGCCAGATGAGCGATTTTATTCTTCATAACTGCGGAAATATAATCATCCACAACGATAATATTTTCGATATTTCTGTCCTTGAGATAAAGCTTCTTGAAAACGGCGAGCTGAGAACTGATGAACTCATCGATTATGTCTTCGTACTGGCTCGGTTTCAGATTCAGATGGCTCATATTATCCTGCAAACGCAGAATGCCGAGCCGCATGTTCTGGGTCGTCACAAGCGAATCCTTTACAAAAAGCGATATCTGAATGCTTCCGCCGCCGATGTCTAAAATCGCGGTTTCCTTTTCAATGACTTTATTGAAGACCTTGCCTTTGGACGCAATGGATTTATAATCCAGAAAGCGCTGTTCGGAATTACTCAGCACTTCAATCCTGATGCCCGTCTGCTGTTCGATCTGGTCCAGAATGATGATCTTGTTCTCCATCTCACGAATAGCGCTCGTTCCATAGGCTTTATAGTCATCCACATGATAACCGTTCATAATATTTTTGTATTCCCGCAGCACCCGGCATAATTCATTCACCCGCCCGTAGCCGAGCTTGCCGGTGGCATAGGTATCCGTTCCAAGGTCGATGCGGTGTCTGATGCAGTCCACTTCCCGCAGTCCGTTCTGCTTGGAGATTTCAAAAATCTTCATCGACAGCTCATAGGAACCGACGTCGATCGCCGCAAAAGTTTTCATAAAAATCCCCCCTTTTATGCAACCGGGCCGTTCCCGCCCCGGTCAACGTGCTTCTCCGATTCATTCCGCTCCGCCCGGCGTGCTTCTCCGGTTCATTCCGCTCCGCCCAGCAGATAATCGATAAACTGCTGTGCCGTCCTGCCCGAAAGCCCGCCATGAGCGAGCTCCCATTTATTGGCCGCAAGCAGCAGCTCCTCTTTATCCATCATAATACCATAACGTTCTGCCAGTGTCTGCACAATCTGCTGAAACTGCTTTTTGTCAGGCGCACAGAAAAAGATTGTCACGCCGAAACGGGATACGAGCGATAATTTCTCCTGTACCGTATCGCCCGCATGCAGGTCATCACGGCGTTCCTCCTTGTCGCTGAACTTCTCGCGCACCAGGTGCCTCCTGTTGGATGTCGCGTAGATCAGCACATTCTCCGGCTTCTTCTCCAGACCGCCCTCGATCACTGCCTTTAAATATTTGTATTCGACTTCAAAATCCTCAAAACTCAGATCATCCATATAAATAATGAATTTATAATTCCGGTTTTTGATCTGGGAGATCACATCATTCAAATCCTGAAACTGATGCTTATATATCTCTATAATGCGCAGCCCTCTGTCATAATATTGATTGGCGATCGCCTTGACACTGGAAGATTTTCCGGTTCCGGCGTCTCCGAACAGCAGACAGTTATTGGCTTTTTTCCCATTTACGAAGGCCTCCGTATTATCGATCAGCTTTTTCTTCGGAATCTCATATCCTATCAGATCGTCAAGATGCACATGCGCGATATTTAAAATCGGCTCGATTACGGCGCCCGTTTCATCGTGTCTGACGCGGAAAGCCTTATGCAGTCCGAACCGGCCGACACCGTAATCCTTATAAAATTCCGTCAGCGTATCCTTCATCGCTTCCGGTGTATCATCCGCGTTGAACCGCTCGGCCAGATTGCAGATCCGGTCCCGGATACGGGTATTGTAAACCCTGCTCTTCTGAGAGCAGCTCACATAGGAGAGCGCCAGCTCAAACTCCGGCACATCCAGTTCCTTCATCATCTCCGAAAAATCATAATCGTACAGTTCTTTAAAAATCCGGATATCGTGAAGCGCCGCCCCGTTGATCGTGCCCTCCACTTTCCCCCGTATCTCACAGGCCATACTATAGCTGTTTTCATTATTGACAAGGAGATTTGTGAGATAGCAGTGCCAGAGATTCCCGTAAAAGCCATGGGATGCCGCCAGCTCCAGCAGATCGTGCATGCAGTCATAAAAAAGGGCCCGGTCCCTTTCCTCCCGGTAATGCTCCATCAGATGCACCATATGATGCAGCAGATCTCCCTGCGCAAAATCCTTATAAATAATCAGTTCTTCCAGTCTCATAAAGACGTTCCGCTCCTTTGTTCGTTTTTGTACTGCAATTCGCTGTGCCCGCTGTCAGAGCATATCCCTGCGGAGGCACGCTCTCGCTCCGTGAAAAGCAGCAGCAGACGCTAAGCTCGTGAAGAACCTCGCTAAGCGCTGGCGCTTTTTAAGGACCTCCGCAGGGATATGCTCTGACGGCGGGCACAGCGCCCCTGCGTCATGTCATTAATAATTCCCCAGAATCCGCATATTCCTCGCCTCTTCCCGAAGCCCTCTCAGCGCATTTTTAACCGCGCTGTCCGCAAGGTTTCCATCAAAATCCACGAAAAACCGATATTCCCAGTTTCGGTCTTCAATCGGCCGGCTCTCAATCTTCGTCATATTCAGATCGTTATATATAAAATGAGAAAGCATATGGTACAGGGAACCGCTCTCATGCGGTATTTCGAAGCAGATGCTGACCTTTCCCGCGTCCTTCAGAAAGACCTTCTGATTCGTTACGATAATAAACCGCGTGGAATTCGTCTGAGAATGATTCACGCCCCGCTCTAAAATTTCCAGTCCGTAAATTTTTGCCGCCTGCTCGCTCGCAATGGCCGCCTGACTCCTGTCCCCGTCCTCCATAACCTTTCTCGCGGCAAAAGCATTGTTCTGCATGCTGATCTGCTGCCAGGAAGCATGGGCATTTAAATAACGGGTGCTCTGCATCAGAGACTGTGGATGAGAATAAACCGTTCGAATCTCCTCCTGTTTCGTTCCGGGCACGCCAAGCAGACAATGCTCGATTCGGATGATCTGTTCTCCTACGATATAATTTTCAAATTCCACCAGAAGATCATAGATTTCATTGACGATGCCCGCCGTGGAGTTTTCAATCGGAAGCACCGCATAATCCGCGCTCCCCTCCTCGATTGCACACATGGCATCCCGGAATGTCTCCACATGGAAGCAGTTCACATCCTCCCCAAAGAACGCCTGCATCGCCATCTGCGAATATGAGCCTTCCGCTCCCTGAAAAACAACTCGCGCGCTTTGTTCCTTCAGTGTATCGATCGCAATAAAAGGCAGCCTCCCCAAACTTCCGCTTTCCGAAAGCTTCTTATACTGCAGTTTCCGGCTCATTGACATGATCTGCTCGAACAGCTCCTGAATCCCCCGGCCGTTAAATTCGTTATGCGTCAGCTCCTTAACCGCATGCAGCTTTGCAATTTCCCGCTCTTTATCAAATACCTTTTTCCCGGTCTGTATTTTATAATCCGCCACCTGGGAAGAAATATCCATACGCCTCTCATAAAGCGCGACGATCTGCTCATCCAGCTCATCCAGCTGTTTTCTCAATTCCAGTAAGTCCATTCCGCCTCGTACCTTTCTTCCTGATATCATTCCGGATCTGATGCTGCGCCGCCCGATCCTTCCTCTGTACTCTTCCTAATATTATAACAAAACCCGCTTGCTATCAAGTGGGTTTACGACTATACTATATTTAAAATATCAGTTCAGCAAAGGGGACTTTTTTATGACTACCACCAAAAGAAATATTATCATCGTCTGCATTGTCGTAATCGTTCTGGCATCGTTATTTGCAGTGGCGATTTTTTCCGGCCGAATTCCCATGAACGACGTATCCACCGTCGGTAATACCGCCGGAAATCTGAACAATGGCGGCCTTTTCTGCGAATCGGACGGCAGGGTCTATTTCTCCAACGCCTATGACAACAATGCCCTGTATTCCATGAATGCCGACGAAACGGATATGGTAAAACTAAACAGCAACTCCGTCGCATCCATCAACGCAGGGGGCGACTATCTCTATTACTATATGGAAAGCGGCACCAACGGCAAGGGACTTGGCTTTATGGGCCGTACCGCCGGTATCTACCGCAGCGAAAAAGACGGCGGTCATGTCGCATGTCTGGACAGAACATACGCCGTCACGATGCAGCTGTGCGGAAGTTATCTTTACTATCAGGATTACAACAACAAAACCGGTACCGTACTGAGCAAAATAAAGATCGACAAATCCGAAAAGACCGAGGTTGCGGATTATGTGATCAATCCTGCGTCTTATATGAACGGCCTGATTTATTTCAACGGCACACAGAATGACCACGCGCTTTATACCCTGAATACCGCGACCGATGCCATTACCTCTGTCTGGGCCGGAAATATCTGGAATCCGGTTTATTTAAACGGCTTTGTTTACTATATGGATGTTCTTAATGACTACCGCCTGTGCCGGTATAATATGGCGGAAAATGTAATCGAAGTGCTGACAAATGACCGCGTCGATTTCTTCAATATTTACGCCGATTACATATACTATCAGAAAAGCTCCAAAACGGACCCCGCTCTGAAAAGAATGTATACGGACGGCAGCAGCCCGGAAGTAGTCGCTTCCGGCGTTTATGAAAATATCAACATTACGTCACAGTATGTCTACTTCAATCAATATGGCGCATCCGTCCCGGTATATAAAACAGCCACTTTCGGCAATATCAATGTCACAACCTTTGATGCGGCGGCAAACGCAGCTGCGGCAAACATAGAATAACCCCGCCGTTCCTGCACTCACAGGCCGCCGGCCGAACCGGATAAAATAGAAAAGGTAAGGTCTGCGGCCGCAGGACCCGTGGCAGAATCTTCTTTTTGAATGTTGGTGGCAAAGAAACAGGTGCGGCCGTCTTTTTCCAGATAACCGATAAACCAGCCGGAAGTGTTTTTTCCGTTTGTTTCCTGCGTTCCTGTCTTTCCATAGACGACGGTCTGCCCGTCGTCATACAGACAGATTGATTCCTTGACGTTCTTAATATTTTCCATATCAAACCCGAACTGATTATCATACAGCTTCCGCAGCATTTCTACCTGCTCTATGGGCGATATTTTCAACGAGGAATCAAGCCAGTAGGAATCCACGTCCCGGCCGACCGTCTGATTTCCATAACCGATTTCCCTGATATAATGATCGATTTCTTCTAACCCGGTCCGTTCGTCGAGGGCCTGAAAATACCATGTAACGGAATCCCGCATGGCGGATTCAAGCGTCTGATTCCTGTTCCACTGCTCATACGGCCAGAACTGCCCGTTCCATGAAATAGTCGACTGCTCCGGCGTAATTGCACCGGATTCCAGTCCGAACAGCGCACTGTAAATTTTATAGGTGGATGCCGGCGGAATACGCGTAACCGCAGCCTCTTTCTGATAGATCAGCCATGTATCCTCTGCCATATCATACATAACAAAACAGCCATCATATCCATCGAAGGCATCGCTTAAATCAAGTGAAACAATTCTTTTTCCCTTCTCCTCAAAATAATAACAATCGTTATTATACGCCCGTATGGACATCGACGGAACCGCCGCCAG
>CALDLG010000137.1 GCA_937910785.1 uncultured Lachnospiraceae bacterium | reverse complement strand
TCTCGACTTCCACGTCCCATTCGGATACTTTGGCCGCCTGTACTGATTCTTCAGCACGCTCCGTTTCCAGCTGGCTCTGATAAACTGCGATCTGCGCCTCCGTATCCTTCTCCAGCTTCTCGGAATCCTCCAGTTCTTTCCGGATCGCCACCTTGCTCTCCTGAATCTCCTGAATCTGCGTTTCCAGTTCGGTCTCTTCCGTCTGCAGCTCCTCCGAGCCTTCCGCCGCCTCATTCTTTCGCTCTCTGGCCTGATTTACATTCAGTCTTGCCGTATTCTGTTCGATAAATTTCCTCTGCAGCTGCCCTTTGATATCTTCAATCTCAAGGCGCAGCTTATTTCTCGCCGCCTTGGTATCTTCAATATCCTCAAGCAGCCGGTCTATTTCCATGACATACTGCTTTATTTTTTTCTCCAGCTCCTCCATCTCTCGACGGCGTCCCAGAAGATTACTGCTATTTTTAAACGCGCCGCCGCTGATCGCACCGCCCGGCACAAGCAGTTCGCCTTCAATCGTGACCATTCTGAGGCTGTGGCGGTATTTCGCGGCAATTTTCACCGCATTGTCGATGTGATCAACGACGACGATTCTTCCGAGCAGAGATTTGGCCACATCCCGGTATTTAGGATCGATTTTCACCAGCTCATCCGCCATCCCGATGACGCCCTTTTCCCTCAGCGCCTCTTTGTTCTTAAATTCCTGCGGATTTCTGATACTGGTAAGCGGCAGAAAAGTGGCGCGTCCCGAACGGCTGCTCTTCAAATACGCGATCATGCTTTTGGCGGTTTCCTCGTCTTCCGTTACAATATTCTGAATATTGCCGCCGAGAGCCGTTTCGATTGCCGTTTCGTATTTCGCTTCCGCCTGGATAATATCGGCCACAACACCAATAATGCCTTTCTTCTTCGCCTTCTGTTCCATAACGGCCTTGACCGCACCGCCATACCCCTCATAGCGCTCCGTCAGATTGGAAAGCGCATCTAACTTTGACTTCTCCTGATGATAGGAAACCTGCGTATCCCGTAGCTTCTGATCCTTTCCGGCCAGTTCCTCCCGCATCCCCGCAAGCTTTTCCTCCGATACCTCCTGTCTGTCGCGCAGTTCCTGAATGGCTCCGTTAATCTTTTCAAACTCCTCTTCCAGACTTCTGATCGTCTCCGCATGCGCCGCCTCATCTGACTTGGCGCGCAGCAGCCGGGAGTTCAGCTCCGCCTTCCTGATCTGTATCTGCTCTAACATCGTATCGAAACGCCCCATCTTGGATTTGATGGTCGCCCTGTTATTCAACGCATCGATGATCGTATTTTTACCGTCTTCGATATGATTATTCAGCGTTTCAATTCTGTTCTGAACGCTTTCCAAAAGGCCCTTTGCCTCTTCCCTCGCCTGCTGCAGAGTTGTCAGTTTTTCGTCAATCCGTCCCTTTTTCTCTAAAATATCGTCCCTTTCCTGTTCTTTTTCCTGAATGGACGTCTCGATCGAATCAATCCGGGTTTTTAAATGCGCCTCATTTCCTTCGGCAGAATGAATCTGCTCCTTTAAGACATTCATTTCGCCCTCTAATTTGGAACGCATGACTCCCGTATCCGTCAGCGTCGCTCTTGCCTGCTCAATCGCCTGCTCAAGCTGCTCTATTCTGCTTTCTATCTGTTCATACTCTTCCTTAATATGCTCATATTTCTGTGTCGTATCCTCCAGATCGCCGCCCGCAATATGAAGCTTTTCATCGACCGAATCGAGCTGCTCCTTAATACTGACATTCTCTACCAGAAAAACATTGACATCCAGCGTTTTCAGTTCTTCCTTTTTACGCAGATAAATTCTCGCCTTTTCGGATTGCTTCTCAAGCGGTCCCGTCTGTTTCTCCAGCTCCGACAGAATATCGTTGACGCGGACCAGATTCTGCTTTTCGTCCTCCAGCTTCTTCTGTGCCGCATATTTCCTTCGTTTGAATTTAACAATTCCTGCCGCCTCATCAAAAAGCTCCCGCCGCTCTTCGGGCTTGCCGCTCAGAATTTTATCGATCTGTCCCTGTCCGATAATGGAATAGCCTTCCTTACCGATACCCGTATCGTAAAAGAGCTCATTGACATCCTTCAGACGGCATATCGTCCCGTTGATCATATATTCGCTTTCACCGGACCGATACAGCCTTCTGGATACCGTCACTTCGTTATAATCAATGGCAAGCTGATGATCGGCATTATCCAGCGTAATTGCCACATAGGCGGAACCGAGCGGCTTGCGCATCTCTGTCCCGGAAAAAATGACATCCTGCATGGAAGCGCCCCGAAGCTGCTTGATCCGCTGCTCCCCCAGCACCCATCTGACCGCATCCGCAACATTGCTTTTTCCACTGCCATTGGGACCTACGATTCCCGTAATGCCATTGTGAAACTTAAAATTTATTTTATTAGCAAAAGATTTAAATCCCTGTACTTCAATACTTTTTAAATACATAGATACCCCGCATTTTATCCCTGCAAAGAAACAAGCGCCTCATAGGCTGCCTGCTGCTCCGCCGCTTTTTTGGTTTTTCCCATGCCTTCGCCGATCTTCCTCTCATCAATTCTGGCTTCCACGACGAACAGCTTATCATGATCCGGTCCTGACTCACGAATCAGCTCATAATGAAGTTTTCCGTCATTTTTCTGCTGTACGACTTCCTGTAAGATCGTCTTGGCATCATAGAACAGTTTCTTATGTTCCAGATCGGAAAGTACAAACCGATGAATAAAATTCGCTGCCGGTTCCATGCCGCTGTCAAGATAAATGGCTCCGATAATTGCCTCCATCACATCCGAAACGATGGAATCCTTGGTCCTGCCTCCGGTGCGCTCTTCTCCCACGCCAAGCAGAATATAAGCCTCCAGTCCAAACTGCTTCGCACAATAGGCGAGCGCCTGCTCACATACGATGGATGCCCGCATCCTCGTCAGCTTTCCTTCCGGCATCTGCTGATGCTCCTGAAAAAGAAATTCACTGGATACCAGTTCAAGCACCGCGTCCCCCAGAAACTCCAGCCGCTCATAATCCTCATATTTATTGACCTTTTGTTCATTGGCAAAAGAACTGTGTGTCACCGCCTGCCTGAGCAGAAGCTTATTGTGAAACTGATATCCGATCTTACCTTCCAATTCCTCTAACGGTCTTTGCTGCATTCGTACCTCCATACAATTAAAAAAACCCTTTTGGGAAAGGGCTTTTTTCTATTTTGTCGCTTTTACTGCGCTTTTAATTAACTGAACCGCTTCTTCCACCGTCGCTATATGTTCTACTTTTTCAGCCGGAATTTCTATATCAAATTCTTCTTCAATTCCCATAATGATCTGGAAAATATCCAGAGAATCCGCTCCCAGATCTTCCATAAAGGTCGTCTCCGGCGTTATCTCATCCGGATCTACGCTTAAAATATTTGCTATGACCTGCCTTAACTTATCAAATTCCATAAATTCAGCCAGCCTTTCTCAGTCCTGTACGGTGATTTTCTCTCTGATCTTCTCGTTGATCTTCTGTTCCTTAAACATGATACATTGTAAAATGGAATTTTTTATTTCAACGGATTTGGAGCTGCCATGAGTCTTAACAACCAAACCGTTCAGTCCGAGCATCGGCGCGCCGCCATACTGCTCCAGATCAAAATCCTTTAAAGTCTCCTTTAATGCGGGCTTCACAAGAAACGCTCCGATCTTACTCCGCAGGGAGGTCATCATACCTGCTTTTACCTTTTTAATTAAAGTGCCGCCAACGCCCTCGTACAGTTTCAGAATCACATTCCCGACAAACGCCTCACATACGATAACATCCGCCATGCCGGCCGGAATGTCTCTGGCCTCAATACTGCCGGTAAAGTTGATATCCGGGCAGTTTTTCAAAAGAGGAAAGGTCTCTTTTACAAGCGCGTTGCCCTTCTCCTCCTCCGCTCCAATATTGACGATCGCCACTCTCGGATTTTTAACGCCCATAATATTTTCCATATAGATCGAGCCCATCTTGGCAAACTGTACCAAATGGGACGGCCGGGCATCCACATTCGCACCGCAGTCCACCAGAAGCGCACAGCCGTTTTCAGTCGGAATCAGCGGCGCAAGCGGCGGTCTCTCCACACCCTTGATGCGGCCTACGATAACCTGTCCGCCCACCAGCGTTGCTCCGCTGCTTCCCGCAGATACATAAGCATCACAGGTTCCGTCCTTAACAAGATACAACGCTTTTACAAGCGACGAATCCTTCTTCTTCCGGATCGCCATAACCGGCGGCTCCGCCGTCTCAATGACTTCACTCGCTGGAACAAGCTCAAGCTGCTCTTCCGGGTACTGGTATCCGGCAAGCGCCTTTTTCATCGCCTCTTCATTTCCTACCAGATAGACTTTGACTTTCCCATTCTCCCGAATGGCCTCTACCGCACCTTTTACAATTTCCGCAGGTGCGTTGTCACCGCCCATTGCGTCTACCGCTACCTTTACAAATTCTCCCATGCTCTTACTCATGCTCCTTCCTCAATTTGCGAGACATCATATATTAATATACTAGACCGACATGTAAAAATCAAGTTTTTAGAAAAAAATGCCTGAAAAACGCCCGAAAAAATAGCAGGTTATCTATTAAAAACGAATGAAAAAGAAAGCAACAAAAAATCAAGGAATCATTATACCGCATAATCCCTTGATTTCTTTTCGCTTTCCAAATTAATCGACAGCAATAATCTCTTTTTTGTTGTATGTGCCGCATTTCTTACATACTCTGTGAGGTACCATTAAAGCACCGCATTTGCTGCATTTCACTAATGTAGGAGCAGTCATTTTCCAATTGGCTCTTCTCCTATCTCTTCTTCCTTTGGAAGATTTGTTCTTAGGACAGATAGACATCGTTACACCTCCTTACCCGCGTTAAAGATATCTTTTATCACTGCCATCCGGGGATCGGGAACAAACGTATCGCATTCACACATCCCGGTGTTCAGATCCCTGCCGCACTGCATACAGATTCCCTTGCAATCCGGCCTGCACAGAACCTTACTTGGCCAGTTGATTATGATCTCATTATTCAGTAAGTCCTCTATATTCAGCTGATAACCTTCCATAAAACTCCGGTCATCATCCTCCGTTTCATCCGGCCGCTCCACAACCACATCCGGCGCATGGACTTCTCTGGAAAAATGAAGCACTAACTTCTCTTCCACCGGCTTCAGACATCTGTCACAGTTCATGGCAATCATGATCTGTGCCTGAGCTTCCACCAATGCCCTGCCTCTGCCAATATTGGTAAGCGTCAGACATATCGGCGACTTTTCGAGGATTGCATACTTCTCTCCACCGACGGTAATCTCCGTCATATCCGTTTCCGTCTGTATCGTTAGCACTTTGTCCTCGGATGTTAATACATCAGTTAAATTCACGAACATAGCCGACTCCTATTCACACTCAAATTATTATACATAGGGCAGTCCCATTTGTCAACTAAATATTTCCTGCTTTGCCAGAGATTCTTACGACGCTTTTTCATGGATTCTTCCTGATAACTCCTTACTTTCATCCTGTCTTCCATTCAATCTGCTCCATCTTACTATTCCGCGTCTTTATGAATATATTGTTTTATCACTTTCTTCAAAAGTTCCACATCGATCGGCTTTGACAGATGAACATTCATTCCGGCATTCAAAGCTTCCCGTTCATCTTCTGCAAAAGCGTTTGCTGTCATTGCAATAATCGGAATTTTCCCCGCATCCCTGCGCTCCAGCGCCCTGATTGCCCTTGTCGCGTCATAACCGTTCATCACCGGCATCTGAACATCCATGAGAATCGCGTCAAACTCTCCTTCCTTGCTTTTTGTAAAGCGTTCCAGCGCAATCCTGCCGTTTTCCGCTATTTCGCATTCCGCGCCTTCTATTGACAGGATTTCCGATAAAATTTCCGCATTAATTTCATTATCCTCTGCTGCAAGAAAACGCAGTCCCCTCAGGCCGCTGCCGTCTTCCTCTTCGGAACCCCTGCTCTCCCCTGATTCTTCCGCCTGTATTTCCATTATTCTTTCTTTCAGAGCCGATACGAAAAACGGCTTCGTGAAAACCTCCGTATATCCCATTTGAAGC
>CALDLG010000136.1 GCA_937910785.1 uncultured Lachnospiraceae bacterium | reverse complement strand
GAGGAGTTTTGTAATGGAAAAAAAGGCTCTGTTTATTACGCCTCATGATATCTATGATGAATTTGGAGGTGGAGGAGTAAAAGCAACCAGAAAAAACTACGAATTGATGAAGGAATATTTTAAGGAAGAAGGTGTTTGTCTCTGTACCTTTCCAATGAAGGAACATACGCGTCCGCCCTTAAATGCCATAACATTTAAACGGGCTCAAAATAAATGGGAGTATTTGATGGCGGCATTATTGGGCTGTAAAGTGTATTTTCCATGGAATGAACAAAGTATATTACGATTTATAGAAAAGCAGAATATAGAATTGCTGTTTATTGATTCATCGATGCTGGGGAGGCTGGCGCGAAGAAAAAGAAATTATTGCACAGTCGTTTTCTATCATAATGTAGAAGCTGATTATGCAATGAATAAAGTAAAAAATGAAAGTATCGTTTATATTCCTTCGTATTGCGCATCAAAATATAATGATAAATGCGGAACAGAGGCAGATGCGGTTATTTGTCTGAATCAGAGAGATTCTGACCGGCTGTCTGAGCTATATGGAAGAGCGGCAGATTTTATTCTTCCGATTACCTTCAGGGATTGCTTTGAGGTGGATAGAACAAATTGTGAATATAAAAGAGAGCTTTTATTTTTAGGAAGTTCTTTTGCTCCTAATCGAATGTCCATAGAGTGGTTTATGCGAAATGTAATGCCTGAACTGAACAATATTCATCTGACAATTGTCGGGAAGGGATTTGAATGTAAAAAAGAAGAGTATGAGCAATACAGGAATGTAAAAGTGATAGGAGCTGTCGAAGAACCAGACCGTTATTACTATCAACACGCGGCGGTAATCCTGCCAATCAAATACGGTGCCGGCATGAAGGTCAAAACAGCGGAAGCAATGATGTATGGACGAAAAATCTTTGCGAGTGATGAGGCTCTGGAGGGGTATGATGTAGAAAATGTGCCGGGGATTACCAGATGTAATGAAGCTGAAGAATTTGCGAATGCAATCAATCATTATTTTGATAAAGAAGAATTAAAGCCATATGAGCCGGAGGTACGAAAGCTGTTCCTGGAGAAGTACGAAACGAATTGTATTAAAAAGGAATTTTATTGTTTTCTGGACAGGCTTCTGGAACGTCGGTTTTCGATGTGATTTATGGATCATAAGAATGTATGTGGCAATCGTTTATCATAGAATAATTGAGTGACAGGAAACAGGATTCCTGCTGTTGATATTCGAGTATGTCAGAGAAAAAATTATGATTGATAATTTATTCTACAAGGGGTATACGAATGTTAAAAGTGGTATATGTTTTGGTTAGTGATTTAAAAGATTATTTTTATGAGCAGATGCTGATTTCCATCGCATCATTAAGATATAGAATGGATTCTGTAAATATTATATTATTAACGGAGCAGGTTACCGGACAGTTATTAAAGGAAAAAAAAGCGGAAGTATATTCGCTGGTAGATCGTGTTGTGATACATAAAGTAAACGGTGCCTTTAATATGGCGGAAAAATCCCGGATTTTAAAGACTAAAATGAGGAATAGTATAGAAGGCGATTTCCTGTATATCGATTGTGATACGGTGGTATGTGAAAATCTGGAACAGATAACCGAATTAAAATGTACCGGTGCGGTATTAGACAATCATCAGTTAGTGAATAAAGAGATATATGAATTTCGTCCGGTAGTAAAACGGGCCGAAATTATGGGATACTCCTGTGGATACCGGGATAAACACTTTAATAGTGGTGTTATGTGGTGTAAGGATGACCCCGTAACACATCAATTCTTTGATTTATGGAACAGATTGTGGCTGGAAGGATATAAAAAGGGGATTCTGTATGATCAGCTTTCCTTAAACGAAGCAAATAACAGAATGGGTGGAAGACTGCAGGAATTGAACGGAGAATGGAATTGCCAGTTAAGGTATGGTTTGCCATATCTGGCAGAGGCGAAAATCATTCATTATTTTGCTTCTAATTTTTCGGTGAACAGCGAGAGAACATTTGCTTATTTATTGACAGATCCTGTGTATTTAAAGGCGATAAGAAAGGAACGGGGAATTCCTGATATCGTAAATAAAATGATAGAAAAACCAAGATCAGCTTTTCATTATGCGGTCATTGTTGATACGGGCAGCCTGAATTATATTTTGATGAACTCCAATATGGGAGCGCTTTTACGTTTTCTGTACCGGAAGCATAAAAAGATATTTATAAAAACAGATCGTATTTTAGAAGCAATCAGAAAAGCGGCAGAGAGGTGTAGGAATGTCCATAAAGAAAAAAAAAGCAGAAAGGCGGACCAGGTGGATTAGTCTGCTCATATCTGAGATTCTGATCATGATTCCAAAAGTTGTGATATTATTTCAGGCGATACCTTTTGCAGATGTTCGTGATGAAGTCTCCATGCTCGCTGTACCTGCTTATCTGGCCGGTTGTGACTGGAGCGAATGCATAAGCGCGGGGGGAAGTTATTACGGCTTTGGTTATTTTTTCCTTTTTGCGCCACTTTTCCGGACAAATTTGGGAATGATCTGGATTTATAGAATTATTTTATGCGTAACGGCTCTTTTAGAAGGAATTATTCCTGTTATCGTTCACTATATTCTTTGTCATTATCTTAAATTCAGATCCAAATTTCTTGTAATATTAATTACGGTCATTGTATCATTTATAACGACGAATCCTTTATATAATTTATTCAATGAACATATTCTTGTTTTGATTATATGGGGGGTTACGCTGGCCGCATTTAAGCTTGTTTATGCTGAGACGAAGAAAGAAAGACTGTTTCATACGTTATTACTGGATATTCTTTTGATTTATGGGCTTTTTCTTCATACAAGATTTCAGGTTCTGCTTATAGCTGTATGTATGGCTGTTATAATTTACAGATTCTTTTATAAAGAATGGATTGTATCACCTGTTTTTTTCATAGTGCTGGGAGTCGGTTTTTTTATCTCACAATATATTATCCATATCGTGCAGATAACCGTTTGGGGAACTGCAGAGTTGAGTAACACTTCTGCCGGAATTCCTGCAGTTACGGATTTTAATTCGTTGAAGCTGCTGACAGGTTTTTTCAAAGTGATTTTGGGAAATACAGGGACTTTCATTATATTTACGGCGTCATGTGGCATATTTGTTTTTGGCGCTCTGATCTGTTTCTTTTACCATACTTTTATAAAAAGCAGAAGCAGGAAAAAAACGGATAAGTCGTTTTTTTTCATACTTTGCATTTTTATTTTAAGCACGGGCGGGATACTGACGGCATTAGGGCTGCAGCATATGAAGGCGTTCAGTGTTTCCTCAAATGGGGAAAAATTTTATGCGATAAAAATGTTGACGTATTTACGATACTACATATTATTTGTTATCCCGTTATTATTTATTGGGATAATATTGTACTGTAACGCTTTTTCTTTCTATCGGAAGACGTATAAATATTCCCTTGTTTTTACCCTGGGAATATTAATGCTATGGATATACTTTATCGCTCCGGAAATCAGTGATACTTATTATGGGATGTCAACGTTTTATCCGTTTTCTTATCTTCTTAATCTGAAAGTCAGATTAGGAATAGATGATTTCAGGGGAATAATCAATATAATTCTGCCCGTACCAATATTTTTAATAATTTTGTCAAAGAAAAAGAAATTAATTGTCCTTTTATTCACAGCGTTTCTATTTATCTATCAGTACACATATTTTGCAATTGAAATAGCGCTGCCACAGGAAAAGATATATTATCATGAGAGAAGTGAGAGCATTGATTATATAATGGAAAATATTAAGGCGGAACAGCCGATTTATGTATATGATGCATCAAAAATGAATTTCTTTTTTTATCAGGGATATTTATATCAGTATAAAATAGCAGTTAAACTGCCGGATGATTTTGATACGGATGCGGTTGTATTAAGTAATAAAGAAATTGACGAAATGCTTCCGGATTATATGGAGGGTATAAAACTCAGTGATAAGGAATGGGTATATTATTATTCACATAGTGGCAGTTAATGAAAGATCAGATTTTTGAGGTGAAAGTTATATAACGGGAAGGCATGTAGCTGATAAGTATGAAGAAAGCAATTTTTCAATATGGAAGTGCGAGATATTGTACGGTTTTTATTAATTTACTTTTAACTTCGATTTTGTCCAGAATACTGACGCCTGAGGATTATGGCATTATTTCTGTAATTATGGTATTTTGTACATTTTTTAATACGCTCGCTACGATGGGACTGGGAACGGGAATTATACAGAATAAAAGCATTTCATATCAGGAAACAGAGGGAATATTCAGCTTTTCCGCAGGAATTTCCATATTGTTATGGTTCTTTTTCTGGCTGCTTTCTTATCCGGTATCATGGTTCTATGGGGATAAGATTTATATTGGTGTAATGAAGTATTTAAGTATCAGCGTTTTACTTAATTCGTTAAATGTAATTCCCAATGCGCTGATTTTAAAAGCGGAAAAATTCAGATTAATCTCAGTTCGAATGATTGTAAGTGCATTAATCAGTGGCTTTATTTCAATTGTGATTGCATTAAAAGGTGGAAAATATTATTCTTTGATTGTACAGAATATTTTAATAGCAGGAATCCCACTTTTTTGGAATATGGCAAGTTTAAAACTGCATATCAGAATAAAGCCCAATTTAGAAGGGTTAAAAAAGATTGGAAATTATAGCTTTTTCCAATTCCTGTATTCTGTAATTCTGGCTTTATCACAGAATCTTGATGATTTACTTGTTGGAAAATATGTAGGGAGTGAACAACTGGCATATTATAATAAGAGTTATACGGTTATGAGGTATCCGATTAATTATATTCCCCATGCGGTTTCACCTGTATTGCACCCGATATTGTCGAAATATCAGGAGGACAAAAATTATATTTATGATCAGTATCTGAAGATTATCAAAGTAGTATCTGCAATAGGGCTTTTTGTTTCTTTTGTTTTTATCTGGGAGGCAGAAGAAATTGTTTTATTGCTCTTTGGCAGCCAATGGAAGGATTCGGTAAGCGTTATCCGCATCTTTGGGTTCAGCATTTGGTTTCAGGTTATAAATGCCATGGCGGGATCAATATATCAGAGTGTGAATGCGACTAAAAATATGTTTTTAAGTGGAGTAATCCACATCTCAATTTCCATTTTTGCCATAATAATTGGTATTGTAAGTGGCAGTATCGATATATTGGCAATGGTATTAACAATTAGTTGGGGAATTAAATTTATCATTGAATCTGTTTTCCTCGTAAAGAAAAGTCTGAACAGGAGTGTAAAGGATTATTGGAGAATCTTTTTGCCGGAGTTATTGATCTTTTGCGTAATGTCGATTGCTTTTTATTTTCTTTTTCCGAAAATCAGGTTTTCCTTAATGATGAATCTGATTGTAAAGACCTGTAGTATTATTGCAGTATTTTCAATATTATATATATCGCTGGGGCAATATAAGTTTTTGCTAAATTTAAGAAGTAATAAATTTGGCCATGAAGATCTGTGATTTTATGCCGGAATTGATAAGTGGCTGGCGTGTTGGATTTCGTGGCATTTTTGCAGTGAGATTTATGAAGAGCTTGTTGCAGAAAATGAGGAATTAAAAAATGAAAACGACCGGCTCGGCCAAGAAAAAACGGAGTATTTGGATTTGCTGACGGAAGCGAAGAAAACGATAGAAGAATTGCAGATGCAAGAGGACAGCGATCCTGCTGTTCATTATTCCAGTTTATCCCTGATGGTTAACGGAGAAGATATTCCGATCAATAAAAGCAACGCAATGATAACCTGTGATGGACGAGATTATATATCACAGGAGATATTTGAAATAATAGTTCCCGACGATCAGACGATTACAATTAAGGATGGTGTGCTTTATATTGGGAAGGTAATAACAGAAAGCTCATCTTTGTTTGACGAAGTTACCGTAGACTGCGCCGGTTTGTGGAAAACGGACAGTGTTAACGATTCATATGGGAATCATTACACCAATGCCTTATGTCCTCAAAACTACCACACTTATATCATTGTTAACTCAAACTTCCCACACCTAAAGCGGGACTCTCACTTTGAAAAATCAATACT
>CALDLG010000135.1 GCA_937910785.1 uncultured Lachnospiraceae bacterium | reverse complement strand
CTCGGACAAAACCTGATTTATGCTGAGCATAGTGGTCATAGAATCTGTAACCGTCTTTAATACAGACGCGCCTTCCTTATAGGTATAGATTTCGCTTTGAATTTCTATGTCATAACAAAAAGTTTTTATCAGTTCCCATGCCAGCTCCTCACAATTTGTTCTGGAATTCATGGACAGCAGAAGCGTACTCATGGTTGACTTGTTATCTCCCCTCTCTCCCTTTGGAAGCGGAATGCAGTCCAACTCAAAATTTGTATACTTTTTAATGCTCCACGGATATGGTTTGTAGGTTCGATAATCTGATAAAAGTGCAGGCATAAAAGCCACATTCCCCATATCAAAGTCATCTGCAGTGACTATGTTTCCTTTTGTGAGACCATTTATTGCCTTAACAAAATCCACAGCTTCAATCGCATTTTCATTCAGCAAATTGCAACGCGTGCCACTTGCATCAAAAGGTACCACTCCATTTGTAACAAAAGCGTGCTGCCATGTGTAGTTGCAAACACCAAACTGATCCTCAATTCCGTTACCGTCAGTATCTCTGGTAACCTTGCTGCAAATCTGATAAAAGTCCTCCCATGTCCAATCCCTTGAAATTTCATTAATCCCTTCGTTTTTAAGCAACGTTTTATTTACAAACATCATGCTCGGAACACTTTCGAAAGGAATTCCGTACTGACTGCCGGAAATATTTCCAAACGCAAATGACGCATCATAGTATCTGGATTTATCATAATCTGCATCCTTGTCAATATACCCGTCAAGCTCCATTAAAGCGCCGGTACTTGCAAAGGTTGAAAAATCCTCCGGCAAGACAAAGAAAACATCAGGTGCATTTCCCTTTATCAAGGCAGATGCAATATACTCCGAGTAATCATCTTTTTGGATTCCACTTACAAACTTCACCTTTATTCCAGGATGGTCAGCTTCATATTTTTCTATTACATCATCGATGAGTTGATAGGTATAGGCATCAGGCACATTCCACGCGCTGCCGGTAAAAAACCCAAGCGTGATAACCCTTTTACTATGAAAATAATATAGCAAAACTATGGTCATAACCAAAACTGCTGCAATAAAAACCCCCACACCAAAGCTTTTATGTATAATCTTCTTTTTCATAAAAACTAACTTTTCCTCCACTGTACAGCCCAAATGGCCAGTTGTGTTCTATCACGCAAATCAAGTTTTTTCAATGCGGAACTCAAATAATTTCTCACAGAGCCTTCCGTGAGGCAAAGTTCTGACGCGATTTCCTTATTGGACAAACCTTTTGACACAAGCCCTATAACTTTCCACTCTGACTCTGTAATCTCCTTTATATATCCCTCATCCACAGTGATAATTGCCGCATTTTCCTTTGCCATTTGTGAAAACATTTTCACAACCTTTCCGGCTATGTCATCATTAATCATAGCATTTCCATGATAAACCTTGTGTATCGCCTCTACAAGTCTGTCCGTAGAAATACCTTTCAAAAGATAACCACTGGCACCGTGCTTTAAAGCACTGAAAATGTATTCATCATCGTCAAAAGTAGTCAAAATAATTATCTTGATTTCCGGATAGTTTTCTTTAATGATCTGGGTACACTGAACACCGTCCATTTCCGGCATTCTGATATCCATTAAAATAACATCCGGCTTGTCCTTCCTGACTTTTCTTACCACATCAATACCATTTGCCGCCGTGCTTACCGAAAAGTCCGAATCGCTGGACAATACAATACGCAAGCTGTCTCTTATAAGTTCCTGATCATCTGCAATTAATACTTTAATCATTTTCCGCTCCCCATCTAATAGGAATTTTCGCCACAACAGAAAAGCCTTCACTCCCATCAACGTATATTTCCCCGCCAAGCATGTCCAGCCGTTCCTTCATGTGTGTAATACCAAATCCCGGTTCAATATTTTCAGCGCCAATACCATTGTCTTTTATCTCTATCATCATAATATTATATTCCCTTGTAATCCTGATAACTATCATATCCGCCTTTCCATGCCTTATGGAATTGGTGATGCTCTCCTGAATAATACGATAGATAACCTCCCCCTCATCCTCCCCAAAGGACAGCCTGCCCGCACTGTTGTCTAATGTAATTTTTGCTTTTGAAGTAGCGCTCATCTGAGAAATCATTTTGTTAATCGCTGAAAGTAAATCTCCCTGCTCTAACGCATCAGGACGAAGTTCATTGACAGAACGCCTTACATCTGTCATTCCCTGTCTCGCCACATCCGAAACTACAGAAAGGTATTGCTTTAACACATCGGGCGAAACATCAGCAACAGCAGATGCGGCATCAATGCCTGCGATAATCCCGGTCAGGGTATGTCCCAAAGTATCATGTATTTCTCTGGCAAGCCTGTTTCTCTCCCTGGTCTGTGCTAATTTTTCCGACTCGGCTGCATAGCTTTCGAGTTCTCTGTTTGCGGCCTGAAGTTGTTCATTCAGGGAATTTATTTTATCTTTTTCATCCATCTGCTCTCGTAGAAGTAAAATTGTGTACACAATAAAAAAAATAATGTTTAAGGTAGTAAAAAGATTTTTGACCAGAATTAAAATTGTCGCCACTGTTCCCATATAATACTCTGTGTATGTCTCGAAGGAAATAATATTAAAAATATTCGAGCAGACATTAAAATCAAAAATAAGGAAAAATGTACTGCCAAATATGAAAAGCAAAAGTTTTTTACTGCTTCCTTCAAAGTATTTCATCATATGAGCCGCAAAGAGAAGAATTACACCGTTATAGTTTACCTGCAGTGCTGCAATAACCAAAACAGTACACACAAACTCTGTTATGATAAGACACCACTGGTGCTCTATCTCATATCTGTCATGTATATGCATCAGTATAATCAAAATTGCAAAAAAACTGACCGAAACCAAAAGCATTTTCCCCGGAACCGGGGGCAGCGCGTTTACTTTTTTAAGAAACATTAGCGCAGCTCCGGAATTCCCAATTTTCGTGATGGTTGCCGCAGAAATTATTGAAATGTACAGCACTATTATGAAGTTAAAGCTTTTTATGAAACTTAATACCGAGTTCTTTAATGCCGATGTACTCATTTACTACTGCCATCCTTTTGTACTGAATTCATCTATATTTTCTATACTGACTAAATTGACCGGAACCTTTATCTTTTTTTGAACCTCTCTGCCTTCTATCATATTGTAAAGCTGGTCTACTGCATTCTGCCCAATTTCGGATGGATATTGAGCAGCCGTCGCAAGCATTATTCTTTCTTTTATCATTGACTTCGCCTCCGGAGCACCGTCCACACCAAGAACAGATATCCCATCCAGCCTCCCGTAATCTTTCAGTGCCGCCATTACACCGAGTGCGCCTACATCATTGATAGAAAAAACAATATCAAATTCTGTACCTTTTTTTAATTCTTCAATCATCAGGGGCATGGCAATCTCAAGCTGCCCCGCAGAATTCAGCCTGTCAACAATCTCAAAATTCCCGTTTTCCATAATCGTATTTACAAAACCTTCTACCCGGTCATTTGAGGATTTGGTTGTTGGGTGTTCAAAGATCAAAACTCTGCCTTCCGCTTTTTTATTCAAAAGATATTCGGCGCAGATAACTCCTGCATGATAATTATCCGAAACCACAATACAGTCTGCCAGACTTTCGTCATAAATCTCCGTATCTACAAATATTATTTTTACACCCTTCTCTTTCCCGTACTCTATCGCCGGAATAATTTTCTCAAAGTCAACAGGTGCAATAAAAATAGCTTCCACTCCCTCGTCTATCAATTCATAAATCTGCTGTGACTGTCTGTCCGCATCCAGAGCCGGATCTCTTGTAATTAAAATATCTCCATTTGATTCCACAGTGGAGCGTATGGTTTCGTTGATCACCTCAAAAAAAGGATTATTCATGGTCATATATGTCGCGCCGAATTTGTGTACACTTTCTGTCTGTGTAAGGGAAAAATCGTTATTTCTGTCAAGAATTGCCAGTGTAGCAAAAAACACAGCCGCTGCCACTATTGTATATAATACAGTTTTTATTGGATTTGACAGAAATTTCATTTTATCTTACCCCCCATAAAAGCAAAAGGAAAGAACATATAAATCTACATAGACTTATATTGATCTTCCCTCAAATATTTATCTGATTTGTAACAGGACCTTTTCGCTCCTGTATTATTGATACTGACTAAACATAGTATAGCAACTCGGAATCAAAAAATCAATAACTAATTCTCTGACACGCATGTCAAATGTAAAAATGGCAAATTGAATATCAAAATCAGCCTCCTCATGGAACCACATAAGTTATCACCTCGGCAGCAATCAATCCGGTCAGGAAGATAATCGGCACATTAGAGTTCTGACGTATCGCCCTGCACAGATCAAAGCCTGTTCCTTCGGGCAGGAATACATCCAAAACAACCAAATCCTATTTTCCGCTTTGCCACAGCTGTTCTGCCTCCATTCGCGTTCTGGCAATCGTCAGTTCATAGCCCTGTTTTCCGATGGCAAAGAACAGACCGTTAATCAAACTCAAATCTTCTTCTACGAAGAAAATGTGCTTATTCTTTTTCACCACCCTTAGCTTCATTGCGCTTCTCTTTTCATTTCATAACTTGCTGACCATGCACTTTTTCAGCCGGCTTTCACACGTTCATAATTTATTCATATTTAATTTAAAGAAACTTCACTTGCATATCATTCTTTAGACATTTCTTCTGAATATACTAATATCATAAGATAACACAAAAGAAGATACGAAGTAGACAGATTAATTAATACTTTTTCATAATAAATGCCAGGTAAAACCAGTTTACCTGGCATCCTCCCTTTTCCGGGGCATCTTTTTCCCTAATACAGAAGGCCCACCAATGCCAGAGCCACGGCATACACAATCGCATACGCACCTGCAAGAACTGCAATGTCAATTCCTATTCTCGCCAGGATGTTCATCTTCCGATTACCGGAAACAGAAGCCGTTATGATAATACCCATTGCCCCCATCGCACCGCCTATCGCTCCATTCCTGAAATTGATACAGTGTAACGCCATAAATACAAAAGCCCAGGCAGGTACCTTCGCCGGAACATATTCTTCTCCCGTTGCACAGTCCCTGTTATCCAGAACAAGCGCCGGCTCGCTCATGCTTCTGATAACCAGAAGCGCTTTTTTGCTGCCGAGCGGAATCTCATACTCCGTCTGCACCATCCCGGTTTTCGCCCGATAGTCCTTCAGCTTTAATAATGCGCCATTGACGGCAATCTCCTTATTATTCCTGAGCTCAACATAATATCCCATGCCGTCCGCCATAACATTCCATGTTTTCATAACTCTTCTCCTTTTCCCTTCACCGGATTACGCTGCCGCGCGATTCATTTCAAATCATGCCTTTTTCATGATTCAAAAAAGAGCTGCCGCTAAGGACAGCTCTCTTATCAACACGATTTTCTTTCAGTTTCTCATGCCTTGCCAACGGAACCAAACAGTTCCATTTTCTCTTTAACCTTTGCCTTGATTGCTTCAACGCCGGGCGCAAGAAGCTTACGGGGATCAAATCCCTTGCCTTCAAGGTCTTTGCCTGCTTCGATATATTTACGGGTTGCTTCCGCAAATACAAGCTGGCACTCCGTATTTACATTGATCTTCGCAACGCCAAGAGAGATTGCCTTCTTGATCATATCATCCGGAATACCGGTACCGCCATGAAGAACTAACGGAAGCGTTCCTGTCTTCTCCTGAACGGATGCAAGTACATCAAACTGTAATCCTTTCCAGTTCTCAGGATATTTTCCATGAATATTGCCGATGCCTGCTGCCAGAAAATCAACGCCCAGATCAGCAATCTGCTTGCACTCTGCGGGATCTGCACATTCGCCCATTCCTACGACGCCGTCTTCTTCACCGCCGATGGAACCAACCTCTGCCTCAATGGAAATTCCCTTGGCATGCGCTGCCGCAACCAGTTCTTTCGTCTTCTCAATATTTTCCTCAATTGAATATTTGGAACCGTCAAACATAACGGACGGGAATCCCGCTTCCATACATTTATAGCAGTGATCATAGGAACCATGATCCAAATGTACCGCAACCGGAACGGTGATGTTCTGATCTTTGATCAGGCCATTTACGATACCCATAACGACATCATAGCCACCCATATATTTTCCTGCTCCCTCAGATACACCGAGAATAACCGGTGAATTGCACTCCTGCGCGGTAGCAAGAATGGCTTTGGTCCACTCAAGATTGTTAATGTTGAACTGGCCTACTGCATAATGGCCGGCTACTGCTTTCTGAAGCATTTCTGTTGCTGAAACTAACATCTTTATTACCTCCATCTCATATTTTTCTCACTCAGGCTTATCCACCCTAATGCTTGATGTCATTATACAGCATTCCCTGAAAAAAGAAAACCTTTCGCGAGGAAATTTCTGGATTTTCCGTGCATGGAGCCTGTTTCACTCTAACCGCCCGGATTTCTCCCTGCGGAATCTGTCATTCCTTTTCCGGCACACGGATCTCCAGCGCACCGTTTTTATTCTCGATCACCGCTTTCTGATGATTGCCGCCGAACTCCCCGTCCAGCGTCCAGGCTACCTCCTGATCGGACTCTATCGTAATCCGGGATGTCTTGAAGCTGCGAAATGCATCCGAATGCACCCGCTTATCCACGAGCGCCGTAATGATGTTATTCATTTCCAGTAAATTCGCCGGTCTTTTTACCAGCGTCACCTCGAACAATCCGTCATCCAGTTCCACATCTTTTCCGGTAATTCCCTTAAAACCGCCTACGGAATTGGAATTGGTAATCATCCCATAAATATATTCGTTTTCCAGGCAGACGTCGTCATAGCTTATTTTCATCCAGTAGGATTTAATGGAAGAAAGTCTTTTTACGCCTTCCAGCAGATAGGCCGTATGTCCGAGCATATTCTTAATATCCTGCCTCGTTTCATAGGATACATCCGTAAAAATGCCAAAAGCCGCCACATAGATAAATGTATCGTCATTAAAGGCACCGATATCGCAGGCGAAGCTTCTGCCGTTTACTACCGCATCCGCCGCTTTTTTCATGCTTCTCGGAATGCCGAGGCTGTTTGCGAAATCATTGGTGCTCCCCGCCGGCACATAACCGATCGGAAGCTTTTCTTCACACTGCATCATTCCCGTAACCACTTCGTCTAACGTCCCGTCACCTCCGCTGCAAACGACGATGTCATAGCCATCCCTGCGCTGCTTAACGGCTCTTACGGCATCTCCCTGTCCCTGTGTCGGGTATGCCGTCACTTCATATCCCGCCTTCACGAAAATATCAATAATATCGATCAGATTACTTTTGATCTGCGCCTTACCTGCTCTGGGATTGTAAACAAAAAGCATTCTCTTATCCATGACATCCTCCTTCCGCTCCTGTCAAAAAACGTCTTTTTTGTGAAAAAAAGACTCCCTGACCGGGAATCTTTTTATATTCTGCCTTACTGATTGCCGCCTAAAAATTTTTCAATTCCCGCAACTGCCTCCTCCTCATCATTGCCATCCGCAATAACGGTCACAGCTTCGTCACGGTTGAGCCCAAGGCCCATCATGCCCATAATGCTCTTGGCATTCACCTTCTTGTTGGCCGACTCAATGTACACACTGCTGTCATACTGGCTCGCCACCTGCACAAGCATCGCAACGGGCCTCGCCTCCAAGCCGCCTTCCAATTTGATTTGGACAGATTTTTGAATCATAACTTCTCCTCCTTTTATCACCTCATATGTTCAGCAATCTCACTTAACTTCCGCAGTCGATGATTCACACCGGATTTCCCGACTGCCGGTTCCAGATATTCGCCCAGCTCCTTTAACGGCGCTTCCGGATATTCCAGACGGATCTCCGCCATCTGCCGCAGGTTGTCCGGCAGATTCTCAAATCCATACCGCTTCTGAATCAACAGAATATCTTCTATCTGTCTGGACGCCGCATTAACGGTTTTCGTAATATTCGCTGCCTCACAATTGACACGCCTGTTAATGGAATTTCTCATTTCCTTAACAATACGAAGGTTTTCCAGATTCATTAATGACACATGCGCTCCGATCACATTGAGAAGATCTACAATGCCGGAACCCTCTTTCAAATACACGATGTAATACTTCTTACGCTTTATCGTCCTGGCCTCTATCTGAAATTCCCGCATGATGCTTCTAAGCTGTCCGGCCTGTTCCGGCCTGCCGCAGACAAATTCCAGATGATAGCTTTTCTCCGGATCGCTCATGGAACCCGCACACAGAAACGCGCCCCTTAAATAGGCCCGCGCACAACAGCTGTTCTTGATCAGAAGAGCATTCACCGGTGTATTCAGCGGAATTATATGATGTTCGTCATCATATAAATGCAGTGCCTGAAAGATTTTATCCTCATCTGCTTCCCGCATAACATTATTTATATTATATGTTTTTTGCAGTAATGTAAAGTATTTTCTGGTAATCGCCTCATTTTCCATATCGAATTTTATGTGACGGCCGTCCTCTGTCAGGCGTCCGCCGAAGTGATAAAATGCCGCCAGCTCCGCCAGCTGACAATGTCTTGCCGGGCTGATATATGCCGCCAGCTCCTCTTTCACCGTACCGGAAAATGACATCGCCGCACCTCCCCGTCCAGCCCGCAGCCCGCTATTTCCCGCCGCAGTCTCTGTGATACAGTTTCAGTCCATAACTTCCATGATTTTTCATCTGCCCGTATAATTCATTGGCAAGCGTAACACTCCGGTGCTTTCCGCCGGTACAGCCTATTCCGATCACAAGCTGGTACTTTCCCTCCCGAATATAATTGGGTATCAGGAAATTCAGCATATCCACCAGCTTGTCCAGAAATTCCGGCGACTCCGGAAAACTCATAACATAATCCTGTACTTCTTTGTCGTTTCCTGTCTTATGCTTCAATTCATCAATATAAAACGGATTCGGCAGAAATCTGACATCAAACACCAGATCGGCATCCGCCGGTATCCCATTTTTAAACCCGAAGGACAAAATCGTCACCATCAGGGAATTGTAATCCTCGTTCAGAACAAAGATACGGTCCAACTCTTCTTTCAGTTCCCTTGTCAGCAGATTGGAGGTATCGATGACATAATCCGCTTTCTTCTTAATGCTTTCCAGAATCTTTCTTTCTCTGTCAACACCTTCCTCAATCCTGCCGCCCTGTGATAAGGGGTGCATTCTTCTTGTTTCCTTATAACGTTTGAGCAGCGCCGCGTCGCTGGCATCCATAAACAAAATCTCATACAGATAACCATTTTCCCGCAGCTGCTCCAATGCTTTCTGCGCAACATTAAAAGGCTGATCAGCCCGCACATCAAGCCCCAGCGCCACTTTCGTGATCTCACCGCCGGGGCGGATGATCAGTTCCACAAATTTTTCAATCAGGGAAACCGGAAGATTGTCAACACAGTAAAATCCCAGATCTTCTAACATTTTAAGCGCCGTTCTTTTGCCGCCGCCGCTCATACCGGTCACTACTACGAATCTCATGTACGCTACATCTCTTTCTTACACTGTTGTATTTTAAAAATCGCCCAGAAAAATAACTTCCGGTTCCAGTCTGACATGAAAACGATCCTTCACTCTTTCCTGTACTTCTTCAATAACTTCCTTTACGTCCGCCGCCGTTGCATTTCCGATATTGACCACGAATCCACAATGCTTATTCGAAACCTGCGCATCTCCGATCCGGTATCCCCGCATCCCGGCATCCATAATCAGTTTTCCCGCAAAATATCCTTCCGGACGTTTAAAAGTGCTGCCCGCACTCGGATAATTGAGCGGCTGCCTGCTCCGGCGCTTCTCCATCAGCTCATCCATTTTTGCCTGAATCTGATCTTTCCGTCCCGGCTGCATCCGCAACACAACTTCCAGCACGATAAAAGGTCTGTTCTTAATGATACTGGTGCGATAGCCGAACTCCATCGTGTCGTTATCCAGCACCATGATTTTTCCCTCTTTATCCATTACTTTGACGGATTCCGTAATCTGCTTCATTTCACCGTCATAGGCTCCGGCATTCATAACGACACCGCCGCCGATGCTTCCCGGAATCCCCGCCGCAAACTCCATGCCGGATAGCTCCGCATCTCTTGCTGCTGCCGCGGTTCTGGATAAAAGCGCGCCCGCCTGCACATAAATGCGGTCCCCTTCTACCTTAATCCGATTCATTCCCTCTCCCAGCTTAATGATCATTCCACGATATCCTTTATCGCCTACCAGAAGATTGCTTCCGTTTCCAAGAATAAAATATTCCTGTTCTATCTGGTTCAGATAAGGAACAAGCTTTAAAAGCTCTTCCTCCTGTTCGATCAAAACCATACATTCTGCAGCTCCTCCAACCCGGAAAGTCGTATGTCTGCTCATGGGTTCGTCAAAAAACATTCTCTCTTCCGGAATGATCTTACCAATAAATTCATACATCGATGTATTCAAACTCAATTCCCGCACCGTCTCATTTCCTAAATATATGGTATCTGTCTCATTATATGCCGATTTTCGAATCTAATACCCCAATCCTGCTCAACCCAATACCATTTTGGCAGCGCCATATATTCCGGCATCGTTTCCCAGCGTAGCCAATGCAAAAATCACATTTTTACAGCCCTGAAATGCTGTTTTCTCAAAGGGCGGCCTGATATAATCAAACAGCACCTCTCCTGCCTTCGAAACGCCTCCGCCGATTACAAAAATTTCCGGATTGATGATTCCCGCAATCACGCCGAGCCCTTTTCCAAGATAATCGCCGAACTTCCGCGCAACTTCAACCGCCAGCTCGTCGCCCTCCTTCACAGCGTCAAAGACCGTTTTCGCGGAGACTTCCCCATTTCTTAAAATGCTGTCTTTGTCACTTTCCCGCAGTGCCCGGTTCGCCAGCCTGACGATGCCCGTCGCGGAGGCATACTCTTCCAGACAGCCGAAATTGCCGCAGCCGCAGCTTTCCGTCTCATTGTCCTCTACATGAATGTGTCCGATTTCACCGCCGGCTCCGGTAGAACCCGTCATAATCTCTCCGTTGATGATAATGCCTCCGCCGACTCCTGTTCCGAGCGTAACGGCAACCAGATTCCGGTATCCCTGTCCGCCGCCCTTCCACATTTCTCCGAGCGCCGCCACATTCGCATCATTACCGCCTTCTACCCGCATTCCATGAAGCAGCCCGGTCAGCTCCTTCTTTAAGTCAAACTGTCCCCATCCGAGATTGACGGCCCTTCGAACGATGCCATCTCCGTCCACCGGCCCCGGTACGCCGACGCCGACGCCGGCTACATCATCCGCCTCAATTTCCTTTTCTTTCATTTTCTCCTGAATGCTCTTTGCGATATCCGGCAGAATTTCTTTTCCGCCGTTCTCCGTCCTCGTCGGAATCTCCCATTTGTCAATCACATTGCCGTCCGCATAAAACAGCCCCATTTTTACGGTAGTACCGCCTACATCCACCCCGAATACATAATTTGCCATAACTCATTCCTCCTCTTCCCGTCTCTGCGCAAGAGACTTCTGTACCCTCTGATACAATTCCTGCGCCGCATTATAACCCATTTTCTTCTGGCGGTGATTGATCGCCGCGGATTCGCAGATGATCGCCAGATTACGTCCCGGTCTGATCGGAATGTTATGGCAGACTACCTTATTACCAAGATACTCGATATATTCTTCCTCCATTCCCAGACGATCATATTCTTTTTCCTTATCCCAGTCCTCCAGATGAATGACAAGATCAATATTCTGTGTTTCACGGACGCTTGAAACGCCAAAAAGCGCCTTCACGTCAATAATGCCGATACCACGCAGCTCAATAAAATGCTTCGTGATATTCGGTGCGGTTCCGATCAGGGTGTCCGCACTTACCCTTCTTAGCTCTACCACATCGTCCGTTACAAGACGATGCCCTCTCTTAATCAGCTCCAGCGCCGCTTCCGATTTACCGATCCCGCTTTCACCGGTGATCAGTACGCCTTCGCCATAAACATCTATCAATACGCCATGAATTGAAATACAGGGGGCAAGCTGCACGTTCAGCCACCGGATGATTTCAGCCATACATGCGGAAGTAGCTTTGTTGCTCATCAGGAGCGGTACGCCATACTTGATGGCCGTTTCCCGGAACAGCTCGTTAGGATGCAGCTCTCTGCAGAAAACAATGCCGGGAATCGGATTGTTCAGGAGTTTTTCGTATACTTCCAGCTGCTTCTCTTCATCCAGACCGTTCATATAGGAATACTCCACAAAACCGACTACCTGTAAGCGGGTGGCCTCAAAATGTTCGAAGTATCCTGCCAGCTGTAATGCAGGCCGGTTAATATCGGGCTGTGTGATCTTGATTTTGGAAATATCGATCTCCGGCGTCAGATTTTCCCACTTCCATTTTTCAATTACCTTTGTCAGACTGATACTTGCCATAACCCCTCTCCTTTATCACTTATATTTTGGTAATTATACCACACCGCTGTCTTAATGGCAATCAATCCCCCGCTCTGCGGAAAAAATCGTAGATCTGACAGGCGATGTGCTCCGGTATCTCCGGAACCTCGCAGAGTCCGGCCACTTCGGCATTTTTAATGTCCTCAATCGATTTAAAGTGCCGCATCAGCGCCTTCCTCCTCGCAGGTCCGACACCCGGAATATCGTCCAATACCGATCTTACCTGCGCCTTGGAACGCAGCGACCGATGGTATTCGATCGCAAAGCGGTGCGCCTCATCCTGAATCCTCGTGATCAGCTTAAAGCCCTCCGAATGCGTATCGATCGGAATTTCCACATTCCGGTAATAAAGTCCCCGCGTTCTGTGATTATCGTCCTTCACCATCCCGCATACCGGAATATCGATCCGCAGTTCCTCCAACACCTGCAATGCGATATTGACCTGCCCCTTTCCACCGTCCATCAGCAGCAGATCCGGGAATTTGGTAAAGCTGCCAAATTCTTTGTCAATTTCTTTCCTGTCAAGCTCAATCCGCTCTTCCATTCCATGCACAAAGCGCCTCGTAAGAACCTCCTTCATGCATGCGTAATCATCCGGCCCGGCCACCGACTGAATCTTGAACTTCCGGTAATCACTCCGTTTGGGCTTTCCTTTTTCATAAACGACCATAGAGCCCACATTGGCAAAACCACTTATATTGGATATATCAAAGGCTTCCATGCGGTGAATGTTTTCCAGCTCAAGCAGAGCGGCAATTTCCCGTACGGCCCCGATGGTACGTCCTTCTTCTCTCTTAATGCGCTCCTTATCCTGGCTCAGAACGAGCTGTGCATTCTGTGCTGCAAGTTCCACCAGCTTTTCTTTATATCCCTTTCTCGGCACGCGCAGATATACTCTGCTTCCCTTTCTCGTGCCAAGCCATTTCTCTAAAATCTCGATATCCTCTATCTGTTCCTGCAGCATCAGCTCTTTCGGAATATAAGGCGTCCCCGCATAGAACTGCTTCACAAAATCGAGCAGAATCTGCGCGTTGTCATAACCGGCCACATGCATCATATAAAAATGCTCCCGCCCGATCAGTTTTCCATCGCGCACGAAAAAAACCTGCACCACCGCATCGCTTTCATCTCTGGCCAGTGCAATGATATCCTTATCCTCTCCGTCACTGTCCGTAATTTTCTGCTTCTGCGCCACACTTTTCACGCTGTTATACAGATCCCGGTAACGAATGGCATCTTCGAATGCAAGCTGTTCGGACGCTTCCTGCATCTTTTGTTCCAGATCCTTCAACACAGGCTTATAATTTCCGTTCAGAAAATCTAACGCCTGCTCAACACGTTCCCGGTATTCTTCCTTGCCGATATAGCCCTGACAGGGCGCAAGACACTGTTTGATATGATAATTCAGGCAGGGCCGGTCCAGTCCGATATCCCGCGGCAGCCTGCGGTTACAGGTCCTCAGCTGATACAGCTTATTCATCAGCTCGATCGTGTCCTTTACGGAAGCGGCGCTCGTGTAAGGTCCAAAATATTTGGAACGGTCTTTTTTCATCTCTCTGGAAAACAGAATACGCGGAAATTCTTCTCCGACCGTGACCTTAATATAAGGATAGGTCTTATCATCCTTTAACATCGTATTATACTTCGGGCTGTGTTCCTTAATCAGATTGTTCTCCAGCACAAGAGCTTCCAGCTCCGAATCCGTCACAATATACTCGAACCGGGCGATCTGCTCCACCATTTTATCAATCTGCGGGCCGCGCCCTACGATCTTCCGAAAATATGACCGCACGCGGTTATGCAGATTGACCGCTTTCCCCACATAGATAATCGTATCGTCCGCATCGTGCATAATATAGACTCCCGGACTGTTCGGGAGCTTTTTCAGTTCTTCCGTAATATCAAACATATCCTTCTCCGTCTCCGCAAATAAGGCAAAGCCTTTTTCTGCTTTCAGACTTTGCCTTTGTTCTTACTGCTGTTCAGTTTCCTGACCACACGCCGTATCCGCTGTCTGCCGTTCCTCTTTCGGTTCCCCGTCTCTTTCGGCCTGCGGCATCTGCTGTATCTGTGGCGATATCTGTTGTGTCTGCTGCGTCATCTGATCCGCTTTCTCCGCAAGCGTCTGGGAAAAATCTGTTCCCTGCTCTATACTGGAATGAGAAAACAGACCTACATTGGCGCCATCCGGCCGCAGCTCCTCCCTGTAATATCCTGTAGGAACACCCGGATTTCCCGGAACGGTCCATCCCGTATGCATATTCCGGTTGACCGGCATGCTCTGGCCCTGCGGCATATTCGGATTCGCCGGCATGCTCTGGCCCTGCGGCACATTCGGATTCGCCGGCATGCTCTGGCCCTGCGGCACATTCTGGTTCACCGGCGCGCTCTGGCCCTGCGGCATATTCGGATTCACCGGCATGCCCTGGCCCTGCGGCATATTCGGATTCGCCGGCACGCTCTGGCCCTGCGGCATATTCTGGTTCACCGGCGCGCTCTGACTCAGCCCTGCATTGGGCTTCACCGCTGCCTGCTTATCCTTCTTTTCTTTTTTATTCTCCTCTTCTTCCTCCGGCTCCGGAATTCCTTTTTCCTTCCGGTAGATCCTCATGAATTCCTTGCCGGTGATCGTCTCTTTTTCAATCAGATAAGCCGCCAGCTTATCCATAATGTCCCGATTGGCTTTCAGGAGCTTCTTCGCCTGTTTATAGCTGTCGTGAAGCATCTTCATGACTTCCGTATCGATATCGGCCGCCGTAACATCCGAACAGGTCAGGGAAGCGCTGCCGTCCAGGTACTGGCTCTCTACCGTGGCAAGTCCCATCAGACCGAACTTCTTGCTCATACCGAATCTCGTAATCATATTCCGGGCAATGCTCGTCGCCTGCTCAATATCATTCGCGGCCCCGGTCGTCACCGTCTCAAATACGATTTCTTCCGCCGCCCGGCCTCCGAGAAGTCCAACAAGCCTGTCCCGAAGCTCTGCCTCGGTATTCAGGTATTTCTCTTCCTCCGGAACATGCATAACATATCCGAGTGCTCCCATCGTTCTTGGCACGATCGTGATCTTTTGTACCGGCTCGGAATTTTTCTGTAAAGCGCTGATGAGCGCGTGCCCAACCTCATGATAGGAAACGATCTTCCGCTCCTCCTTGCTCATGATCCGGTCTTTCTTCTCTTTTCCGACGAGCACCTGCTCCACCGCATCGAATAAATCTTTCTGGCTGACAAATTCTCTTCCCATTTTGACCGCATTGATCGCGGCCTCATTGATCATATTGGCAAGATCGGAACCAACCGCGCCGGACGTCGCAAGCGCAATCTCGTCCAGATCAACGGTCTCGTCCATGAGAACATCCTTCGCATGTACCTTCAGGATCTCCACCCGGCCTTTCAGGTCCGGCTTATCTACGACAATTCTTCTGTCAAAACGGCCCGGACGAAGCAGGGCCTTATCCAGTATTTCCGGCCGGTTTGTGGCCGCCAGAATGATAATGCCGTTCTTCCCGTCAAAACCGTCCATTTCGGAAAGCAGCTGATTCAATGTCTGCTCCCGTTCTTCATTTCCGCCGCCGTATTTGGAATCACGGCTTCTTCCGATCGCATCGATTTCATCGATAAAAACAATACAGGGCGCATTTTTCTCGGCTTCTTTGAACAAATCTCTGACACGGGAAGCGCCGACGCCGACATACAGTTCGATAAAGTCCGAACCGGACAGCGAAAAGAAAGGAACATGCGCCTCTCCCGCCACCGCTTTCGCAAGAAGCGTTTTACCGGTTCCGGGCGGTCCTACCAGAAGCGCGCCCTTGGGCAGTCTGGCGCCGATCTTGGAATATTTTCCGGGATTATGCAGGAAATCCACCACTTCCACGAGCGATTCCTTTGCCTCGTCCTCTCCGGCCACATCCTGAAACGTAATGCCCGTCTCTTTCTGCACATACACTTTGGCATTGCTTTTTCCGACACCCATCGGTCCGCCTTTTCCCATCTTCCTGAAAAGAAGGCTGAGCAGCCCCCACATGAGCAGAATCGGAAGGATATAATACAGCAATACCGTAATGATGACACTGGAGCTGTCCGCAACCTGCTTTTTGATCACGATATTATGCTCCAAAAGTCTTGCGGCAAGCTTATCGTCATCCTCCATTTTCCCGGTGAAATAAGTGGTTCCGCCGCCGTACGCATACAGAAACGGATTGTTGTTTTCAACCTGCTTAGGCTGAATGGTGATCCGGTCAGAATCCACCACAACGCTCTTGATCTCTTCTTTTTCGATCATTTCGATGAATTCGTTATAGCTGATCTCCTGATTGGTTGAACCCGTCATAAACTTCATGAACATGCTGATGCTGAACAGCGTAATCAGCGCCGCAATGACCAGAATAATCAGGCTCTGCTTCTTCGGGTCATTGCCATTGCCCCCTGGTTCTCCCGGACCGCCTTTATTATCCTGTCCCCGGTTTTGGTTATTGCCGCCGTTATTATAATTACCATCATATTGGTTAAGATTTTGATCCATTCTTTATAACCATACCTTTCCCTCACTCTGTGGCAGTCTGACCACAGTTTTATCTAACCTTTATTATATGGAACAGCTTTTTATAAATCAATAAGGGAATTATGAATTTATGAACACAAGTATTAAAGATTTCTAAAGTTTTTTCATAAAATTTGCTTTTATGGTAGATTTTTTCCGTATTGGCATTGTATAATAAGATGATCAAATTTGTTGCACGGATTTTGTTCATCTCAAAGAATCGCTTACAGCGATTCTTCGTAGTTTGGAGAAATTTCTACAATATCAGATTACTCAACAGAAAAGAAAGAGGATACTATGGCTGTAAAATATGTATTTGTAACAGGCGGTGTTGTTTCCGGGCTCGGAAAGGGAATAACCGCCGCATCCTTGGGAAGATTGCTGAAAGCCCGCGGTTATAAAGTAACCATGCAGAAATTTGACCCGTATATCAACATTGATCCGGGCACGATGAACCCAATCCAGCACGGCGAAGTTTTCGTAACGGAAGACGGTACGGAAACGGATCTGGATCTCGGTCATTATGAACGTTTTATCGACGAAAATCTGGACAAAAATTCCAATGTTACGACAGGTAAAGTATACTGGTCCGTTCTTCAGAAAGAACGCCGGGGCGATTACGGCGGCGGAACCGTACAGGTCATCCCTCACATTACGAATGAAATTAAAAGCCGTTTTTACCGGAATTTTACAGATAAAGAGACGAGAATAGCCATTATTGAAGTCGGCGGCACGGTAGGCGATATCGAGAGCCAGCCTTTTCTCGAATCCATCCGTCAGTTCCAGCATGAGGTGGGCAAGGAAAATGCCATTCTGATCCATGTCACGCTGATTCCTTATCTGAGAGCCTCTCAGGAAATGAAAACCAAGCCCACGCAGGCGAGCGTAAAGGAGCTGCAGGGGATGGGTATCCGGCCGGATATCATCGTTTGCCGCAGCGAATATCCGTTAGATCAGGGCTTAAAGGATAAGATCGCGCTGTTCTGTAACGTACCGAACAATCATGTGCTGCAGAATCTTGACGTGGAATATCTGTATGAAGCGCCGCTTGCTATGGAAAAGGAACATCTCGCTCAGGTTGCCTGCGAATGTCTGAATCTGGAGTGTCCGGAGCCCGATCTGGCCGACTGGAAGGCTATGGTGGAATCCTTACGAACGCCTACCGACGAAGTTACGATTGCTCTCGTCGGCAAATATACCCAGCTTCATGACGCCTATATCAGCGTTGTGGAGGCTTTAAAGCATGGCGGCATTTCCAACCGCTGTGTCGTCAATCTGAAATGGATAGATTCCGAAACCGTTACTGCGGACAACGCCCCGGAGTCCCTGCGCGGTGTCAACGGAATTCTCGTTCCCGGCGGTTTTGGCGACAGAGGTATCGAAGGCATGCTTCATTCCATCCGCTATGCGCGAGAGAATAAAATTCCCTATCTTGGGCTTTGCCTTGGCATGCAGCTGTCCATCGTGGAATTTGCAAGAAATGTCATTGGATACAACGATGCCCACAGTATCGAGCTTGATCCTTCCACAACGCATCCCGTTATCGCGCTGATGCCTGACCAGAACGATGTGGAAGATATCGGAGGCACTCTGCGCCTCGGCTCTTATCCCTGCAATCTGGACAAGAGCTCCAGGGCATATCAGCTGTATGGAGAGGAGACCATTCACGAAAGACACAGACACCGTTATGAGGTCAATAATGACTATCGTACCGTTCTGACAGAGCATGGCATGAAATTATCGGGACTTTCGCCGGACGGCCGTATCATCGAAATGTGTGAGCTTCCCGAACATCCCTTCTTCGTCGCGACGCAGGCCCATCCGGAACTGAAATCCAGACCAAACAGGCCTCATCCGTTATTCAGAGGATTCGTTGCCGCCGCTCTGGAACATAAGAAGAACTGATTTTTGTCTCATGGCACATTTAAAACGGGCATCGACGCATCTTGCGTTCGTACCCGTTTTTTGTTCCATTTATAAAAGATCATCCACTTTCGCGCCTTTGATATCTTCTTCCAGAAGCTTCATTTTCTGAAGCATAGCCTTGATTTCAGCCTGTACTTTGGAAGATGATGAAGACTGGCTGCCGGAATAGATCTGTGCATCCTCTATCAGCTCCGCCTGTTCTCTGGCATCCTTACGCTGCTCCGATTTGATTTCTTCCACCTCGCTGTTTTCTTCACGCTTTATCTCTATTTTTTCCTGAAGCTCTTCTTTCTCTTCCTTCCGTTCCTCGATCTTTTCTTCCTGTTCTTCCTTTTCTTCGGCCTTGTCTTTTGCTTCTTCTTTCTTTTCTTCCAGTTCGTCATCGATATGATCCTGCGCTTCTCCCATCAGTATACCGATCACTTCCTTACCAGCTGCCTCTTTGATCTCTTCCGCCTCTTCCTGCGCATCCAGCATGGCATGGTGCTTCAGATTCTCCAGTCTGGTCATACGGATAGCCGCATTTTCGCCCATAATACCGCTTTCGGCCCTGTCTACCTCCAGCGTATGACGATCAATTTCACTGTCAATCATCCGGGAACGTTCCTCATACTCGTTTAACTGCGCCAGCCGCTCCTGCTCCTCAAGCGTCATGACAACACCCGGATCTTCCTGAGACTGCTTCTGTTTCTCAAGCAGAACCTCCCGCTCATCGCTGCCTTCCTCCACACCGTATTGCTCCATGAGTTCGGTTCTCTTTTCTTTGAGCCCCATAATAATATCTCTTTCTTCCGATGCCGTATCCTGCAGCTCCTGAATATGATATTTTCTCTCATCAATGCCCATCTGGATCTTCCGGTCAACGGCCCATGTATCGCTTACCACCTTCATGGCCCTTGCCTGCGCACGCTGTTTCCGTCTCAGAACAAAATCCATTTTTCCGTTTATCTCATTCATATTAATGGAACCGTTTTTCATTCCCTTTTTCTGTCCGGCTCCCGCTCTCTCCGCCTGGCGCTTCTGCGCATTCTCATTCTGATGAACCATAGGATTCGTCTTCATTCCTGTGAATTGTATCGCCATAGTGATCCCCCATTCCTGCCAGCCCGCGCATTTGGGCGCAGGCACAAATCTTCCTGTAAAAAAATGTTTAACAGTGGTCTCTTATTCCATTTCCATTCTGCCGTATCAATTTATTATATATATCGTCTTTTTTCAGACGATTCTTTACCCCAAATGAGGATAACTGTAATAAAAGAGAGGTTTCATGCCATAAGCGAAAGCGCCGGCATTTTTCACACTACAGAAGAGGCGCAACCGCCTTCATCAGATAGCCGGTTAATTTCACATGCCATTTTTCCTTCCGAACCGTTTCTTTGGTAACCTCTCTGCACTTTGCCAGTGTGGCCTGAAAATCCGCCTCGACTGCCGGAACGCAGTCCGCCTCATACAGATAAGTGGCACATTCGAAGTGGTGGTATAAACTGCGGTAATCCAGATTGATCGTTCCGACAACCGCTTCTCTCGTGTCGCTGACACAGACCTTTGCATGGACAAATCCCGGCGTATATTCATATATTTTCACCCCGGATTCCAACAGCGATTTATAATGCGTTTTCGCCAGCGCATAGGGAACCGCCTTATCCGGAATCCCAGGCAGAATCAATACCACTTCTACGCCACGCTCAGCCGCGAATTTGAGCGCCGTCTCTATTTCTCCGTCCAGAATCAGGTACGGCGTCATCATATGTACATATTCGAGCGATCTGTTCAGAATATCCATATAAACCCGTTCTCCGAGTTTGTCATCATCTAACGGACAGTCTCCGTACGGAATCACATACCCCTTCGCGTCTTCTACGGGCATTGACGGATAGGATAAAAAGCGTGCGTATTCCATTTCCTTTTCATCAAAATCCCATGTCTGCAGAAACATCAGCGTAAAGCTTTTTACCGCCTCGCCTTTCAGCATGACGGCCGTATCTTTCCAGTGTCCGAATTTGGGTTTTGCGTTAATATATTCGTCCGACAGATTCACGCCGCCGTTAAATGCCGTATGGCCGTCGATCACCAGAATCTTCCTGTGGTCCCTGTAGTTATAATGTGTGGAAACAAACGGTGTTACGGGAGAGAAAACCTTACATTTGATTCCAAGTTTTTTCAGGCGCTTCGGATAATCGCGGGGCAGCAGGGCAAATTCACAGGTGCCGTCATACATAACGCGTACATCCACGCCTTCGGCCGCTTTCTTTGCGAGTATCTCCAGAATTCTGCCCCACATAATTCCTTCATCCACAATGAAATATTCCATGAAAATAAAATGCTCCGCTTTTTCAAGCTGTTTCAGCATTTCCGCAAACTTGTTTTCTCCCAGCGGAAAATAAGTAACCGCCGTTTTCTCATAAACCGGATGGCACCCGCTTCTTTGCATATAATGCGCCAGCGCCGCCGCTCCCCTGTTCTCTTCGGAAAATTTCCGCATCGTTTCTTCTGTCTGTGGAATACAGTCTTTCGTATTTGTAATCATTCTGTTGATATGCACTTTCAATGCCCTGTGGCCGATCTCGCTCTGCGTATACGCAAACAGAAGCACACCGAACACGGGAAGCAGCATAATGACAATCAGCCATGTGATTTTGGCCGTCGGATCGATTCTGCTGTTCAAAAGGCAGATCACCATAATAAAGGTAAACAGCACCGTTCCTCCCATAATATGGGGCAGAAATTTCTGAAACCGCCAGAAAATGCCAAACAGAATGAAAACCTGCAGCACAAGCAACAGCAGCATCAGCCCGAAGCGGCTGAAAATCGCGTGGATAATCCCTTTCTGTCCCCTTTTCAGAAGGCTGAGCCCTTTATCTTTATAATCCGTAGGCACGATAACATCTCCTTTGTATCAATTTCTCTATGTCCTTTGTAAAAATCCCTCCCGGCAGCCTCGCGCCGGAAGGGATCTGATATCATTTTTCCTGATGAATTACTCCAACGAATTCAATTTATCAACAATCTTCTGGATATCCCGCATGGATACCTGCCCGCCGAAGCTGACCGGTCCACGTAACGGCATATATTTCAGCATCGCCGCGCTCATCTCATCGGATATTGCCTCCGACGCCGCATCGCCGCTCTCATCCTTCTCCCCGCTCCCAAAGATTCCCTTTTCAAGCAGCGGTTTTACGATCTCCAGCGCTCTCGGATCTGCCATGACATCTCCCATCGTCGTATCCGTCGTATATACGAAAGGAATTTTGACGGTCGATTCTACGGTAACAGTCTTGCACAGCACAATATCTCTTGAAGACCTGCCGATCAGAATATCGAACTCACCCGTTTCCACATGCCAGTCATGAATCCTTACACTGTAATAGGCGAATGCTCTCTTATCAAGCGTAAAGGAAACGGTCTTCGTCTCCCCCGGCGCCAGATCCACTTTGGCAAAATCACGCAGCTCTTTCACCGGACGAATCACCGTACTTTCCCGGTCCGCAACATATAGCTGTACTACTTCTTTACCGGCCATCTTCCCCGTATTGGTAACATCCACCGTAACGGTCATCGTATCCGTATCCTTCATGCTTTCCTTATCGACGGTAAGATTGGAATATTCGAACGTCGTATAGGACAGCCCATAGCCGAACGGGAACAGTACATCCATCTTTTTCTTATCATAATAACGGTAACCGACAAAAATGCCTTCCCGGTACTCCACCATATCGCCCTCTCCGAAATAAGAAAGATAGGATGGATTATCTTCCAGCTTTAACGGAAACGTTTCGGGCAGCTTCGCGCTCGGATTCACCCTGCCGAACAGGATATCGCATACCGCGCCGCCGACTGCCTGACCGCCCAGATATGCCTCCACAATCCCCTTTACCTTATCAACCCAGGGCATCTCCACCGGAGAACCGTTATGCAGTACGACAATCGTATTCGGCTGTACCGCCGCCACTTTTTCAATCAGCTCGTTCTGACAGTCGGGCATACGCATATGCTGTCTGTCGAAGCCTTCCGATTCAAAAGCATCCGGCAGCCCCGCAAAGATAACCGCCGCTTTCACCTTCTTCGCCGCCTCTACGGCCTCTTCCAGAAGCTTCGCATCCGTCTCGTCCACGTCATCGCGGTAACCCTGCGCGTAAACGATGTCAGGCATACCCTCCACCGCATCCATCGCGGATGTAACTTTATGGCTGTTGATATGGGAGCTGCCGCCGCCCTGATATCTCGGCTTCGCCGCATATTTCCCAATAAAGGCAATTTCTTCTTTTTCATCCAGTGGAAGGACTCCATCATTCTTCAGGAGTACAATCGTTTCTCCCGCCACTTTTCTCGCCAGTTCATGATCCTTATCCTTATCCCACACCGCATCTTTATCGCGGTTCTCTTCATAGCGGAACACAATGTTTAAAATGCGCTCAACCGCCGCATCCACATCGCTTTCATCCAGATTGCCGCACTGAACCGCACCGACAATCAGTTTATCGTTTGCGCCGAGAGATGTCGGCATTTCCAGATCCAGCCCTGCCTTTAAATCTTCGACTCTGTTATTGACAGCGCCCCAGTCACTCATAACATATCCGTCAAAGCCCCACTGATCACGCAGCGTTTCGGTCAGGTACTTATGATTCTCCGCCGCATAGACGCCGTTGATTTTGTTATAGGAGCACATAACCGTCCATGGTTTCTGTTTTTTTACCGCGCCTTCAAACGCCGCCAGATAAATCTCGTTAAGTGTCCGCTCGTCCACGCGTGAATCTCCGGACATTCTTCTTGTTTCCTGATTATTCGCCAGAAAATGCTTAATGCTTGTTCCGACCTTTTTACTCTGTACGCCCTGAATCAAAGCCCCGGCCATTTCCGAAGCAACAAGGGGGTCCTCCGAATAATATTCAAAATTACGCCCGCACAAAGGAGAACGCTTGATATTCACCGCAGGTCCCAGAATTACACTGATTCCTTCCGCCTGACATTCGTTTCCGAGAGCCTCACCCATTTCCGTCAGAAGCTCCCTGTTAAAAGATGCCGCCGTTCCGCATCCCGCCGGAAAGCAGACCGCTTTGATGCTGTCATTTACTCCGAGATGGTCGCCTTCCTGATCCTGCTTTCTGAGTCCATGCGGTCCGTCTGAAACCATGCTTGCCGGTATCCCCAGTCTGGCCACTGCCTCCGTATGCCAGAAATCCGCACCGGAACACATCGCCGCCTTTTCCTCCAGCGTCATCTGCGCCACCAGCTCTTTGATCTTTTCTGCTGTCATCCCCGTAATACCTCCTTATGATATCCTGTATTCCCATCCGGTCTCATCCATATCATATTGTTTATGAGATGTGTTCTACATGCGCTGTTTATCCAGAAGCTCCTTTAATGCCTCATCGCTTACGCTGATCCAGACATCCTCTTCTTCCGCATTCAAACCAAGATACTCACGCAGCGTCATGGAATCATCATGAAGCCCCCATTCCTGACTATAATCGTCTATTTCTTCAAATTCCACTTCGCCTGCCAGATATTTTTCTTTAAAGGTTTTTTCCAAAATCTGCGCCCTTTCCGCCTGCTCCTGCAGGCACATTATTCTTCTTTCACCGGACGGAAATTCCCTGTTTGGGAAATCTAAGTTCATTATACAAAGAGCATATGATACTGTCAATGACACGGCCTCTTTTTCAGCCGGCCGGAGACTGCTTTTCTTCCATATTCTCCGGCAGCGCCAGATTCAGAATAATCGAAACAAGAAAGACGACAGCAACACAGTTCTCTGCGAACACATTTTGTATAATCTGCGGGAAAATCGCGAAAATATCCGGTACCTGCGTAAAGCCGATTCCAATACTGAGCGACAGCGCGACAATCGTAATATTACGCTGTGTATAGCCGCATTTCCCAATCATCTGAAATCCACTGACAACAATGGTACCAAACATCATCATGGTGCATCCTCCGAGAACCGCATCGGGAAGCGTCGCAAGAAGGGCTCCGAAAATCGGAAAAATGCCCGCGACAATCATGATCACCGCACCGGTCGCTATAGCGAATTTATTGACTACTTTAGTCATCGCTATCAACCCGACATTCTGACTGAACGAGGTAATTGGAAGACAGCCGAACAAAGAAGACAGGGTACTGATAAACCCGTCACACGCAAGAGAACCGGATATTTCCTTCTCCCCCGCCTCTCTGTTCAGCCCGGCCGATGCCAGCGCGGATGTATCGCCAATCGTCTCCGTCGCGGAAACCAGAAAAATCAGAACGACAGGAAGAATTGCACCCATGTGAAATTCCATCGAAAAAGGCATCAGGCGGGGCAGCGCGATCACTTTTGTTCCCGCCAGTGAAGAGAAATCCACCATATTCATGCAGACAGCCGCCAGATATCCAACAATCAGTCCGAACAGAACGGACAGCTGTTTCCAGAAAGATCTGGCAAAAATATGAAATAAGATGCAGGCAAACAGGGTGACTGTTCCAAGAATCCAGTTCGATGCGGACCCGAAATCTTCCACGCCGCTTCCTCCACCAAAAGAAGATGCCCCTACGGATAGCAGGGAAAAACCAATCGCGGTAACGACGCTCGCGGAAACTACCGGTGTAATCACCTTCATCCAGTATACCGCAAACAGACCCAGCAGCCCTTCCACAATACCGCCAATCAATACCGCACCCAAAATCGCGGGATATCCATAGGTTCCTCCAATAAAACAGAAAATGGACACAAACGTAAAGCTGATGCCCATCACAATCGGAAGCCCGGAGCCGATCCTCCATACCGGAAAGAGCTGAATCAGCGTGCCGATTCCGGCAATAATCATCGCGTTTTGTATCAGCATGGCCGACTGTTCCGCTGACAGACCGCTCGCACCGGCAACAATAATGATCGGTGCGATATTGGCCACGAACATCGCCAGAATATGCTGTAACCCGAAGGGAACCGCTTTTAATACAGGCACTTTTCCGTCAATCTGATATATATTGTTCATCTCATTTTTCATTGGTTTCCATCCCCCGCATTCACTGTTCTCTGAAAACAAGCTTCCCGCTTTCCGCGTCCATCTCATCAATGATGGCCAGCGATTCCAGATGATAGCCCAGATTGCGGATCATCCGTCCTCCGACCTGAAATCCTTTTTCTATGGCAATTCCGATACCCGCCACATTTGCCCCTGCCTCCGTCACAATCGAAATCAGCCCCTGAAGCGCACAGCCGTTTGCGAGAAAATCATCGATAATCAGAATATTTTCTCCCGGAGATAAAAATTTTCTGGATACGATCACCTGATTTTTGCATTTATGGGTGAAGGATTCCACCTCCGCAATATACATTTCCCCCTCAATATTGACACTTTTCGACTTTTTGGCAAAAACCACCGGCACATGAAAATATCTCGCCGCAATGCAGGCAATTCCGATGCCGGAAGCTTCAATCGTCAGTATTTTATCAATTTTCTCTTCGGCAAAGCGCCTCCGAAATTCCTCTCCCATCCGCTCAAACAGCCCGATATCCATCTGATGATTCAGAAAACTGTCTACCTTCAGCACATTGCCTTCCTTAATAATTCCGTCCCTTCGAATCCGCTCTTCTAAAAAGTTCATGCTTCCTCCATCTTCCGTAGCCCTGTTCTTTCAATATTACCCAGTGTGCCGGCACACTAGTCCAGTCCCGCAATCTCATCCACCGGCAGCGACATCACAACGCCCTGGGCAGGACTCTGCATTCCGCACTTCTGGCCGATAGCCTGCATAATCGCCAGCTTATCCTCTTTCTGGGCAAGGATAATCACGACCTCCCGCTCCTGCTGTACATGAATCTTCCAGAACTTCAAAGATTCTTCGTTTCCTGCCCGCCGGCTGTGGAATACGGTGCCTCCGGAAGCGCCGGCCGGCCTTGCGGCATCCATAACTTCCTCACTGTATCCCTGATTCACGATTGCCATAATCATGCTGTACTGGTATTCTTTCACTGCGCTTCCCTCCCTTTCTTCGACGTTCTTTCCTGTCTCTTCCCGCACCGCTTCCATCAGCTGAACGACATGTCCGCTGCTTCCCGACAGCGTAAGCGTAAAAGCAATTCCGGTGTTCGGCATTCCAAGATGCAGCTTTTTCTGCATTTTCTTCAACGTATCATCCGCGCATATTTTGGGCATCATGCTCATCAGAATCATTTTATCGATACCATCGAGTCCCAGCATATCCATCACTTCACTGGTTGCCGTCCCCTGCGCATGAAAAAGATGCTGTACCGGTATTTTTTCCTGTTTCAGCAAATCCTCCGCTTTCTTTGCAAGCTTGGGCGCCGCGATGAGAAACAGCATCCGGTATGCCGATTTTTTACTATGGCTCGTCATATTCGTAGTCCTCCTCAAATTCAAAGATTTCATCCATAGCATCTAAGGAAACCGCTCCCTGCATCGCAGGCTGCGCCGCGATTCTCATCTTGAACTGATATACAATTCCCATGATCTGAACCGCTATCAACGGCGTCAGCGCAACCAGAGCCACCACGCCGAAGGCATCCGTCATCACATTGCCGCCCACCGCGTCACAGGCCCCGATGCAAAGCGGAAGCAAAAAGGTCGTCGTCATCGGTCCGCTGGCAACGCCGCCGGAGTCAAATGCAATACCGACGAACATCTTCGGAACAAGCCTTGAAAGAAGCAGCGCCATAATATAACCGGGTATGATAATCCAGTAAATCGGCAGCCCCGTCAGCACCCGCAGCATGGCAAGCCCCACGCTGACGGAAACGCCAATGGACAGACACCGGTTCATCGCCTTTGCCGAAACCGCTCCGTTCGTTACATCCTCCACCTGATGATTCAGCACCTGAATGGCCGGCTCCGCTTTTACGATATAATACCCGATCAGCATGCCGATCGGAACCAGAAGCCATCTCCATTCCGCCGCAGCCATATCTTTGCCAAGGGATGATCCCACCGGCGCAAAGCCCACATTAACGCCGCACAGAAACAGCACAAGACCGATATATGTATAGCCAAATCCCACCAGCACACGTTTCACCTGACGCTGCTGATAACGTCGGCTTAATAATTGAAAAATTGCAAAAACCGCGGCCACCGGGACAAGAGAAATCAGCACCTCCCGTATATAAGGCGGCGTACTCGTGATAAATTCCCAGACCACGTCCCTTGTCGTCACCACATTGGCTACGGACGAGGAAGAATAATTCGCCTGCGTAGGATTATAAAAAGAACCAAGAATCAATACGGCCAACACCGGTCCCACACTGGAAAGCGCCACCAGACCGAAACTGTCGCTGGACGCATTTCTGTCGCCTCTGACCGAAGCGAGACCGACACCCATTGCCATAATAAACGGTACGGTCATGGGACCCGTCGTCACACCGCCGGAGTCGAAAGCAACAGCCAGAAAATCTTTTTCAATAAACAGGGACATGCCGATCAACACAATATAAAGCACGATCAAAATTGTAGAAAGATTGATCTGGAATAAGATTCTGCAGATTGCCATCGCCAGAAAAATGCCGACGCCCACCGCCACCGTCAGAATCAGCACATAATTCGGTATCGACGGCACCTGTTCCGCCAGCACCTGTAAATCCGGCTCGGATATCGTAATAATTGCCCCCATCGAAAACCCGATCAGACAGATCAGAATAAAATTCCTCGTCTTTGAGATCTGTACGCCGATGCCTTCTCCCAGAGGCGTCATCGCCATTTCCGCGCCCAACTGGAAAAAGCCCATGCCGACGACCAGCATAATCGCTCCGGTAATGAACATGACCATCGTGCCAAGTTCCACCGGAACAAGCAATATGCTGATCAACAGGACAATGCCTGTAATGGGCAGGACCGCAGAAAGAGACTCATAAATTTTTTCTTTAAGCTTTGGATTCAAAACATACCACCCCTTACATTATACACTCGTATTGTACCATAAAATTCCTTTTTCGAATAGCATATTTACCCGTTAAATCCGTGTTAAGATGAATACCATATGTTTCTCCGCCTTATAAAAACGTATGAGAACTCCTATGGGAAACCATATGCGAAAAAACATATATGAAAGAAAAAAAGATAGTACGGACGCCCGACTCTATGATATACTTTAAATAACTGCAGCTGTGGAAGAGCTGCCAGATTCTGCTGGAAAAAGAAAGAGGGGTTAAGAATGGATCAGATTAAGGAAATCAGAAAACTATGTGAAGAAAAAAACATCCGCATGATTGATTTCAAAATGACGGATATCGATGGGCGCTGGCGTCACATTACGATTCCGGTAGAGCGTTTCGGGGAAGATACTTTTACTTACGGCATCGGCTTCGACGGTTCCAATTACGGGTATGCGCCGATCGAGAAAAGCGATATGGTATTTCTGCCGGACCCGGATACCGCTTATGTAGATCCTTTTGCGGAGGTTCCCACGCTGACAATGTGCGGTAATGTGTGCACAATCGGTAAGGGAGAAAATAAACCGTTTGACCAGTATCCGAAAAATGTCAGCCTGCGTGCGATAGAATATATGAAAGAATGCGGCATTGCAGACAGAATGATTATCGGGCCGGAATTCGAATTCTATCTTTTAGACCGCGCACGTTTTGAGGTAACACCGCGCAGATGCGGTTACTGGGTTGATACAAGACAGGCCGACTGGAACTGCAGTCTTGAAATGCCGGGCAACAACGGATATGAAGTTCCCGCCAAAGGCGGCTATCATATTGCGGCGCCGCAGGATGTCGGATACGATCTGCGCAGCCGTATGTGTATGGCGATGGAAGACTGGGGAATCAAAGTCAAATATCATCATCATGAAGTCGGCGGACCCGGACAGATGGAAATCGAGGTAGAACTTGCGGACATGCCCGCCATGGCCGACAATACAATGATTATCAAGTATATCATCAAGAATATGGCGGCACAGGAAGGAAAGACCGCTACCTTTATGCCGAAACCGATCTATCAGGAGGCGGGAAGCGGCCTGCATGTACATATGCTTCTCATGAAAGACGGAAAACCGTTGTTTTATGACGAAAACGGCTATTCGGGATTAAGCCGCACGGCCCATTATTTTATAGGCGGACTGTTAAAGCATATCGCATCCCTGTGCGCATTTACCAATCCGTCCACCAATTCCTTCAAACGGCTCGTGCCCGGATATGAAGCGCCCGTGACAATCGGTTATGCAACCTCCAACCGAAGTGCTGTCATCCGCATTCCGGCCTATGCCAAATCACCGGAAGCAAAGAGATTCGAACTGCGCAATCCCGATGCGACAGCCAATCCGTATTACGCATATGCGGCAATTCTGATGGCCGGTCTGGACGGTATCGCCAAACAGATTGATCCGGCGGAAAATGGCTGGGGCCCCTACGATTTCAATCTTTATACTCTGTCCGAAGAAGAGCAGAAGAAAATCAAGGGCCTTCCCAAATCATTAGGCGAGGCATTGGATGCACTGGAAGCAGACCATGATTATCTGACCAGAGGCGGTGTTTTCCCGCAGCGTCTGATCGATGTATGGGTAGCCCGCAAACGTGCGGAGCTGAAAAAACTGGAACAGATTCCGAATCCGGCGGAATTTAAGGCATATTATGATCTTTAAAAAGCCCGTTGGTTTAAAAATGCCTCTGTTTTCACTCTCAGGCTAATTTGCTGATTATATAACAGGAAGCTGTCGCTTTACGAATTTTCATTCGTTAACGCGCAGCCTCCTGTTATGATTTTATCCCATCTTACCGGTTCATATCATCAACGATTTTCTGCGGCTTCGCTGTCATTTCCACCCAGACCGGAAGAAAACCGCACTTTAACGCATTCCGCACGGACCTTATATTCGACCAGGCCGCACAGTAAAAAGGCACCTTCCCGCGCTTTAAGATTTCCAGCGCCAGCCGGCCCGTCAGAGCCGATGCAATTCCCTTTCTGCGAAATTCCGGCAATACATCCACGCCAATCTGCCACATCGTATCACAGTCCGCGGAACACCCGGCAAGCCCTACCAGCCGGCCTTGTTCATAAGCTCCGATGCCGAGAACATCCAGCTCTTTTCTGTCCGCGCAGAGAGCATTGCTCCAGCTGTCAATATATAAACCGTCGAAGTCTTTCTGTTCCAGTAGTTTTGTTTCATATGGGCATTCCGGCGCATGAAGCGCCTTTACATCCGGCAGAAAATATTCCGCCATAAAACACACTCTCTGTCCCATCCTTTGCAGCGCCTCATCCAATACAAGCATATTCGGCGTTTCAAAACAATGATAAAAAGAATACCTGTCAAGATACTTTTCTACCGTCTCCCTGTACTCCTCTTTTACGGAGGCCACAATATTATTCCCGTAAGATACGAGATTGCAGGGCAAGGGTTCCTTATAATACCGTCTCGCCTCAGCTTTGATCCGAGACGGAACGATAACATTTTCCTGCCGGTCGAAATCCTCCGCGCGGCAGTTTAAATCACGAGCGGACTGCTCCTTTGCAATCCGCATGATTTCCTGATTCGTCATCATATGAGTCCTCTTGCGCTCTCCATGCATTTGCACACAGGCAGAAGCATGCACGTAAAGCCTTTCCTTTTATATTGCTTCGGTATCTCTTACTCCCCCGATACGAAGGATTACGTCCCCGGAGCACTCCATCGCCGCATCCTCCATAATCACTTCGTCCACACTGTCCAGAACGATTCGTCCCGATCTCGGATTTTTGACAGACATCACATTGCCGATAATATCCGCTTCCACATCGGAATATTCAAATGCCAGATCCGTTCCTTCCATCGTACAGTTAATCAGCTTCAGATTTTTGCAATAGCAGAGCGGCTGTGTACCGATAATTTTACAGTTTATCAGCGTCAGTCCTTCCGAAAACCATCCGAGGTATTCTCCTTTTATGAGACTGTTCTTCACGACCACGTTCCGGCTGTGCCAGAAAGCATCTTTGGTATCCAACGTACAATCGTCAATCTTTAAGTTCTCCATGTACTGAAAAGAATATTTTCCCGTCATAACAACATCGGACAATACAACATCCCTGCTGTCAAAAAAAAGATATTCCGAGTTGACTCTGCACTTCTTCATCGTAATACCAGCGCTCTTCCAGCCAAATTCCTGAGAATCAATATCACAGTCCGTCAACAGGATGTGGCTGCATTCCCGGACCGCTTTGATTCCATGCAGCCTGCTTCCCGCAATTTCTCCGTCATCGGCATACCAGATGGCTGCTCTTGTCAGTTCATCCATCGTGGAATCCTTCAGGACAAATCCCTTCACATGCCATAACGGATACCGGAGAGAAAAGCTGCACGCATCCACTTCAATATTACGAGACTCTTTCAGAACGGATTCTCCATCGGCCGGTCCCGCAAAAATGCACTTACTGACTCTGCTGTCTTGTATATTATACAGCGCACGTTCTTCGTCAAACTGTTTATCTGTGATAATCTTATCAAACTGCTTCATAATGCCGATTCTCCTTTTTGAACGGTCCGGGCTTCTTTCTGTCCGCCCCGGTCATACATATTTTCAAACTGCCAATATTATAATATGCGCCTGTCATATTTTCAACAGATCGTTTCTCCGAAAATATAACAGGCGCATATCTTTCAATTTACTCTTCACCGCAATAATAATCAAAATACAACTCCCGCAGAGGCTGATAGGCCCCCCTGGGCAGATAAATCTCATCGCCGTTATCCATCTGAACTATCTGGGTATTCAGGCTTTCCACATGCTCCAGATTAATGATATAAGCTACGCCGGCCCTGACAAATTCCTCATGCCCTGCAAGCATCTCCTGCAGCCAGCTCATCGTCATCCGTAAATGCAGATGTCGTTTCTCCGTCAGATAAATGCACTGACTTTTCTTCTGTGCCTCGCAATAAAGAATATCGTGCAGTGCAACCCGGCGGATGCTCCCTTCTATCCGCAGGAGAAGGTGCTGCCGCTCTTCCTTGTCCATTGCCTTCAGGGTTTTATCAAACACCGGAAACAGCTCCTGTTCCAGAATCGGCTTGATCAGATACTGTACGGCATCCACCCGGTAAGCCTCCAATGCATATTCTTTGGAAGATGTCAAAAAAATAATCCGGCAGCCGTTTCCCATTTTTCGTATTTCCTGTGCCGCCTGAATCCCCAGCATTCCGGGCATATATATGTCCATCAGGAGAATATCCGGCAGATATTCTCCTTCCTCCATTCTGATCAAAAGCTCATTCACGTTTTCAAAGCATTCGATCTGAAAGACGCATCCAAGATGCCGCTCCTGATAAAGCCTCAATAACGATTTAATTTTTTCCATCTCCGCCGCTTCATCATCGCATAACGCAATCTGATACATTCCCACTCCTCTTTACTCTATTGTAAGAATCTCTGTAAAGCCCGTCACTTCAAAGATTTCGCGAATCGTTTCGTTCATATGGCAGATCACCATTTTTCCCTGCTTATCCATTGTTTTCTGCGCTGACAACAGCACGCGCAGTCCGGCTGAAGACAGGTATTCCAGGTTTTCAAAATCAAATATGAGAATCTCCACGCCATCGAGGTCCCGCTCCAGATCTGCCTCCAGCTGAGACGCCGCTGTCGTATCAAGACGCCCTGACAAAAAAATCGTCATTCGTTCACCGTTCAGTATTTTCTGAATTGTCATGCTCTTACCTCCCGTTATTTTATCATTTTTCTCACCATTTAGGAAAAATAATTTTCATAAGTGGGAAAAATGCAGGGCATTCTGGCGGTTTGTTTCCGTTTCTTTCGCCAAAACACCGGCATACCGTATTCTTTTATCCTCATACATCCGTTCGTCCGCTTCCTTCAGAAGCCGGTCAATGTCTTCATCATTTTCAGCCCGCCACACACAGCCAACCGCCATCAGTGAATTTCGCTTTCTCATTTCCGCATTCAGCAGCTTTATCCTGTCTTTCAGATCCTTTTCTCCGATTCCCTCACACAGGACCAGAAATTCATCTCCTCCGATCCGAAACAGTTCATACTCTCCAAATACCGTTTTCAGACATTCACCCACACGAATAAGCAGCTTGTCACCTTCTCTGTGGCCGTTTAAATCATTTACCTTTTTTAATCCCATCACATCGCAGTAAAGAATACCGATACTTCTTTCGGCCTGCATCGTCCCGATATATTCCCCCATGGCATGCCGGTTTCCAATCCCGGTCAGCTGATCCTGAAAGCATAGCTCTTCGAGACGGCGCACGTGGTTCCTTCTATGTAACAGCGTAACGATAAAATGTCCCAGAATCCGCAGCAGCGTCGTAATATGCTCCAAAAACTTTTCCGGCGGATTATCCACTCCATAGAACCCGATAATCTTTCCTTCACTGATAAGCGGGCTTACCACAAGCGAATCAATATTTTGCGGCTCCAGATATGCGAAAACTGTTTTATCTTCTTCTCTGACGCTCTCCAGACTCTTAATAATAACGTTTTCATCCTGTATAAATTTCTGATACCATGGATTCACTACCTGAAAGGAAACATTCTGCAGGTTTTCCTTCTGCGGTATTACACCGTCCGCACACCATTCATAAGTATTCTGAAAAGCGCCTCCGTCCGTCTCTTCAAAAATATAGACCCTGTCACTGTTTAAAGACTGCCCAAGGTACTCTAAAAGGGCCGCGATAGAATCCTCCGGTACGGAAGCCATCATGGCGATCCGAAGCCCTTCGTTAATCATTGCCTCATTGTCTTCATATCCTTTATTCTGTTGTTCCCATGCGCTTAAATCCACACCGAGCTCGAAGCGGTAACGCTTTCCGTTTTCCTCTATCAGCGTTTCTTTCAAAGCCTGCTTCTTTTTGATAACCGGATTGTAACGTACCTCTTCCAGAAAAAAACCCGGCACCAGCTTCTTATTATTGCAGGCCGTACATGGCAGGGAACTTCCCCTCAGCAGCTCATAGCATTTTTTCCCTTTGACATCCTCCTCCGATTCAATTCCGTATATTCTTCTTGCATACCGGTTGGCATACACAAGTTCATGGCAGTCCATGTCCACTACACAGACGCTTTCCTGCATTCTTTCATAAAACGCCCACAACTGTTCCGTATTTTGCACTGTCAGTTCTGATTTTTTCATAATATTCCCATGTCCTTCCCTCAGCCTGCGTACTTCATAATTTCACAGGACGGTTCAAACGAACTCCCTTGTCAAAGCCCTGAATTTCCAATTGATAAAATCTGCAGTCAAATTGATTTTATATCTACACCTTAAAAGATGCCACTGTCTGATTCAGCAGTTCGCTTAACCCGGATAGTTCCTCCATCTGCGCAAGAACAGCTCTGGAGCTTTCGTCGGAATCCTGCGCAGACTGCTTCATCGCCTGCATATATTCCGCAATCGCGCCCACCAGATCTACAATTGCCAGAATGGATTCATTAACCCCTCTGATGCCATCGCCCATTTCCGCCGATGCCGAACCCAGATCTCCGGATATACTGCTGTAAAACACCGCATCTTTTTCGTACATTTCCGCCAGGTGCGTCATTCCCTCATAATCCGCCATAACCTTTTCATTCATAAATTCCAGTAATCTGCCGGAGCTCTGCGATAAAAAGGAGACATTCCGTACAACGCCTTCCGTTACTTTGCGAATCTTATCTACCGCAATCTTGGAATGATCCGCAAGCTGACGTATCTCATCCGCAACAACTGCAAAGCCTTTTCCCGCATCCCCGGCTCTGGCAGCCTCTATCGAAGCATTCAGGGCTAACAGATTCGTCTGAGAGCTGATCGAAAGAATTTCTTCCGTCAGCGTATCAATCTCTCTTACTTTCTGGCTGTCCGCAATTGCCTGCTCCAGTTCTTCTTTCGTTTCCTGATAAAGAACGACCGCTTCCTCTCTGGATGCCTCGGAGCTTACATGCTGTTTTCCGGCCCGTTCCATAATATCGCCGGACTGGCCGGCGGCTTCCTTTGCTTTTTCCGCCACCTCTTCTACCGCCAGACAAAGTTCCTGTCCGGTATCCCTGATCTTTTCAGCCAGCTCCTTTGCTTCTGTTGTCTGATTTAATACCTGCAGCGCCGAATCGGCAATTTCGGAAATGTCTTTCGTCAGAACCGTCATTCTGGCTGAGGTCCCTTCCGCTATCGTGCCGATGCTTTCCGCCTGCTGCTTGGTACTCAGTATAATCCCGCGGATCTGCTGTTTCACTTCCGCCGTCGCAGTCCTGATCTGCTCCGTTTCATTCTTATATTCTTTCGGAATACTTTTCTCAACGGCAACATTCTCCGAAAAATCACCGGATGCAAACTGTTTTAACACCTGAACCGGCGCTAACATTTTCCCGATTAATCCCGTCATCGTAACGGCCACAAGCGCCGTAATCACAAGCGCAATAACAACCGCCACGGCAATCATGGTAAACAACGAGCTTCTGACATTGGCAGTCGGCACTACCACGCCCATTCTCCACTGACTGCCTTCAATACCGGCCGTTGCGAAATAGCATCTGCTACCATCATAATCCACCAGTTCTATAACACCGTTTTCTTCCCCGTTTAAAAGCTTCGCAAGCCCAGGCATAATATCCCTGACGGCAACGGCATTATTCTCCGAAGGTTCATAGTCTTTGTTCTTATGTGCCACAAACTGCCCGCTGCTGTCCGTCAGAAATCCATATACTCCTTCCGCAAAATCGATACTCCCTGTCAAATCCGTCACCGTAGCGAGCGTCACATCCAGACCAACCACCGCTGCCAGTTCATTCTCTATATATACCGGCGCCGCTACCGTCGTGCACATCTGATTGGTCAGCACATCCCAGTAAGGATCTGTTACAATTACATGTCCTGCCGCTGCCGCCTGCTGATACCATCCGCGCTGAACCGGATCATATCCCTCCGGAATCTCAGCCTCTTCATTGGACTGCACGAACAGGCTGTCCCTCGTGCCGCAGTACAGGTTTAAAAGTTCTTCCCGGCCTGCCGCGTATGTATTCATTACGGACTGAATAAATGCCTCATCCGCATTCTGCGCCGATTCCATACAGTTTGCGGCTCCTTCCGCTAACATTTTTTCATTTTCGATCCATGTATTGATCTCTTCCGCATATCTGTCCGCATAAATCTGTAATGCCTCTGTCTGATCATCGACCAGCCGTTTTCCCGCTACGATAACGACACCAACCGTAGTCAGCAGAATACTGGCTACGACCATACAGATCACACTGACCGTCAGCTTTCCCTTGATGGTTCTTCCCATGGTCCCGTACCTCTTTTCTACCTGTTTTCTTTATTTGCATTTTGCTATCAGTTTATCAGAAAAGGGGGGCTTTGTGAGACGGTCCGGTATACATTGCAGATTTTGAGGTATCATTTGCAGATTTTGATGATACCGGAGCGGTTGGTCGACTGGTCGATTGCATGAATAAATTAGCCTGATGTGTGCCTCGAACTATATGCCATAAAATAAAATGACGCCGCTTGCCAGCGACGCGCTTATTTTTTGTATATATCAGATAATTCCTACGAAGTAATACTGCTACACAGAAGATCCTTTAGCCTATTGCCAGGCAGGTCTCTATCGCTAACATACTTTTAAAATCTATTTCTCATATTCATAAATTATTTTTCACTGCTGCCTAACATCCTGCCAATTGAATAAAAACACTGATTGGCTCTTTGAAACATATTAGGATTCCAGACAAATTCATCGTTTTCATTTAACTCATCATTTTCGACTTTTATTTTCTTTTCAATAACTTCCGCTCCAAGCATATAGGCAACTATCATTGCCGGTAATGCATTATCACCTTTTATATGATCCCTATATCCCACTCTAACACTTGGAAACAAATTTTTTAAGGTAGCAATAACCTTTAGATTAACATCTTTAATGTTTGCAGAACATGAACGAGCTCCATGCATAAGCAAAATTTCATTGCACCCGGCTTTCTTCAAAACACGAACTATTTGATCAATCTCTGAAAGGGAGGATGCCTCTGTGGACAGACGAACAGGCTTCCCTTTACTGCCAATATGCTTAAACAAATCAATTTTTTCTAAATCCGGGGTTTCTATCGTATAAAAATCAATAATATCAAAAAGCTGATCTGTCACTTCAATGTCCCTTGGTGCTATTGTCCATTCAATTTCCTTTTTATGTACAAAATCAGCTAATTCTCGATAATCACTACGGCTGAGAACAATCCTTTTTTGACCCTCTTTATTTTTTTCAAGCAGAGACAGATCAATACAATCAATCTCTGCCTCAGCAACCCGGTCAATATATTCTTTTAATACCTCAACCGGTTTTTTATCTGAACGTTCCATAACAGAATATAATTCATTTCCGATTGTTGCAATAAAATAGGGTAACTTCATACATAGTTCCTCCCTTTAATATAGAATAATCTCTCGGGATTTCGAGAACTTACTCCATTCAATCATAATAAAAAATTTGATTCTCAGAGAATCAATCCTGTTTTGTACGAGTTCTTACAAAGTATTCAGCTAAAACAATATCAGACATCTCATCAATATCAATTCCATGTGACTCATCCATTATAAAAGCCACTGGGTTATCATTAAAGCTTGTATTTTCATTGATTTCCAAAATAGAATTAATGTAAATACTTCCATTTACCCGAAAGTATTGAGGCATATCCTGTCGCCTGCAGGTACTTCCTTTTTTCAATAAAGGATCTGCACTCCCTTCAGATGAAACAGTTCGTATTAACAACGGATGATCTTGTACTTTTGAAACAGCCACTACTCCCGCTTTCTTTTTAATATATAATTCTAATGCCCGGTCTATATCTGTCTCATCACGCAACGGAGAGGTTGGCTGAAGCAGGCAAAAAATATCGATTTCAATACCCTGGCTTTTTAACAGCTCTATACTATATAAGACTGCATCCAGGGTTTTCGAAGTATCACTTGCCAGATAATCGGGTCTCAATGATGGAACCCAGGCCCCATTCCGACGAGATATAGCTGCAATTTTCTCGCTGTCAGTTGAAACCATAATTATATCGATATACTGCGATTTGGAGGCCGCTTCTATTGTGTAGACAATCAAGGGCTTTTTGTTTAGTGGATATATGTTTTTATCCGGTATTCCTTTGCTGCCACCCCTCGCAGGTATCCATGCTATTACTTTTTTGCCTTCGATCATTACATCACCTCAAAAATCAATATCAATAAATTTTTTTTGCAATGGTAAATTCCATAAACCACCTCTCAGTATACTCATAAACCTTTCTGTGCTTTTTCCATCACCATAATAGCTGGTTGCCTTCCGATAATTGTCTACTTGGCGTATAGCAGACAAAATATCTTCCTTAACCGGCTCTATATGTTGAATATTTCGTACAATTTCAAGGGAATATCTCCCTTGTTGTCTGCTGCCTATATCAATTGACGGTATCCCATAAACGCAAGTTTCACGAACACCTGCACTCGAATTACCTATCATAAATGAAGCATTTTTCAATAACGTAAGAAAATACTCAAATCTAATTGACGGAAAAATTCGAACCCTTTTTCTTACTTTACCTGTATTAAACCTTTTTAATTCATGTAAAATATAATCTGTCCCTGAATCGTTGTTTGGGTAAATAATTACATAGTTATTCCCGGATTCAATGAGTGCATCTACTACGGATTTTATCTGAATGGGAATCTGTTCAAATTCCGTTGTAACCGGATGATACATAAATATTGCATAATCATCAAAACCAATATTATACTTCTTCTTGCATTTTTCTAATGAAGGCAATCTGTCCGACTTCATAATATCGATATCAGGAGATCCAAGAATGTGAATTCGTTCCTGCTGTTCCCCCATTTGCGCTAATCGATTCTTTGCCTCCTTATTACACACAAAATGAACATGAGCAAGTTTTGAAATCGTGTGCCTTATTGATTCATCAACAGTCCCGGATAACTCACCACCTTCAATATGAGCCACCATAATATTTTTTAATACGCCAACCAGGGCACCAGCGAGCGCATCAATTCTATCACCATGAACCACAATCATATCGGGTTTGATTTTTTCAACATATCCCGTCAGATTACAAATTGCAGTTCCTAAATCGTAACTCATATCGCCTATATTTCGGTAACCATATGCCACATAAATATTTTTATAGCCATCATTAATTATTTCTTCATATGTACTTCCATATTGCTCCAGCAAATGCATACCTGATACATATATGAAGGTTTCAAAATCATCAGCTGCTTCGACTGCCTGTATAAGTGATTTTATTTTACCATAATCAGCTCTTGTTCCGGATAAAAACAAGATTCTTTTCCTTACCACTTCGGATTTCTTCTTTCCTCAATATATTCTCGTTTGAGCCGCCACTGGCCAAATAAATTCTTTTCAAAAATCTCTTTATTATAAAGCTTTTCAAGTGCGTCATAAAATTCCTGTATTGACATACCCGTGAACTCACAAAAATCCTCTACAATTTTAGGGTCAATCGCATGATCTCGTTCCTCAGCGTATTTTACAGCTTCCTCCCTTGTCAACAGACCATACCTTACCCATCTTGCTGAATAATCTGTTGCGTATGCATGTCCATATTTAGGGTATTTCATCCACGCATTCAACAAATATCCATAACTGTCAATCTGATTAAAATTTTCAATATGGTTTGTTCTATCCCACTCATGTGTTAAATCCTTGAATCCACGTGTTTTTGCAAATTCATAATTCTTAACGCTGTTCCATTCCATAAAATAACTTAAATAGATTGGCTCAAGTTTATTTAGCAATTCCTGTGAAGGTGCCTCTAAATAAACAAGTTCATCTCTTGGAACTCCGGCTTGCACAAGCTCATCAAGCTTTACATCCGGGGCAACACCATTAAATATCTGTGCTCTTGCAGAATAGGTCTCCTTATCATCTACACCGCCATATTCGTATGAAACATTCTCGCCATATACTAACAATGGAATATTAAGACTTGCCGCATAATACAGTGGAACCGTATATAGTAAACGATCTACATACCACAAAGGTCTCCCATAATTTTCAAACATATAGCGTGAAATCACTTTTGCAGCTTTTCTATTAGGCTTAAACGAAATCAAATTACAGCCAAACGCTTCGGAAATATTTTTTATATTATGCTTTCCTGCTTCGGTCATAGTAAAAAAATCTTCTACCGTAATAAGCAACGGATTCATATTCATCAATTCTTTCATAACATGAACCTGATAATGACTATCCTTACCGCCTGAAACCGCTATAATACAATCATATTCTCCCGGATTTTTCCTTCTGTACTTATCGCATAAAATCTCCAGTTCTTTCATCCGGGCATCCCAGTTTACACTTTTTTTCTTTTCATTGTTTTGACATGCAATACACACACCCTCTAAATTAAAGCTGATTCCTGGTCTTGTATCAGGCATAATGCACTTTTTGCAAAATTTCATTTATTTTTCCTCCAATCTTTTCTTTACGATATATGTAGGTTTTAATTGAGAAAAACTAAACTTTTGCAACATAAGATCTTTATCCTTTAGGAATTCATCCACTGCATCTGTTTCACCGGCAACACCATAATCATCCAGAAGTATAATTCCGCCAGGTACAATTCTCTCATACAGATAATCTAATCCTATCTTTGCGGGTTCATATATGTCTGTATCAATATGTAAAAGAGCAATTCGTAAATACGGATGTTTCTCAAGATACTTTGGAATTGTCAAAGCAATATCACCTTTAACCAGTTCTGTATTTTTTATTCCCTTCCAATCAAGAGCATCCTGAATATCTTTCTCAGTTGCGAATTCATTGTTGGTTTCCTCTACCCACTCTTCTCTAAATATCTGGTCACCTTTATTCTGTGTACGGGGGAATTCATCAAAAACATCAAATCCTATTATTTTTCGGGACCATTCATTTTCAAGCATATTACGGTACGATGCTAATCTGAGAAATGATCCCCCTTTGAAAACACCCAACTCCACAATCTCTCCGGGCAATTCAACAATTTTTTTATATATCTCCCAATGTGAAACTATATTACTTAGTCTTTTTATGTCAGATGTTAAGTTAAACCCGTTTTCATAATCATATGCCAATTTTTCATCATACTTATAAATCATACTGATTTTCCCCTCGCTTAAACTTCCTTCATGCCTTAAAGCTAATCATTTCCCATGTCAGCTGTGTGTCATTATCTATATCCCGCATCGCTTTTCTTCCTAAAATACTGTTATACGCTTCTGCCAAAATACCACCCTTTCCCGGTCTTTTTACCCATATGTTTTCTTTTGTAAATTCTTCACCATTCTTAACAGGTCTAATTGTCACAACTGTTGCATAGGCAAAATCTATAGTAATCTGTTCCTCCGGAATCGCCTCTTTTTTTCCTCCGATCATCTGTGATATTTCTTCCGCTGCCTGCAATAACTTAGACAATTCCTCCATGTCCATAGAGCAAATAATGTCTGGCCCCATTCTGCTCATTACGTCTGTATAATGCCTTTCAACAATTTTTGCCCCTAATGCCATTGCCCCAATACAAGCATTGTTATTTGTGGTATGATCTGACAATCCAACTGGAATATCCTGATATTTTTCCATAAGCGCCTGCATCGCCCCAAATCTAACTTGAGATGGTAATGTAGGATACAAATTAGTGGTATGTAAAAGTGCGTAGTCAACATGCTTATTTTCTAAAATGCTTACTGCCTTGCTAATACTCTGCATTCCGTTCATTCCAGTTGATATAATCATAGGTTTTCCAAATGATGCTACATACTCCAACAAAGGGAAATTATTCAGTTCTCCTGAGCCTATTTTATAAGCCAATACTCCCATGCGTTCCAGTCGGTCTGCTGCCGCTCTTGAAAAAGGGGTACTCAAATAGATCATTCCCAAACTTTCTGTATAATCCTTCAGTTCACGTTCATCATCTTCTGAAAGCGCGCACCTGGACATAATATCATAAATTGAATCTTTGGAATTCCCTGGAATAACATTTTTGGCAATGCTACTCATCTCATCATCCACGATATGCGTTTGATGTTTTATAATTTGAGCCCCTGCTTTATAAGCTGAAAAAACCATTTCTTTCGCAACAGCCAGGCTTCCTCCATGATTTATTCCAATTTCAGGAATAACAAGCGGTTTACATCCTTCTCCAATAGATATCTTTCCAATTTTCATAATTTTCATTTACAACCATCTCTCTCTCATCAAAAAAGTATACTTTTATGAGAACGATTACTTTTTAATGGTACGCCTTTGTAAAGACATATAATATCTTGACTTTTCGGTACATTTAGAGTATGGTTGTTGTTGTATAAGTATATCCAAATCAGATCGTTGAAAAGTATACTTTCCAAATCCGGTCATCTGTTTTTTTCATTGCATTCCTGTTCTGCTCTCTTCATCTTCTGCCTGAATGTGCTTTCTGGCATCCTGCATTCCCGTGCCGCTTGTAATATAGACATTTTCCCTGACCAACACATCTGGCAACAATCTAAGAAGTTATCTGGAACAGGCTTTAACGGTCTGCCAAACTTAATACCCTTTGCTTTCGCCGCGGCTATACCCTCTGCCTGTCTCTGTCTGATGCAAAGCCTTTCATTTTCACTGACATAGCTTAAAAGCGTAAGAACCAGATCCGATATAAGTGTGCCAAGCAGATTCTTTTCCAGCCTCGTATCAAGGATTGGCATGTCAATCACCACAATATCTGCGCCTCTGTCTTTTGTTATAATTCTCCATTGTTCTATTAATTCTTGATAATTCCTTCCAAGTCTGTCTATGGATTTGATATAAAGCACGGTATTTGGCTTCAATTTTCTCATCATTTTCTTGTATTGCTTTCTTTCAAAATTTTTTCCGGACTGCTTATCAACATAGATATTTTCCTCTGGTACTCCCATTTCCAATAAAGCTATCCTCTGCCTGTCCTCATTCTGGTCACGACTTGATACGCGCATATATCCCAGAATCGTAGTATTTCTTTGCTTTTCCATACACAACCTCCAAAAAATAACCCGCCACGTTTCAAACATAGCGGACATAATAAACTACTATATCGGCATTATGCCTTGGTGCAGTAATCCAAACTTATTCATCTTGCACAGACTTCTCCTCCTTTCAATTTATAGCATAATAAAGTTTCTAGAAACGAAATAGCGTTTACTATGAAAGGGCTACTTCCAAAGCTATGATATCATATAAACAACTTTTTCAGGCATATATTATTCCGGATTTCAGGAGAAATTTGAAAAGGCAGTTTCAGTTCTTTCACTCTCAACAACTCATATCAACCTTAATAAAATCCGGCAAAGCATTATACTTATGCATTCATAACAGATAACGATTTAAACCCGCGATAGCAGCATAATCAAGTATGTGTGCACTTAGGTAATCCTATCAACATATCGAATCTGATTATATTGGTAACTGATTTTATGCTAATTTTAAAGATATCTTTTTAAAACTGTCGGTTGAGGTAAAAGAATGATTTATCCGGAGCCGGAAATATGATACAATCAGGAAAATGTATCAAAAACATGGAGGTCAGACCGAAAAATGAATTTTGCAACTGTAAATCCGACGAAAAAAGCATATTCTCTGTTCGCCGTATGCACGATTCTTCTTATCGCATCCTGTATCAACGGATGTG